>NZ_JAPHWH010000013.1:0-184165 GCF_026241455.1 Bacillus sp. DHT2
TATGCGTTCCTTCATGCAACCAACCCTGCCATTACTAGCAACGCTGTTTCGGGTGGAAATATTCTTGACAACTAGAATAGCGTATCCTTATGGATGCGCACTATTATGAAGCGACTTCTTGTCGCGCCTGGATCTCAATATTCACTTGAGTTCCATTATCGAGTGTTGCTAGTAAATCTAAAATGGATAACTTATCATCTTCGTATGACTTATGAAGATGCGGGTCTTCCAATTGTAGAGATGTAATCGGTGCATCCAAAGATTCCTCTAAAATGGCATTTAAGAACCCTGTTAAAATCTCTTCATTTCCTTTGGTTCCAAATAACTGTTTAAAAGCAAAATCGATTCGTAAATTTACTAATTGGTTGGACATGGGTTTTCTCTCCCTGACGATCATTTCTTTTTATTTTATAAGATAATTCCTTACATATGCAAATACTACTATTGTGAGTCTACCTTATATTCATGGCTAAGAAGTATTGTTTCAGAAATTACGAGCAAAGGTACTTCTTCGCTAATTATTTTATCAACAATGAATATAGCTGCTATGTTCAACCAGTAATAACATTAAGGGTATATGATGGAGGGCTCAACCAGTACAATCGTCACAGTACGCTTATGTCAGCCTATAAAAATATTAAAGATGAGAATTTCAGATACTATATTTTAAAGCAGAAAGCTGATGTGTTTCATGCAATGAAGAGCTTTTTTAGAGAAGAATCAGGTGAGAAAATGGCGTAACCCCTTTTTTAAGGGGTTTTTTATCATTTTAACCGAGAAGACTCCCTCCTCAAGCTCGTGTAGAGGTAGGTGGGGGGAGTTCAATAAGATTGAGTTTAAATAATAGAATATTCATTCATGTGTAATAAAAGGGAAAAAATCGAAGTAGAAATATTTATATAACTTTACTTTTTATGTAAAATAGTATATTATATAAATATATAATATAACGGTTATTTTCTAGGAGGAGCCTGTCACCATAGGCTCCTCCTGTTCTTTTTTAAGCAGCCTGTCGTACAGGTTTTTTTTAAAAGATTAAATAACTGAAAATTAGGAAAAATAATTTTTGAAAGAGGTGAGGCATACATATAACAAAGAGAGAGGTAATGATGAAAGGGGGATAAGGCATGACATTGTTGGGTTATCCGCTTGAGACAATTTATTTATATGGATTTATTATTGCTACCGTACTTACTGTTATTTATATCTTTTTTGGAGATATATTTGAATCCATATTTAGCTTCGGAGGTGGATCTACATCTATTGTAACGTTGCTGCTCAGTTTCTTTGCCATGCTTTGTGGTTTTAGTTATATAGGAGAGTATTTATTTACTTGGAATAGTATTGTTATTTTTAGTCTTTCTTTCGGCATATCTTTTATTGGAGTTTTTCTAATGAAAATATTGATTTTAAAACCAATTGCAGAAGCTGAACAAAATACAGTGCAACGTATGGCTGAATTTGTTGGATGCAAAGGAGAAGTGATTATTACCATCCCGAAAGAAGGATTTGGAGAAGTATTAGTTTCTTCGCAATTTGGAAGTAATGCGATACCGGCTAAGACAATTGGAAAGAAAGATATTTTACAAGGAACCGAGGTCATTATTGAGGAAGTTCAAGATGGTGTTTTGCTTGTACAGAACATCGCTTATTCTTTAAAAAAACCAAAGTTATAAGGGGGAATTTGAATGATTCCATTAATTATCGGTGGTATATTACTCGCAATCTTACTTTTACTTATTTTGGTGTTTATCACAAAATACCGTACAGTTGGTCCTGATGAGGCGCTGATTGTAACAGGAAACTGGCTTGGTGGCGGGAAAAACGTTGTCACAACAGATGATGGTAAAAAAATTAAAATTATTCGTGGTGGTGGTACATTTGTTGTACCAATTATGCAACGAGCGGAACTTCTTAGTTTATTAAACTATAAATTAGAAGTTGGAACACGTGATACGTATACAAAGCAAGGGGTGCCAGTTACGGTAAATGGTGTTTCTATTATTAAAGTAGGTTCAACAATTGAAGAAGTATCTACAGCAGCTGAACAATATTTAGGGAAAGAAACGGAAGAGTTAAAAGTTGAAGCGAAAGAAGTATTAGAAGGCCATTTACGTGCTATCTTATCTTCAATGACAGTGGAGGATGCTTATAGTAATAGAGAGCAATTTGCACAAAAAGTACATGAAGTTGCTTCGACAGATTTGAAGAAGATGGGGCTTCGGATTGTCTCCTTTACGATTAAAGAAATCATGGATAAAAATGGTTATTTAGATGCTTTAGGTCAACCGCAAATCGCAACAGTGAAACGTGATGCAACAATTGCGAATGCAGAGCGTGAAAAAGAAGCACGTATTGAAAAAGCTCGTGCGGAGAAAGAAGCAAAAGAAGCTGAATATCAACGCGATGCACAAATTGCAGAGGCTGAAAAGCATAAAGAATTAAAAGTACAATCATATAAGAGAGAGCAAGAGCAAGCACGTGCCGATGCGGACCTTTCTTATGAATTACAACAAGCAAAAGCACAACAAGGTGTTACAGAAGAGCAAATGCGCGTTAAAATCATTGAGCGTGAAAAGCAAATTGAATTAGAAGAAAAAGAAATTGCACGTCGTGAAAAACAATACGACGCGGAAGTAAAGAAGAAAGCAGATGCAGATCGTTATGCAGTGGAACAATCAGCGGAAGCGGAAAAAGTAAAACAAATGAAAAAAGCAGATGCAGATCAATATAAGATTGAAGCAGAAGCAAGAGCACGTGCGGAAGAGGTGCGTGTAGAAGGTTTAGCAAAAGCCGAAATTGAAAAGGCACAAGGGCAGGCAAAAGCAGAAGTTCAAAAAGCGCAAGGTACAGCGGAAGCGGATGTTATCCGATTAAAAGGTTTAGCAGAAGCGGAAGCGAAGCAAAAAATTGCGGAAGCGTTCGAATTATATGGGCAAGCGGCAATTATGGATATGGTTCTTAAAATGCTTCCAAGCTACGCAAAAGAAATTGCAAGCCCACTTAGTAACATTGATAAGATTACTGTTGTGGATACAGGCGGCGGTGGAAAAAACAGCGGAGCTGGAAAAGTGGCAGGATATGCGACTGATCTAATGGCAACGATGCAAGAAACATTAAAAGCTTCTTCTGGTATTGATTTAAAAGAACTATTAGAAAGTTTTGCTGGAAAAGGTGCTGTGCAGCAGGTGGTGAGTGAGAAGCCTGTTGTGCAAGTAGTGGAAGAAAACGAGAAAAGTGAAAAATAACGAAGAAGGCCTCTAGCATTAGGGGCCTTTTTAGGCTCTAATGCAAAGCGAAAATGAAAGAGAATATAGCGCATATATTTCTAGCGGAATTATATTTGATGATATAAGTGCAAACAATTGATGGATGAATTCTTTCTAGTTTGGACAGGTTGATTCTGTAAATCTATTTTTCTTTTTCATACTGATCATGTCCTTTTTTAGATTGATAGTATCAGTATGTCAAGGTTTTATAAATTTCTCGCACCAGAATCTCGCTAGCATCATACATGCCGCACTCATGCTTTGGAAAGAAATAATCCCCATATATGATTGGTAAATTCAAATAAAGCTTCAGATGAAGAACAAAGAAGTAACCCCAGTATAATCAATTTTTGATTGAATCTATCTATATTCCGGTGATAGGAGG
This sequence comes from Bacillus sp. DHT2, assembly GCF_026241455.1. Lineage (NCBI taxonomy): Bacteria > Bacillati > Bacillota > Bacilli > Caryophanales > Bacillaceae > Bacillus > Bacillus sp. DHT2. The sequence goes on from NZ_JAPHWH010000013.1 coordinate 3,655, forward strand.
TGTTAGTAATTGAGTAAATGTAAATGTAGCAATATTTCATTATATCAGTAACTAATTGTAACGTATTCATATAAAAAGACATTATAGGAACAACAAGATCGATTCCTAAAAATAAAGAAATTGAATAATATCAAGGCTAAAGATATCTTTTCTGCTGCATACAATTATGTTATTTCTTTCAATGTGTTAAATTTAATTGAAATAAAGTAAATTTAGATTAATGGAGAAATGATTGTGTGTTAAACTACATTAAAATATGTTTAATTATAATTCGTTACACAACTTGCTACAAGAACATTAGGAGGATTAGAAAGATGAGGAAATTGAAAGCAAATATATACAAGTATGGAAGGGCTAATATCCTTTACTAAACAAGCTCATTTCAATGGAGGAAGTATTTGGAATCAATCCTGATATCGAAGAATTTCAAAAAGGATTGAAAATAGCGTTAGAGAAACAGAATTAATTTAATATGGGGAATTTGAACTTCATATAGCGTTTGAAAAAGCTACTTTTATTCAAGGGAGATTACAAATAGGATGGACTGTTGTGTATAGCGTAACTCAAATGTTTTTATAGTTATATAAACAGAATTGTTAATGTGACATAAAAATTATTGTGTAACTCCATTTTTATCCCGCATTAACGGACAGTAACACTCCCACCTCAAAATTTAGCGAAAGCAAAGAAGTTAGGTGGGAGATGAACTGTCCGTAAAAGCCCGATTCGTTCAACTAATAATCAGTGGGGGATGAAGAAAACCCCCACTGATTAAAGTTTCACTTTATTTTTAACATTCTTTAAAGATGGTAAGAAGCGAGAAATATCTTAGGAAGGCTATTTATATCAGCATTATTTCGTAAAAGCATAATAAAAATCATGTATTTTTATCCCGCATTAACGGGCAGTAAGACCCCCACTGATTAAAATTTCACTTTATTTAGTGTGCTGTTATCGCAGTTTTTATAAGGAACAGAGGAGACTTAATGTATGAAAAAAAGAATTGTAATCATAGAAGATGAAGATAATATCCGAGAAATATGTAAACGGTACTTGGAAAGAGAAGGATATGAAGTATACACCGCTGTAAACGGAACAGAAGGTTGGAATGTATTTCAGCAATATCAACCAGATTTAATTATTCTAGACTTGATGATGCCGAAAAAAGATGGCTGGGAATTATGTGAGGAAATTCGCCAATACTCTAATGTCCCTATTATTATGTTAACCGCTAGAGGAGAAGAAAGAGATCGAATTTTAGGATTAACAATGGGCGCGGATGATTATGTGACAAAGCCGTTTTCACCTCGTGAATTAGTATTAAGGGTGCAAATTATATTAAGAAGAGGAAATCAAGCAACGATACAAGAGAAAGAACCTGTATCAGAAATGATAGAGTTCCTAGATTTGAAGATTGATCCAACGAAAAGACGTGTATTTGTTTGTGGACATGAAATTGAGTTAACAGTGAAAGAATTTGAGGTACTTTATATAATGGCAAAACATCCAAAACAAGTATTCTCACGATCTCAACTTCTTGAACAGATATGGAATTTTGAGTATGAAGGGTGCACAAATGCAGTAACTGTGTTAATGAGTCGTCTACGTGAAAAATTGGAGAAGCATACAACAAAGAATCGTTGGATTCATACAGTTTGGGGCATAGGATATCGCTTTGAGCCAGATGGAGGAAATGAAACATGAAGTTACGGAATCAATTGTTATTGATGAATTTATTAAGCACGGGAATCATAGTAATTTCGATCTGGTATAGTGACAGAAGAATGTTACTTAGACCGGAACAAACACGGCTATTAATAGGAATTGTGATGGTAGCGATGATTCTTTCAACGATTATTTACTGGTTAATGACACGTCCTATTATGAGATCTATTCAAAATTTAATTGCATTAACGAAACAATTTAGTGATAGACACTTTGAAACGATGTATATAATCGGGAAAGAACCAGAAGAGTTTAAAGAATTAGCGACAGCTTTTCAACAAATGGCTAAAAAATTAGAAGAAAGCTTTACTAAGTTAGAACAAGGAGAAAAAGCACGTACAGAACTAATTGCGAATATTTCCCATGACTTACGAACCCCTATGGCTAGCATACAATTGATGATAGAAGCGTTACAAGATGGTTTAATTGAAGATCCTAATATGAAAATGCAGTATCTAACAACAATCCTAAACGAAATTCAAAGATTAAGTGGATTAATTAATAATTTGTTTGAGCTTTCTAAGCTAGAACTTGGACAAGGAGCCTTTCATCCCAGTTTAACACATGTGGACAGCATTCTATTAGAAGTACTAGATTCCCATGCGATCTTATTGAAGGACAAAAATATCCATTTGCAATTGCACGTTTCGGATACATTGCCACGACTTTGGATTATGCCATGTAAAATAGTGCGGGTTATCAGTAATTTGTTACATAATGCGATTCGGCATTCCCCCACATTTGGAACAATCGAGTTAATTGTGGAGGAAAATAAACAAAAACAGCAAGTTACATTCATTTTGCGTGATGAAGGGGAAGGGATTTCTTACGATGATCAATTACGTATATTTGAACGTTTTTTCAGAACAGATCCATCAAGAAGTTCACAATCTGGAGGGTCTGGACTTGGACTCGCCATTGCAAAATCACTAGTTGAAATACACAAAGGAGAAATTGGTGTTCAAGATCGTTCGGATGGGAAACAGGGATGTGAATTTTGGTTTACTCTTCCCATTGCATCAGAAAAGAAATAATACGGTTGAAAGACTTTTGTAACATTTATGAGAGAGAAATGAAAGATTTGTTAGCTATGATGAAGTTAATCTTACTAGTAGATGTTCTAACTCATCTAGAAAACAAGGAGAAAAATGACGATGAAGAAATTAAAACCAACACTTAGTGTATTAGGTAGTGTAACAATGGCACTGACTTTGGCATCCCCTGCGTTAGCTGAAACAACACCTGAACAAGACGGAAAAGTGGAAACTTTTAAAGAAAATAAAAATATGAAGGAAGGGCAAAATATTATCTATGATGGTTCTGAAAAAAAGGGAATCATAATTATGGAAGAGCCTCAGGAAAATAATGACTGGGATAATGATGGCATTCCTAATGATGTAGAAGAAAAAGGGTTTAAAATTGTATTTAATAAAAAGACAGGGAAAAATGAAGCCCAACCATGGGATCAACAGCAAGACTTTGGTGAAAAGAGATTTATAACAAATCCTAGGAGTGCAAACTCAGATGGAGATCCTTTTACAGATAGCTATGAAGTGGAGCATTATGGCAGTGATTCTGATGTAGATTTCAATCCCATGATTGCGAATGTGCCAAATCTACAAATTGCTGTAAAACGCATCGATATTACTCCAGTTGCTAGTATTACAGATTCAAATGGTGAATCACGTACTAAGAGTTGGGAAAAAAGTTTATCGGTACAACATTCTTTTAATGTAGGTTTAGCTGGTGAAGCCGGTGCTGAGGGATCAGCAGCGGGTCCTGTACCTTCAGGAAAAGGATCGTTAAATGTGGGGTATGGTTATTCTAATACAAAAACAGAAACAGAAAGTATTTCTAATAGTTTTGATTGGTCAACAGCAACAACTGTTGATTCAGCTAAAGCAGCAAATGTGCGTTTCCATCTAGAATATAAAAATACGGGTACAGCATCTGCTGGGGATGTTTCACCTCACTTTAACATTCGATTAGGAAATAAAATTATCAATACTGTAAAGGCAACACAAGACCGTTATAAAGCAAACTTGTTAACTACAGAAAAAGGTGGAAACAATAAAACTGAAATTCTAATGGACAGTGTAGAAGGTCAAGCGGATGTGAAAATTTCCCTAACACTGGATGAATTAAAAGCAGTAGAACAAGGGGCACCTCTTTCTATTGAAGTATTGCCTACTAGTACGATGAATGTGTATACAATGAAAGATGGGAAATTTGAAAATTTAGGAGATTGGGCGCATTTTGCGTCTAATGTAAATGCTTCTACTACATTAGTAGAAACAAATTTGGGTTCTATACCAAAATTTAGAGTGTATACACCAAAAAAGGATAAAACAAAACCTGCTAGCGTTGATCATAATCTTTCATTGGACGAATTTTTTAAAAATAGCGGGATAGATAGTTATGCTTGGACAGCAAACGCTGTAGTAAATGGTCAGCTAAACAAAAATCTAGTTCGTTATGGTCCAAATCGTTCTCTTTTAGAACGAGGTGTGAACCTTGGTTTCTTTGATAACCGCGCACTACGACCAACTCTATCATATAGCAGTTATGATTATAGCAAGAAAAAGATTTACGCATCGGTTATACCAGGTTTATTTAATATAAGTGAAGAAATCTTTGTTACGGTTAATAATAAAGAAGGTAAGCAACAAAAGGTAAAATTAGTTCGAAATAAGAATTCAAATGTGTATGAATCTAAAGAGAATGAACCTGTAGACTTAGCAGTAAACAAAAGAGCTCTTGGAGAAACCCCAGTTAAGTTTGAACTCAATGATGTCCAAAATAATAAAACTGAAGTTTCTGTGCCTCTTGTTTCAAATAAAAGCTATCTAGAGGCTATCGATAAATTAGTAGTAGATAATTCCGGAGAACCTATTCTAGAAGGAAAACAGTACTATTTGAAGACGAATGTTAACATACGTGAAGGTGTACAGGAGGATTGGCACATTGGTTTAAGCCAAACAATTAATGGGCGATATGTACACTTTTCACCTCAGTCCAATTGGGATAGATTGAGACTCGGTCCTATACAAAAGGCAATACATGGAGCAGACATTCAAGCAACACCAGTAATGATAGAAAGAAAAGGACAGCCTAAACCAGGACAACCATTCAAAAAAGATGAAGAAGTGTTCCTTAAGTTTACTAACAGTAGTTATAGTGGTTACCAGTATTTAAATATTGGAAATGGTTATGATTATAACTGGTTAGATACTGAAAACAATAGATCTTCTATTAAATTAGACAAGCTTCCTAATGAGAAGAGTTTCTATCTAAAATCTGATTCTACTTATATCACATTTAGACAAAATAATTGGACTGCTAGTGTCGCAGATAATGGTAGCGCCCCAGTTGTAGCTTCTAGTGAGTTTATTTTAAAACCTGAGCATACAAATTCACCAGGTAATAACCATAAATGGGAATTAGAAAGCATTAAGTAAAGTAAGAGATTATAAGGCCGCAAGTATGGTTTTAGAAAACTTAGCGACCTATGCATATTTGAAAGCTACGTGCGGTAACAATTAAAAAAGTTAAGTTTATCTCGTTAGTTGAGCGGACAGTAATACTCCTGCCTAAAAACAAAGAGTAGAAGTATTACTGCCCGTAAAATGCTAGTTGGTGAGGACTGATAATCAGTGGGGATGAAGAGTTTGCCACTGATTATCAGTCCTCACCCATGAAATCTTACAAAACTGTCATCTTTATGTAAGGTTATTAGATAGTCTATTTATTATTTCAATGTGATAATAAAGGTATAAGAAATACCAGTAAATTTTTAGATATTATAGGAGAGTGTCAGTAATGATTATAACAACAACTTCAACGATTCAAGGAAAAGAAATTATTGAGTATATCGATATTGTAAACGGTGAAGCGATTATGGGTGCAAATATTGTACGTGATCTATTTGCTTCTGTTCGTGACGTTGTCGGTGGCCGTTCTGGTGCATATGAAAGTAAATTAAAAGAAGCACGTGATATTGCAATGGAAGAGATGAAAACTCTTGCGAAGCAAAAAGGTGCAAATGCAATTGTTGGTATTGATGTAGACTACGAAGTCGTTCGTGATGGAATGTTAATGGTTGCTGTTAGTGGTACAGCTGTACGTGTATAAAATAAAAAGTATAATTGCTAAAGCACCTTGTTAAGAGTGAGGTGCTTTTTCTTTTTTGGAAAATTAGAAAGGTGAAACACCTAAAAGGAAATAATATCTTATTTTCTTTAAGTTACTTTAGTGTTTTTTTGCACCATTAATATTTCTAATTATGGTATATTTTTTAGCGGAAGAAGATGTTCAATTCATAATAAATATATTTTTAATAAAAAGGAGAATATTTTGTTAAAAAAAAGTAGGGTAACTACAAGTATATCGATTTTAATACCAGTTTTATTGATCTTACTCATAGTTAACTTTATAAATGAAATTATTTTAACTGTATTTCAGGGGATTTCTCTTGTTTTACCTTTATTTCTTTGTCCTATTGGATTTATTTTAGCTATTTTTTCTTATAAAGTAGATAAAAATAATGGAGCAAAGATTGGGATCGTATTAAATGTGTTAGTATTCTTAATTCCTTTTATTTTGCTGATACGGGGAACGATGTGATTTCTATTTTGGTTATATTTAAATAGAGTTACCTTCTCTAAAGGGGAAAAACGTAGAAAGATCTTTGATAATTTTTGAGGGATTCTGGTGCAAGAAATATATGTGGTATATTCTCTTTTATTATATCTTTGCACCAGCCCGCCTTTTTAGACACTATTTAGAAGTGTATTTCATTCCTTCTAGTCTATCTAGTACCCTTCTTTTCTTATAAAGCATCTTACCTACTTCAGCAATTTCTTCAATCGTTTTTCGATTTAAATAAGCACCAAAAACCATACCAGCAATGGGAATCATCTGAAATAGTTTCTTCCAACCGTAATTGTCACGATATACAGTAAACACTTCGCGCCATGATTTAATTTGGGACATACTGTCGTCGTGATTGACACGAGCATCAAAATGTTTTAATTCATGAAGAATGGTTTGTTTTCCTACAATATCAGACGAGGAAAATTGTAAGCATTTTACGATAAATAATCTCTCTTGAATATCTTCAGGATTATAACCGTAGCAAATTGCAATTTCTTGCAGAATGTTTAGTGACATGCTTAAAACAGCTGGAATATCAATTGCTAGGGTGAAAATGCCACCAAAACCAGTTGTGGCCCCTTGTGCAGTTGCGACAGATTTTCTATTTTCGATAATTTTATCAACGATTGTATCCATCTCACTTAAAAGGGATTTTTGAACATCTGTTAAAGAAGCTGCGTTTTCAAATTTCTTTATTGTTGTTTGTGGATGAATTAAATATTTACTTCCAGAATTGAGATATTGAATGAGCTCATCTAGTAAAATATTAATTTTCTTATGGATAAACCTTGGAGTTAACTTATCAAGAATAGTAAATGGAATTTTCCCCCACTTTTCAAAGAACCAAAGATCTTCCTGTTCTTTCTCCCATTTTTCAATGATTGCGATTTCCTGTAATAAAAGTTCTTTTGACTCCATTTTTCGCCCTACTTTCTTATAACCGTGTCTTTCTATTTTACTGGGTATTTTTTGAATAATAAATAAAATTTAGCGTTTGTATTTATATTGGATGCTGTAAATAAGAAAAAGAGATAAGAGAACCGGCTTGAAGGAAGTATAGAATTAGATAACGTAATACAGCATTTCAGTTGGGATTTCTTGTGTAGGAAGTAGATATACGAGTACAATAAATATGTTAGTTTTACTTAACTTTTAACATTTGAATAAGCTTAATTGATTTTTGTGAGGTATCCTTTTTTACTGATAAAGGGCTTAATCCATTTTTAGATATCAGTATTTTCTGTAAAAAAGAGACTTTAGTTCGAAAGTGGTGGATGAAATGAATATACTGTTTGAAGCAATTAAGAGTAAAAATCTTGAAAAAGTGATAGGGGCTATGCCAAAGGTGGATATAAATGAACAAGATCAGTTTTGAAGAACTTCTTTGCATTACGTAATTGTAAAAAAGGCTCCTATTGAAATATTCAAAGAATTACTAGCCTTCGGGGCGAAAACAGGCATAACAGATCGTTTACATGAGTCAGTACTTACTAAAGCAATTAAGTTTAATAATAAACAAGCTGTGAAGTGTTTAATCGAAAATGGAGTGGAACTGAATCATTCAGCCGGGATAAAGAAAACTCCTTGGTTTTTAGCAAGACATAATCCTGAAATAGCAGATTTATTATTGGAAACAAAAGGAGCTATTCGACTGAAATTAACAGAAAGCGAACAAGCAATCATCGATGGTTGTTTGTATGGAGAACCTGCTGAAGTAAATGTTTATTTGACTCAATTAAATACTCCGGAATTGTTACATGCTTTTGTATTACATTTTAATTGGGATGATGATTTACAGCTGATGAAAATGGTATTGCAACATGCTAATTGTCAGGAAATAACTGCTATTGAAATGTTTGATTTAGTAGATGGGGATTATTGGCTGAATCAGGGAGATAGTAGTGATGAAGAAAGGGAGTATGTAGATTTTGTACAACATCTTTTAAGGAGGTTTCCTAATATATTATAAGCTATTTTTTCATATTGTTTTGTATTAAGGAGATTATACAGAGTAATGGGCAATGAAAGTTAGGGGAATGATTTTGAAGGTTAAAAAATTAAAATTACAGCCAAGAATTACATTGACGATTGGTACACTCATTTTCTTTGTTATTGTTTTAACGAGCTTTCTTTTTTACTATATTGTATCTGAAACGGTGGAAGAGCAAATTGGTAAAAGGGCATTACACGTCGCAAAAACAGTTGCTGCCATACCTGAAATTCAAGAAGCATTTCAGAAAGAAAACCCATCTGCTATTATTCAACCGATTGTTGAGAAAATAAGAGTAGAAACAGATGCCGATTTTATCGTGGTAGGAAATAAAGATGGGATTCGTTATGCGCATCCTTTGCGAGAGAGAATCGGAAAAGAGATGGTTGGTGGGGATAACGAGGGGGTTTTAACGGATGGGAAATCATATATTTCAAAAGCGACTGGGACGTTAGGTCCTTCTTTACGTGGGAAAGTACCAATTCGTGATCAGACTAATCATATTATCGGTGTTGTATCTGTTGGTTTTTCTATGGAGGATATTCATGAAGTGGCAGAAGCATACGGTAAGAGAGTATTTTGGATTGCTATTGCTGGGTTAGTAATTGGAATATTTGGTTCTATATATTTAGCACGTAGTATAAAAAAATTAATGTTTGGTTTTGAACCAGAAGAAATTTTCTCTCTATATGAGGAACATAGTGCTATCATTCAATCTGTACGAGAAGGAATTATGGTAATAGACAAAGAAGGTTGCATTCGTTTAGTCAATCAGGCGGCGTATGAAATTCTTTCTCTTGAAAAACATCAGACTATCATCGGGGATTCTATTTTGAAAATTATTCCGAACTCCTCAATATTAGAAGTGCTCCGAACTGGAGAAGAGCAATTTGATCGATATTTAGATATAAGGGGACAAGCTGTTATTGTAAATCGATTACCTATTAAAGTAAACAATGTGGTAATGGGAGTCGTTTCTAGTTTTCGCTTGAAGTCAGAAATGGATCAGTTAACTGAAGAACTATCTCAAGCGAGGCGTTATACAGAAGCACTTCGAGCGCAGACACATGAGTATAACAATCTTTTGTATACGCTTTCGGGTCTTATCCAATTAGAGTCATATGATGAAGCATTGGAGCTTATTCATAAAGAGACTGCTGTATACCAAGACTTTGTTCAGTTTATTATGGAACGTATACAAAATCCGTGGCTAGGTGGAATTTTAATAGGATTTTATAATCGAGCTAGAGAATTGAAAATTGATTTTATTTTAGATCGCGAGAGTAGTTTGCAAAAGTTAGGTTTGCATATTGATAGTAATCATGTTGTTTCTATTGTAGGTAATTTAATTACAAATGCATTTGAAGCAGTTGAATATAATCAGGGATATGAAAAGCAAGTTAGAATGTTTGTGACAGATATTGGAGAAGAGATTGTCATTGAAGTTGAAGACTCAGGTCTTGGGATTGATGATGAGGTAATTACATGTATATTTGATAAAGGCTTTTCGACAAAAGAAGGAGAAAAACGAGGTTATGGGTTAGCAAAGGTAAAAGAGTTAGTTGAAGATTTAAATGGGAGTATGGCGCTAGAAAAAGGGGAGCTAGGTGGTGCACTGTTTATAGTTGCATTGCCAAAGGAAAGAGGCGAATTGTAATGAACGAGGGGATTGAAGTACTGATTGTAGAAGATGATATTCGCATCGCAGAGATTCATCGTCGGTTTACTGAAAAAGTAGGGGGATTCAAGGTAATTGGGACTGCAACAACAGGAGAACAAGCGAAAGAGTGGTTAGATCTTGTCTCGCCGCAACTTGTTTTATTGGATGTCTATTTACCTGATATGCAAGGGACGGAACTTGTTACATATATCCGGCGTAACCTAAATGATACGGATATAATTATGATTACAGCGGCATCAGAAGTCGAAATTGTCCGTCATGCATTGCGAGGTGGGGTGTCGGATTATATTGTAAAGCCACTTATGTTTGATCGTTTCAAAAAAAGTTTAGAAAACTATCAAAAAAAAATACAACAATTAAAACAAACTGAGCAACTATCTGCAGAACAAATTGAGCATTTGTGGTTTAAAGGACAGGTGGAATATAATCAAATTGTTTATGCCCCAAAAGGAATTGATCCTTTAACACTAATAAAAATTAGAAAATATGTATCTAACGTTGGACAAGAAGGAATTACGGCGGAAATGTTGAGTGTAGAAGTAGGCGTAAGCCGATCGACAGCAAGACGCTATTTAGAGTATTTAATTTCTGAAAAGACGGTTTATGCAGAACTTATATATGGAAATGTTGGAAGACCAGAAAGAAGATATTTTCAGGTCTCTTCATAAAATGAAATGTTAACCAGTGGAAGTATTACTATCTACGAATAGCGGAGAAAAACATAGAATAGAAAAAGTAGAGACTTCTATGGTCTCTACTTTTCGAATAGGAAGGATGAGGATATTTATTTCATTTTATATTGGAATGATGCCAGTAATAATACCGACTATTAACATGACCATTGTTGTTCCAACTGCCCAAAGTAAAGTGAAGCGTTGATGTTCACCAAAATCAACCTTTGCCATTCCAACTAATAAATAAGTGGATGGAACGAGTGGACTTAATAAGTGAACTGGTTGTCCAAGGAGAGAGGCACGCCCCATTTCAGCGGCACTAATTCCATAAGCTGCAGCGGCTTTTGTGAGAATTGGCAATACACCAAAATAAAAAGCATCATTGGACATAAAGAATGTGAAAGGCATACTTATAATAGCTGTAATAATAGGAAGCTGTGGTCCGAGCGCATCAGGAATAAGGGCAACTAGGCTTTGTGCCATCGCATCTACCATTTTTGTCCCCGATAAAATTCCAGTGAAAATTCCAGCGGCAAATACTAAAGAAACAACCGCTAATACATTTCCTGCATGAGAAGCGATACGTTCTTTTTGTTCTTCCAGACTTGGATAATTAATCATAACTGCAATAGCAAAAGCAACTGTAAATAATACAGGAAGTGGCATAACCTCTATGATAAGGCAGACGAGAAGAGCGATTGTTAATAAAAAGTTAATCCATAATAATTTGGGACGCTTATAGCTAGTAGCTTCTGTAGTTGCTGCTTGTTCATCCATCAGTGCCTTTTCTTTTTGTGTATATTGTATATCGACAATTCCTAAGCGCTTTCTCTCTTTTTTTCCAAGGAAGCAAGCAACAAAAACAACCCATATTGCTCCACCAATCATTGCTGGAATAAGTGGTGTAAATAACTGTGAAGCATCGAGAGTAAGTGCACTCATAACCCTAGCTGTTGGACCACCCCAAGGTGTAAGATTTGTAACCCCAGCTCCTAGCATAACAACTCCAGCTAATATAAGCGGATTCATTCCAAGGCGTTTATATAGTGGATACATTGCAGAAACTGTAATCATATATGTTGTTGTGCCATCACCATCCAATGAAACAATAATAGTAAGAATTGCTGTACCAACAACAATTTTTAATGGATCACCGTTTACAATCTTCAAGATTTTACTAATGATTGGATCAAATAATCCACTATCAATCATAATTCCGAAATATAAAATGGCAAACATAAGCATAATACCAGTCGGTGCTAATTTCTTAATCCCGTCTAGCATCATTGGTCCTACATTTGCATAAAATCCCCCAATTAATGCAAATATAATAGGAATTAATATTAATGCAACTAATGCTGACATACGTTTGGTCATAATTAAAAACATAAAGACAAAGACCATCGCAAACCCGAGTACCGCTAACATGTAATCTCCCCCTCTGAAAATGATTGCGCTTTCAATGAATGCTGAAAATTCAGAAAAACCTTTCTATTTATCATAAAGGATGGAATATGTATGGTAAATAATTAGAAAAATAACGTTATTAAACGCATAATCGTTATTTTGTTCATTTTGTTCATGAATTTTATTTTGAATTTTTAAAAATATAATGTGTTTATTGTAGGAGTGATAGAATAGATGAGAAAATAGAGAAGCGTGAAGTAGGGAGTAGATTTTGAATGAAAGCAATGATTGAAGAGATTTATAGTTCATATAAAGGAAGAGTAGAAGAGATTTTCGTTGATGAATCATCTTACGTATATGAATGGGAAAAATTAATGACGATTCGAAAAAATGACGGAACACTGGAGAAAGTAGCAGTGGGAATTAGTGGTCATATACGATCTGTAAATATAGAGGTTGGTCAGGAAATTGATATGGATACACTGTTACTTAAGTTAGAAGATGATTTATTGATTACGGGCTGCGAATGATAGAAGATGTGTAGAAATTGCTACACATCTTTTTTTTATTAGCAAAAATTCCATTTATTACAAAAAGTGCATTGTTTTTTCACAAATCTCACACAAATCTCACACAACTCTTTGGTATTCTCCTAAATGAGTAAGTAAATAGAATTTGATAGAGAAGGGAATTACATATGAAAATGATTCGATTTTCTTTTCTCTTATTTTTTGTATTACTTTGTATCCCATTTCGTATTCATGCTGAAACAACAATTCAATCACAAATTGATGATACTCCTGCGTACGGAACTGTAAAGCTAAAAAATGGTATGTATAATGAAACGATTGAAATATCAAAACCTATTACGTTGGAAGGAGAGAAAAATACGAAGATTCGTTTTTGTGGTAATAAACCTGTTATTAAGGTGAATGGGGAAAATGTTACTGTTAAACGACTAAAAATAGAGCAGTGTAAGAAAAGAGAGGGAACAGCCGCTGTATATGTTGCAGGAGCCGGGCATAATTTCACTGATTTAGAAATTCGTACACAGCAAATTGGGATGAAGTTGGAAGGTACTCAAAATACGAAAATCCAGAATAGCAGTATTCTAGGAGAAGCTAACGGTAATGGAATTGATTTATGGAAGTCCCATTGGAATCAAATTGAAAATGTTCGAATGAAAAATGTAAGGGATGGGATTTATTTAGAGCAAAGTGATAATAATCAAATATTAAGAAATTCCATTAGGCAATCTCGTTATGGTATTCACCTTATGTATTCTGATGGTACGAATGTGAGCAATAATATATCACAATATAATATAACTGGTGCGATGATTATGGGTACGAAAAGAACGACTGTAAAGGGAAATCAATTTATCAATAATAGAAGAAATGTTCATGCGCAAGGATTACTTTTGTACGATGCGATAGAAACAGAAGTTATGCAGAATCAAGTTACTAACAATAGAGTGGGAATGTATGTTGAAAAGGCGAAAGATAATCGGATTATAAAAAACATCGTTACAAATAACTTTATTGGAGTGCAATTAAAAAATGCAAATGAAAATGAAATAGCTGAGAATACCTTTTTAAGTAATATCAATGGCTCACAAGCTACGAAAAGCACGAATAATGTAATTCATCGTAATTATTGGGATGGTGCTTTAAAAGTAGATTTAAATCATACAGGTATTAGTGCATTACCTTATAAGGCTGATTCTTTTTTTTTAGTTTTAACGCAGGATATTCCTGAATACCAGTTGTTTTTTCATTCGCCTGGGATGCTTGTTTTACAAAATTTAATCAAAATTCCAGATGAATCGATGTTAATTGATTATAAACCAAGTATGAGTATGCAGTTTTCGAAGATAGAAAGAGGTACAGAAAGTCAATTTGAAGCTTGGATTATTAGTGTAAGTATGTTGCTTATGGGAAGTATATTGTTCTTTTTAGGGAGGAAATATTGATGAAAATAAAACATGTTGTATTTGTTATGTGTATGTGCCTAGTATTTGCAGTGGTAGGGTGTGGAAAGAAGGGCGCAGAGCCAGTCGCGGTCGATGAAAAAAATGATAAGTGTGATGTTTGTAATATGGCAGTAATGGATAATCAATTCGCAACGGAAGTTATTTTAGAAAATGGTAAAGCGCTAAAATTTGATGACATTGGTTGTATGTATAAATGGATGGACGAACATAAAAATGAAAAAACACAAGAAAAATTTGTTCGAGATTATCATACAAAGGATTGGATTTCATTAGATAAAGCTACTTATGTGTATGATAAAACAATTAAAACGCCAATGGCATACAATGTAATTTCTTTTAAAGAGAAAAAAGATGCTGAAAACTTTGTATCTAAACATGCTGGAAAAGTCCTTTCATATAAAGAGTTAACGGATCATAAATGGGAAATGAATAAAGAAATGATGGGGAAAATGAAGAAGGAACATGGGAAAGAGAATAACTCAGGGCACTCCCATTAATATAAAATAAAATGGAAAGAGGCTTTATAGCCTACAAATAGCTGGATAAAAGACAACCTTAGGCGGTTGTCTTTTTCTATAAAAAGGGTGATGATATGTGGAATATATGCTATTCAGAGTGGCGTAGAACAGTAAGAGAAAAGTCCTCGTATACATTTTTATTACTTTGGATTGTAATACTTTCTTTATTATTTTTGATGGAACGGAATGTACCATCCTTAGCAGGATATACGAACACAATGGGAACGATTTTAAACTTAATTTTATACATTATCCCTTTATTTATGTTAATCGCAGGATCATTTTCAATTGCAAATGAGATGGAAAATGGACAATGGCGGCTTCTGTGTACATATCCTTTAACTACATCCTCATATATAATAGGAAAGATTGCTGGTCAATTTATAGCGCAAATTATTCTTTTTACACTTAGCTTTGGAAGTAGTGTAATGATTGGATTATTAAGTGGAAGTATGTTTAAAAGTAGCTGGATACTAGCAATTTACTTATTTTCTATTATTCTTATATTCTTTTTTATAGTTTTAGGCATAACAATTGGTGCATTTTCTTTGACAAGGTGGCAAGCGTTAGCAATTTCAATTGCAGTTTGGTTTTTACTCATTATGATGTGGCCTACGGCAGTAATTAGTATTCTTAATCTTGTTCCATATACGATGATAGCGTCGCTTATAAAAGTTTTTGTGTTTTGTAATCCGGCTGAACTGCTAAGAATCATATTTGTTATTCAATTAGGGGGAGGGGCAGTATTTGGACAATCCTATGATCAGCTTGTGATGTTTTTTCAGAGTGGGGCAGTAGTTATAGTTCTTTTTATGTATAGTGCGATCTATACAGTAATCTTCTTATTATTAGCTGCTTGGCGACTAGAAAGGAGAAGAAACCAATGACGGTATTGCAAATTGATGGAATTTGTAAGCAGTATAAAAAGAAAACGGCATTATTTCCTACTTCGCTACACGGTAGAGATGGGGAATGTATTGTACTATGCGGTGGAAACGGAGCGGGGAAAAGTACGATCCTTAATATATTAGCAGGAATCTCTTCACCTACATCTGGAACAGTAAGGTTACAGGACATAGAATTGCGTGAAAATAGAAGGCGATATGTAGCTGAAATTGGTTATATGCCAGATGATTTTCATGCGCAACAATCTATGACTGTACAAGAGTTTCTATCATTCTATGCAGCTTTTCGGAAGGTAGGAAAAGAGAGAGTTCAGGAAGTAATTGCATTACTTGGATTAGAAGAGAAGCAAAGCGAGTGTTTACACAGACTATCAAAAGGAATGAGACAAAGGCTTTTATTTGGACAAGCGTGGCTCGCCAAGCCTAAATTACTACTATTAGATGAACCAACAAATGGTTTAGATCCATATTGGGTAAATGAATTTGTTACATTATTAAAAGATATAAAGAGAAGTGGTACAATCATTGTTTTTTCTACACATATGATGGATGTAGCAGCAGATATTGGAGATGTGATTCTCTTTATGGAAGATGGAAAGATTACACAAGAAATAAGAGATGATGGAAATACGGAAAACTTGATATTACAATTATTGCAGCTTCATCGTAAGTAACAGAATAGATTTTTTCATATAATCCAAACAGCTGTTGAATCATTTTCAACAGCTGTTTGGATTATATACCTGTTCTTACTTTTGATAATATAGGCATAGAATATAGTAGGAAAGAAGAGCGATTGCAACGATTATCATTCCTGAAAAAGAATGAGAGGCGAATAGAAATGGGGAAAGAACTGTCTGTGACAATTGAAAGTACTTTTACACTTCAAGGAACATTAACAATTCCTACATATTATTCAGAAACATATCCAGTTATTATGTTGATTGGTGGTACTGGGAAGGGAAATCGTGATGGAAATACAAGTCGTTTACAGTTAAACTTATATAAAGAATTAGCTGATTATTTTACCTCTTTAGGATTTGCAGTGCTTCGTTATGATAAACGTGGTACTCATAAAAGTAAGGGAAATTACTATAAAGCAGGGATAACAGATTTTATTGATGATGCTGCTTTATGGATTAGATTTTTAAAGGATCATCCGCAAATAGATCCGAAACGTGTTATTATTGCGGGGCATAGTGAGGGAGCTTTGCTTGCACCAGCTGTCTACGTCAGAGAATCGGTTGCGGGATTAATATTACTTGCTGGTGCAGCAGAACCATCTAAATTGTTGCTCGAGAGACAAGTAGATAAAGTTGCTAACGAGTTAGAAATAACGTCAGGATTCAGAGGATGTTTATCTAAAATGTTGAAAATTCCGCAGCATATAAGAAAGCAAAATGAAGTACTGATGAAAAAGGTGCAACATTCAACAAAAGCTGTTATATGGATCAAAGGTACAAAAGTGAATGCAAAATGGCTAAGAGAACAGTTACAATATAATGTAGTTACATATTTAGAGCAAGTATCATGTCCTGTTTTAGCAATTACGGGAGACAGTGATATACAAGTGCCACCTGAGCATGCTAAACTGATTGCTTCATATGTTAATGGTGAAGCAGAGTGGCATATCATTCCGAACATGAACCATATTTTAAGAAATTATGAACATAAGCATACAATGATTCGATTAATGAAGGAATATGAGGGGCTTATGGATAAATCTATTGAAGAAGAGTTGTTACATGTGATGAAGGGATGGTTAAAAAAACATTATCTTTCATAGGAGCTGTAGTTGTGAGGAAACAAAATTTTTTATTATTTATGTTGTTAGGGCTTTTCATTATGATAGTAGCTTGTGAGAAGCAAGAAGAGGTTGAATCTAAACCGGTTCAAGTGAAAAATGAAAAAAAACAAGAGAAGACGCATAAAGAGGAAGAAGAGAACAAAGAGAAAAAGAATATGAATTTAATGGATAAGCAATTATTACTTTCTGCAACATTAGGCGATACAGAAACAGTTATGAAATTAATAAAAGATGGAGCTAACATAAATGTATCAGGGGATAAAGGAGAAACACCTGTAATGGCAGCGACGTATCATAATCATGTTGAGACAGTGAAAGCATTGATCGATGCAGGTGCAGACATTGAATTGCCAGATGAAAATAAAGAAAATCCATTCCTTTATGCGAGCAAAGAGGGCTATGTTAATATTGTGAAACTAACAATTGATGCAGGAACAAATATTAGAGAAACAAATCGTCATGGTGGAACAGCACTCATTCCAGCGGCTGAAAGAGGACATGTGGAAGTTGTAAAAGAGCTAGTAGGTCGCACAGATATCGATGTGAATTATAGAAATGACCGTGGTTGGACGGCATTACTAGAAGCAATTGTTCTTGGAAATGGCAGTGAAAATCATAAACAAATTGTTCAGTTACTCATTGATCATGGGGCAGATGTAAATATGGCAGATCGAGACGGCGTTACTCCACTAGAGCATGCGGAAAATCGAGGTTTTAAAGAAATCGCAAATATGCTAAGAGTAGCAGGAGCAAATGAAATTATCAAACAATCTACAGAATAATGTAGGGTATAGAAAAAGAGATAAGAGGGAATCTTATCTCTTTTTTATTTAAAAGCGATGTTTTTTTGCCATCGGTTCTATACATGTATTTAATATCCAACTTAAGATTCTCCAGACTTTTTGTTGTTTATGTGGCAAATGGTCATTATATATATAGCTGTATTCAATCCGCTGTTTTGCACCACGATTTCGTTTGAACTCTCCAGCCCCAGCGCTACAATGACAAATTAAATTTTTTTCGATAGAATCTATTGTAATAAGGAGGGAAAGAATGCGATATAAGCCTTGTTGCTGATCAGAGTTTGTATCATATCCAAGTATAGGAGTTGTCATAACTCCATCTCTAATAAAGTAAGCAATGACACCATCAATTATCCCCTCTTTTTTTATAACTTTTATCTCAAATAAATGATGCTGAAGTGCATTCCATAAATAAGCTGGTGTAAACATTGGATTATGATCGGAATATTTCTCGATATATAGTTGATTGTATAACTCGGAAATCTGTAAAATATCCTCTTTTGTTAACTCCTCATTCGTAATTATTTCATAATTACTTTTCTTTAATAAACTTTTATCATTTAATAAGTCTTTTCGTGTTTTTCGATTCATTTTTTTATAGTCTTTTGGATTAAATAAATATACAGAACGAGACATAATTTTATTGTAACCTACAGTAGACAATGCTTGTGTAATTGTAGGGTATAATTCGCTATTTAAAGAACGGAATAAAATTGTATGCTCTGGAAATTTCTCAACAAGTAAATTCGTAATCTGTTCGATTTGTTGTTTATTGATAGAATGGTAAAGGTTTGTTGATAGCATCCAATTATTTACTATAATTACTTTATTAATATTCGTTCGTCGTAGCCAGCTTCCGATAAGATGAATCGGATAGGTTAGTAACTTCTCTAACCACGGTTTTTTTAATTCCCATAACTCTTCTAGCGCATAGGATATGTAATGTGTATAAGGAGAACATACATATGAATTTTCAAACTCCTCATGATTAACAGTAACTGGTAATACAAGATCGTCAATTTCTAATAGAAAAAGTTGAGTATTAACATTTTCAATAAATGCTGTAATGCCATTTTGTAAGAGTGGTAGGAAGCTGTCTCTTACATATGCTCCATCTCGTTTTGTGGTCCAGTCGATGCTGTGTAGAGAATGAATATCATGTAACTTAATCATATATTCTCACCATGCTTTATAAGGTTTTCTATTCTTTTTAGTTTTTTATCATATAACTGAATATCATAATGTGAAAAGAAAAAGTGTGGTGCAACACATTTTTTAGTGGCCCATAGTGTATGTAGCTCCTGTATTACGATAGATTTACATGATTTGAAATGTTCAGGTGGTACTTTAAGTTTAATCTCAATTTTGTCTGTGCTATGCTGAATCACTTTAAATTCTTGAATTTCATTAGATGCAAACATAATTGCTCTTCGAATGAAATCAGGAAAAATAGATATCTCACTCTTATCCAATTCACTTATCCCAATAAATATATCATCACATCGACCATCAATTCGTTCTAATGCTAAGAAGGGAGAGCCGCAGGCGCATGTTGTTTTTTTCTCAATTAATATGTCATTGAGACGGTAGCGGATTATAGGCTGTGTTTTCCTCATGAAATCAGTAATAATAGGAACGAATATCCCTCTTTCCTGATCTAGGTATTCTTTTTCAATATGAACGAGGTCTTCATTGATATGTAATGTACCATGTTTACATGTTGTAGCAAGAAAGCCTTCTGTACATTGGTAAATTTGGTGTACTGTTTGTTGAAAAATTGTACTGATAAACTCTCTATCAATATCTTCAAGTACTTCTGCTACAGAGATAATTTTTTTGGGACAAATCATAATAAGTCCTTCTTGTTGCCAATGAGCGATTTTTCGCAACATAGAAGGAGGTGCAATTAAAATAGATGGATTTACTTCATTTAGTCGAGCGATATGTTGCTGAAACGAATCTAGTAAATCAAAAAAATGAAATGAGATTCGCTTATTTTTTGTCGCTTCATATAAATTGCTGTTCGCTCGTAGGAAAAAAGCGATAGTGTGTTTATGTAGAATGCTAGAAGGAAGTACTTTACCGATAATAGAACCAGCCCACATCGTTTGTTCTTCCTCAGAAACGAGAAAAACTCCGCGATTTCCACTAGTGCCTGATGATAGCCCAACAGTTATATTACGAATAGTCGGAGAAAAATTCCGGGTCTTTTCAGCCTCAAATGCTACATGAAAGGCTTCTTTCTTTGAAATAGAAACTGTATTTAATGTATCAAAATTTTCCATCATTACCTCTTTATTAATGATAGGGAGTGCAGCCAAGTTCCCTTTTTCGATTTCTTTTGAAAAAGGTGTATATAACTGGCGATAGAAAGGGGACATCTCTACAGTGAACAAAAGTTGTTTTTTTATTTGTTGTTTATGAAATTGTTCCAATTGTTCGCGAGTTGAAAATCGTAAGCGATATTTTGTTTTCAAATATTGCTGGAGAATTCGTAATTTATTCATAGTACACCCCTGCTTTAATTTGATTCCATGTGCGTTCGCAATGAGTTGGAAGAATTTCAATTTCAGGTGATATTTGCGATAAATGATGTAATTTTTCAATGTTGAGACGATAAGATTTTGCATCCCCAGTTAAAAGATTGGCGATCTTACTTGGAAATACAAGGTTTTCATACGTTTTACTTAGCCACACTGCATCTGCACAAAGAAAAACAATTTTATTACTATGTAAATGGACGAATACACCAAATTGTCCAATTGCATGTCCCGTTAAATCAACAGCGAGCAATGAACCATCACCAAACACGTCATAAGCCTCTTCAAATTTTCCATATGTAGGAGGTAAGCTTGATGGTGGGATTTGATCAATGAATGTCAGCCGTTGTTCTAAATCAATTGGTAATGTGTCTTTTAAGCAGCCTTTTAATAGAGCACCAAATTTACTTCTCTTTTTTATATCTTCATAAGCTTTCGCGAAGGTTAGTATTTTTGCTTTCGGAAAGTCAGGTAGCCCTGCTGTATGGTCACCGTGAAAGTGAGAAAGAATAATATATTTAATTTCTTCTGGCTGGATGCCATCAAGAAGTAGTTGCTGTTTAATAGATTGCTCCTCTGTAAAATGAACAGGGGTAAGTTTAGCGTATACAGAGTAAGGAAATTTTCTTGTTGCTTCTTTAAAGTGCTGAGCATATCCGGTATCAAACAAGATATAACCTAAGCTTGGATGTTGAAGTAACCCCACTGTAGCTGGAAATCGAATTTGCCTCCAACTCCCCTTGGAATATGCAACTTTTTCAGGGTGTGTACAATATCCTGTATCGTATAGCTTTAAGGATTTGATTTTCATTGTGTTTTCCACCATTCTACAAATTTTGTGATTCCTTCTTCTATGCTGATATTCGGAGCATAGCCTAGTTCTTTTTGAGCTTTATCAATGCTTAAAGTCTGACTTTTTGAAAGTACACTAACTGTATATTTTGTGAGAATAGGTTCTTTTCCAAGTAAAATGGTTTTTGAAATACCTTCTAGTATAGCGGCAATTGTAAAAGCGGCTTTGTAGGAAATCTTTTTATATTGAACCTCTTTACCAAGGCGTTTCATCACATTCTCAATTACTTCATATAAATTTACACGTTCACCATTTGTTATATTATATTTTTGACCTAATGTATGTTTAGGTGAATGCATACAAAGAAGTAAGGCATCTACAACATTATCGATATAGGTAATATCGACGAGTACATCTTCTGTACCGATTCTTGGTAGAGCGCCTTTTTCACATACTTTAATAAGGCGCGGGAGAATGGCGTTATCTCCTGGACCAAATAAAGCACGTGGGCGTATCGTGATAACAGGTAAACCATGATTGAATGCTTGATCAATAGATTGCTCAGCTAAGTACTTTGTTTTCGCATAATGGTTTACAAATGTATCAGGAAGTTTCGCATTTTCTACTACATCTTGTCGTTCATCATAATAGAAATAAATACTCGGTGTTGATACATGGATGAGGCGTTTTATACCAGATTTTTGACTTCCTTCGATAATATGCTTTGTTCCTAATACATTCGCATTGTAAAAATCTTTATATTTGCCCCAAGGAGAAGAAAGGGCACCGCTATGAAAGATATAGTCTTTATCTTTACAGACTTGTAGAACACTATGCCTGTCTTCAAGAGGGCAATAGACAAACTCAATTCCATTTCGCTCTAATAATTTTCCGATTGTCTTATTTCTCCCGGTTGCTGTTACTTCATAACCCATACTCGCTAATCGAAAAGCAAGTTTTTGTCCCAGAAAACCAGTTCCTCCAGTTACTAGCGTTTTCATAAATTTTCACCGTCCCATGATATGTCATATGTTGTTTGCTCCAAAATAGTCCGTCCATGTTTATAGCTTTCATTCCATAATTTATACATGCTATAAAACTGATAAAAAAATGTTTTTTTATCAGAGCGACTATAAATAATATCTGGATAGGAACATAGGACTTTCCACCATCGTTTACGTGTTTGTTTGCTTTTTAAGTAAGGAGTTCCGTATAAAAGTATTGCTAATCGAATTGCACATTGGGAGTTGTGCTTAGGAATGCGCATATTGTTCACCTTTTTAGCAAAAAAAGCGGATACTACTTCTTCGTCGAATAAATGTAATCCACTTGTGGTACGTGGATTACATTCAATCGGAATAGCGTCTCCATCTTCTGTAATGATAAAATCAAAGGCGATTTGCCCAGAGAAATTTAGCTCCTTTACGATATGTTCAACAAATTGGTCAATTTTTGGATGGTTAATATGCTCGAAAGCAATAGTAGCACCTAAACCCGCCGTGAATTCCGTTTTGTAAACAGAGTGAGCTAATACCTTCCCAGATTGTACAATACTGTAGGAGCAATGCTGCGTTCCTTTTATAAACTCTTGAATGATATAATTTTGCTTGTCCATCGTGATGCCTTTTTCAATATCTTCTTTTGTAATAAACGTTACTTTGTCAGAAAAACGAGAGAAAATAGGTTTTAACACAAAAGGAGTGGCGGGTGATGTTTGCTGAATCATTGCCTGTATGATCTGTTCGTTATTTGTTCTATATGTTGCAGGAACTTGCCAACCTAATTTCGTTACTAACTGAATAAATTCCCACTTATTATGAAGTAATGCAAGTTTCTGAAATTCGTCTACAAATATATGACAAAATCGGCTTAATTTCTCTTTATGTCTGGATATATAAAATATTTCTTCACAAGTAGGAATAAGTAAATCTACATCATGACTTTGAATAATTAATTGTAGTGCAGAGATACATTCATCTGTTTTCCATTTTGGAGAAGGAATTTCATAAAAATAATCAGTGCTCGTTGAAACTTTGCTTAATGGATAAGGAATACTATCTGCAATAATGACGGTATGTCCGTTTTTCTTAAGCAGCCTGCATAAATGCAATGCTGCTGGTGCGCGTGCGCCAGTAATTAATACTGTTTTCTTAGTACTCAAGGAGAATGCCTCCGATAGAAAGCCCAGCAGAAGTACCTAGTAATAATATTTTATCTCCACGTTGCACTTTCTTTTGTTTAATTGCTTCGAAAAGAGCGAACGGAATGGATGCAGAAATCATATTCCCATAGTCTTCAAAAATAGTCATAAAGCGATCCTCATCGACGCCTAGCTTTTTACGAATTAGTTTCATAGCTGGTCCACTTGCTTGGTGTGGAACAATTAAATTGATATCATTTAACGAATAACCTGTATGCATAAGTAGTTTTTCGATAAAATCTAACATATATTTAGAGGACAACTTGAAAATAGCTCTCCCATTCATATCGAATAAGAAATCCTCTTTTCGTTCTTCGCTATATTCTCTAGGATGAATCATCGTTCCCCCGCCGCGAATTTCCGATAGATGTGCGCCAGAGCTATACGTTTCCATATGAGAAGCTATAATGGAAGAAGTGTGATCACTTTGGGTTACAACAACGGCCGCTGCGCCATCGCCGAATAAAATGCTGCTTTCATTTTGTCCCCAATTTAATCCTACAGAAGAAATTTCAGAAGAAATGATAACCACATTTTTGTATCTCCCGCATTCAATTGCGTAAGAAATTGTATCAAGTGCTGTTACGAAACTTAAGCATGTTGAGTTAATATCAAAACATGGAATACCAGAATGCTGTAGCCCAAGTTGTTCTTGAATAAGTGATGCAGTAGAAGGAATTGCCTGCTGGATTGTTCCGCTTCCGCAGATGATACAATCGATATCTTTCCATGTTAAATTCGCATCTGCTACAGCTTTTTTTGCAGCTTCAGCTCCCATATAAGAAGAAGTTTCCTCATCGACAAAGTATCTCGTTTTCACTCCAGCCTTTTTTAAAGTCCAGCCTTCAGAGACTCCTAACATACGATCTATTTCAAAAGAATCTACTTTTCGTTTTGGAACATATACACCAATACCTTTTATTTTAATATACCTTTTCATCCCATATCGCCTCTTAATCTTTTCATAAATTTATAAAATTCTATCATATTATATACTATTATAGAAAAAATATGGAAAAAAGTATTTTTAGGAAATTTAGTATTTTTATAAATTATTTCTATTTAATTTGTGTCGCTGTAAGAAAAGAAATAACTAACTTTATAGTGAGAAATAAATAATTAATGTGGTGAAAATTGTAAAAAAAAACAAAAAAATATTAACATGTGATTAACATCTTGTTAACAAATCATCAAAACTAACTTAATAAATAAGTAATATAGTAAAGGTAACAACGTAACTAGGGTAGAGAACATTTGAGAACACCCGCTTACATATAACAATCTATTTATATTTCTTACATTTACTCTAGTTTATAGGGGTTAAGCGAGAAGAAGGTTGTTCTATGTAGATTGGTGTTTTAAATTTGCCTACATGCATATTAGAAATACGTAAAAAGCTGAGGGAAATCAATATTTCAGGAACCTTTTCTTTATAAAGTAACTAGTAGAGAAGGTGTTTTTTCCTATTATTGCAGGAAGCTTCATTCAAACGTAAGAAGAGGCGGAGATTACAGGTAAAGCAGATTTCAATAAGCCATTGTGAAGTATGGTTATAAGAACAAAAAAGGAGTGCAAACTGATGATTGAATTAAGAGATGTGTCAAAAGTTTATAAGAATTCAAAGGAAATAGCAGTTGAAAATGTGTCGGTGCAGATTCAAAAAGGTGAATTTTTTGTTCTAGTTGGTCCTTCTGGGTGTGGGAAAAGTACATTATTGCGAATGATTGCAGGTTTAGAAGAAATTACTTCTGGGGCGTTACTTATTAATGAAAATGTTGCAAATGATTTAGAACCGAAAAATCGAAATCTATCAATGGTATTTCAAAATTATGCTTTATATCCACATTTGACGGTAGAAGAAAATATTTTATTTGGATTGAAAATACGGAAAATTCCAAAAGAGGAAAGACAAAAACGATTGATAGCAGCAGTAGAAATGGTAGGGCTTACGGAATATACAAAGTCGAAACCAGGTCAATTATCAGGTGGACAAAGACAACGTGTTGCACTGGCGCGAGCAATTGTAAGTCAAGCGCCAATTTGTTTAATGGATGAACCCCTTTCTAACTTGGATGCAAAGTTGCGTGCACAAATGCGCATTGAAATTAGAGAGATCCAGCAGCGACTAGGTATTACGATGATTTATGTGACCCATGATCAAATTGAGGCAATGACAATGGGGGATCGCATTATGGTGTTAAACAAAGGGAGTATACAACAGGTAGGCACACCGCTCGATATATATAACTATCCTGCAAATGAATTTGTTGCAGGCTTTATCGGTTCACCATCCATGAATATTGGTAATGGAATCGTAGGTAAAGGTATGGGGGGATTACATGTTGATGGATTACAAATCCCGTTGTCTTCGGGGCATTTACAACAGTTTTCAGAACAAAAGGTGCGCTTAGGAATTCGTCCAGAACACATCGTATTAGCTGAAGATGGCCAAGAAGTTACACTGCAATCTGTAGAAGTATTAGGAAATGAAACAATTTTAAATTTTATAGTAAATGAAAAAACATGGAGTGCAAAAGTAATCGGACAACTTATTTTGAAAAAAGGTGATAAAGTTAAATTGCAATTTCCAGTACAGAAACTATGTTTCTTTCATAACGATACAAATGAAAGGATTCGATTCGTTGCCGAAGAAGAGTTGAAGGCGGTGGCGAAATAATGATTGAGGTAGAAAATTCACCTGTTCAAACAGAAGTTTCAAGAAAAAAGGCATTATGGGGCCGTACGAAAGGTTTGCGCACAGGCTTGTTATTTTTAGCACCTTCCATCATATTATTTACAATTTTTTTGTTTTATCCATTATTTCGTACTATCTATTATAGTTTTTATTTAACAGATGTTCATGGTGAGGCAAATCTTTTCGTAGGACTGGAAAACTATCAATATTTATTGTCTGATCCAACTTTTTATAAAAGCATAAAATCTACTTTACTCTTTGTATTATATACAGTTCCAACTAGTATTTTGTTTGCACTGTTTCTTGCTTTAATTGCAAACGAAAAAATAAAAGGAATAGGCTTGTTTCGAGTTTTATTCTCTTCAACAATGGGAATTTCAGTAGCAGCTAGCGCAGTAATCTGGTTATTTTTATTCCATCCGAGTGTCGGTTTATTCAATAATATACTTGGTTCGATGAATCTTCCTGCAATTGCATGGCTAACAAGTCCAGATTGGGCATTATTTTCTGTATCAGTTACAACAGTTTGGGGAAATACGGGGTTTGCATTTTTAGTTATATTAGGTGGTTTGCAAAATATTGATACGACTCTATACGAGAGTGCATCTATTGATGGTGCTAGCTATTTACATAAACTTCGGCGCGTTACATTACCGATGCTATCTCCTACATTATTTTTTATTATAACAGTTACTGTAATTAGTGCATTTCAAAGCTTTGGACAGATTGATATTTTAACGCACGGTGGACCGAACGATGCAACAAACTTAATTGTGTACTCTATTTATAAAGAAGCTTTTGCGAATCATCAATTTGGTACAGCGAGTGCACAGGCAATGGTATTATTTATTTTCATTTTTCTTGCCACATTACTTCAATTTAAGTTTGCAGAGAGAAAGGTGCATTATAAATGATTACGAATAAGTGGAAACAACATATTCTTTTATACATACTGCTTACCATAAGCGCAGTGATGGTCTTTTTTCCAGTTCTATACGCATTTTTGCTAGGGTTCATGACGCCAGAAGACATTCAAATGAGAAGAGTGTTCCCGACACAATTTACATTCGATAATTTTGTGCATATTTTTCAGAAAGTACCGCTGTTTTCTTATTTATACAATAGTTTTATAGTTTCAACAGCAGTGATGATTGGGCAGCTTGTTGTATCAAGTTTAGCTGCTTATGCATTTGTATTTTTAAATTTTAAAGGACGAAATTTTATTTTCTTTCTGTTTATTTCAACGATGCTTATCCCATGGGAAGCAACGATGGTACCGAACTTTTTAACGGTACAACAATTTGGATGGATTAACACATTTACTGGAATGACGGTTCCGTTCTTTGCAACTGCTTTTGGAATCTTTTTATTACGTCAGCATTTTATGACGCTTCCAAATGAGTTAAAAGAAGCTGCCTTTATCGAGGGGATTGGCCATGTGAAGTTTTTATTCCGTGTTGTCATTCCTTATTGTAAAACAAGTTTTATAACACTAGGTGTATATAGCTTTTTAACAACATGGAATATGTATTTATGGCCTCTTCTAGTTACGAATGATGAGAAAATTAGAACCGTACAAATTGGGGTGAAACAACTTCAATCTCAGGAAGTTGCAACAGATTGGGGCAGTGTGATGGCAGGAGTTACAGTTATTGTGATTCCGACTTTAATTTTATTATTTTTAGGTCAGAAGCAGTTGCAACAAGGTTTAACAAAAGGGGCAATTAAATAAACATACATATGAAAAGGTGGGATTGAGATGAGATTTTGGAAAAAAGGTGCTGTTATTATAATGGCAGCAACGATGGCTTTATCAGGTGCAGCTTGTTCAAGTAGTAAAACAGAGGGGAAATCTGAAGCAAAGGAAAAAGTAGCTCCCGTAGAAAAGAATGGAGATAAAACAGTTATTCGCTTTTGGCATGCAATGGGTGGAAAAACGCAAGGTGTGTTAGATGGAATTGTTGCAGATTATAATAAGTCACAAAATAAATATGAGGTGAAAGCTGAATTTCAAGGTTCCTATGAAGAATCTTTAACGAAGTTTAAAAATATAACAGCTTCAAAAGAATCACCAGCTCTCGTTCAATCTAGCGAAATTACAACGAAATATATGATTGATAGTAAAAAGATTACACCGATTGATAGCTGGATTAAAAAGGATAAATATGATACATCGAAATTAGAAAAAGCGATTACGAATTACTATTCAGTTGATGGGAAGATGTATTCCATGCCATTTAATTCATCTACACCAGTATTAATTTATAATAAAGATGCCTTTACAAAAGCGGGGCTCGATCCGGAAAAAGCACCGAAAACATACGCTGAATTAAAAGAAGCAGCAAAAAAATTAACTGTTAAAGAAGGCGAAAGCGTAAAACAGTACGGTTTTTCAATGTTAAATTACGGATGGTTCTTTGAAGAGCTTTTGGCAACACAAGGTGGGTTATATGTTGATAAAGAAAATGGGCGTAAAGGTGCAGCGGAAAAAGCTGTATTTAACGGAAAAGAAGGACAAAAAGTATTTGGCTTATTAGATGAACTGAATAAAGCTGGTACATTAGGAAAGTATGGGGCGAGTTGGGATGATGTTCGTGCCGCATTCCAATCTGGACAAGTTGCGATGTATTTAGATTCTTCAGCAGGTGTTCGTAATGTGATTGATTCGTCTAAATTTAATGTAGGAGTAGCATATATCCCATATCCAGAAGATGTGAAACAAAACGGAGTTGTTATTGGCGGTGCATCACTATGGATGACGAATATGGTCTCAGAAGAAACACAAAAAGGTGCTTGGGACTTTATGAAATACTTAACAAAAGCAGATGTACAAGCAAAATGGCATACGGAAACAGGTTATTTCTCTATTAACCCAGATGCATATAATGAGCCTTTAGTAAAACAACAATATGAAAAATATCCACAGTTAAAAGTAACGGTAGAACAGTTACAAGCAACAAAACCATCTGTTGCAACACAAGGTGCACTTATTAGTGTATTTCCTGAATCCCGCGATGCAGTTGTAAAAGCGCTAGAAGCAATGTATGATGGGAAAAATAGTAAAGAAGCATTAGATGAAGCAGCAAAAACAACAGATCGGGCAATTAGTATTTCGAACCGTACAAATCAAAAATAAAAGAAAGCCGTATCTGTAAAAAAGATACGGCTTTCTTATCTTTCCTTTGCTTGTTGTCTCATTTCTTACTTTAAGTATAGCGGGTAGCAAGTCTTGTAACTATCGAATTAGGTGACATGAGGATTACAGTGTTGTAAGGGTACAAATTCTCCTTTTTGAAACTCCTTTTGTTAAGGGAAAGTTAAGGAATAGCTTTCATAATAAAGTACATATATAAACGGATGGTAAATGAGCGAGAAAATGATTCATGTTATGACAGGTCTACATAGACAATGATATATAATTATTATAAGTACGTAGGATT
This sequence comes from Bacillus sp. DHT2, assembly GCF_026241455.1. Classification (NCBI taxonomy): domain Bacteria; kingdom Bacillati; phylum Bacillota; class Bacilli; order Caryophanales; family Bacillaceae; genus Bacillus; species Bacillus sp. DHT2. Next base: position 33,479 of record NZ_JAPHWH010000013.1, read on the forward strand.
TAGAGGAAGCAAGGCAAGGTGAAGTGTTCGGATACAAGACTGGAAATCGTTTGGAAGTAAGGATAAGTATGTTGTGCTGCTCTCTTTTGTTATTATGAAAAATGATAACAGTAAGTATTTATCCCGCTATTCGCGGGCTACTAATAATCAGTGATGGATGAAGAAAATCACCACCGATTAAAGTTTCACTTTATATTTGATGAAAGGTGAGAAAGTGGTATGCGCTTATTAGTTGTAGAAGATAATGCACCTTTATTGGAATCAATTACACAAATTTTATGTGATGAGTTTGAAGTTGATACAGCAGTGAATGGAGAAGATGGTTTATTTTTGGCGTTACAAAATATTTATGATGTAATACTTCTTGATGTGATGTTACCGGTGATAGATGGTTTTGAAGTAATTCAAAGAATACGGAATGACAAAATTGAAACACCTGTCTTGTTTTTGACTGCTAAAGATTCTTTGGAAGACCGTGTGAAAGGATTAGATTTTGGAGGGGATGATTATTTAATAAAGCCATTTCAAGCTCCCGAGCTGAAAGCGAGAATTCGAGCTTTATTACGAAGAAGTGGTAATTTAACAACAAAGCAAACCATTAACTACCGTGGAATCGAATTGTTCGGAAAGGACAAGGATATTCAAGTGGATGGAGAAGCAATTAAATTAACATTAAAGCAATATGAACTTTTAGAGTACCTCATTCAAAATAGTGGAAAGATTTTAATGCGTGAACAAATCTTTGATCGCGTTTGGGGATTCGATTCAGATACAACGGTAGCCATTGTTGAAGTGTATGTTCATCATTTACGAAAAAAGTTGGAGCCATTTGGTTATCAAAAAGATATTCAAACCGTTCGTGGGATTGGATATATGTTAAAAGAACAATGAAAAATAAGAGTATGTTTCAAAGAACCCGCATTCAACTTACCGTGTTAAATTCATTAGTGTTTATTATATTAATTGGAGTTCTAGGGAGTATTATCTATGGCTATACATATAATCGTATTTATAGTGGAGTAGATAATTCGCTAGAAATGTTTAAAGCAAAAGAGAAGAAACATTCTAAGTCTAATCCAAAAGGATCCGTTAAGGATATTCGTATTGGAGATCCGAGGATTACTGTACTGTTATGGCATGGAAAAAAAGTAGCCCTAATAGATAAGAATCCTAAATTTGTTGATCCTGTTTTTGAAGAAAATGCTTTAGCGTTTTTCCCAGAACAATTAGAGGGTTTTCAGGATATTGAAATCAAAGGGAAGAGTTTTCGAGCGTTGGCTTTTCAGCATAATACTGAATTTGGACAAATGACAGTTCAATTTGTACGCGATACAACAGCAGAAAGGGATATGTTGCATACGTTACTGCTAATTCTTATAGTTGGATGCAGTATAGGAAGTTTATGTGCAATTGGGATGGGATTTTTCTTAGCTGGAAAAGCTCTTGTACCAATTCGTAATTCTTGGGAAAAGCAACAACAGTTTGTTTCTGATGCATCTCATGAATTAAGAACACCACTAGCGGTCATTCAATCTAAAACGGATGTACTATTTCAGTCTCCTTCCGCCACGATAGAGGAAAAGGCAATTGATATTTCTACAATTTCAAAGGAGTGTAGAAGGTTATCGAAGCTTGTTGCTAATTTATTATTATTAGCTCGTTCGGATTCGAATCAAATTGAAATGTATAAAAAGGAATTTGCATTAGATGAATTATTAAGGGAAGTAGTAGATCCTTATACAGAAATTGCTGCGTATCAAGAGAAAAAGATGACATTGGAAATCAAATCTAAAGTATCTTTTATTGGTGATAGAGAACGAATTCATCAAATGGTGGTAATTTTATTAGACAATGCGATGAAATATACTGATGTGGGCGGAACGATTCAAGTAGCATGCATGCAAACCAATAGTTCAATTACGATTCAGGTAAAAGACAATGGAATTGGAATAAAAGAAGAAGAGATTCCAAAGTTATTTGACCGTTTTTATCAAGGAGATAAGGCAAGAACGAAGGCAGAAGGTGCTGGTTTAGGTCTTTCAATTGCCAGCTGGATTGTAGAAAAGCATAATGGGAAAATAAAAGTAGAGAGTAAAATGAATGAAGGTACTTGTTTTGAAGTGATTTTACCTAAAAATCAAAGAATATAAAGAAATTGGAGACGATCTTGTTTTTACAAGGTCGTCTTTTTGTTAAGGGAAAGTTAAGAAATATTTTTAATAATAGAGTTTACACAGAATGAGAAGGACAAAAGAGAGAAAAAGTAATCACTTTGTATTCTTTTTGAGGATAGCTAGATAGTTATGTTCATGGGTAATTTTAATAGGAACCGAATTGAGCATATCTTTTACGATAATGTGGGGAAAATGGAAGAGGAAGCATCAGAAGAAAATCACAGTGTAAGAAATGTAAAGGGGAGATGAAATTTGGAAAAGAAAAAGATAGTGTCATTATTTGTTATTGGAATGTTGAGTTTAAGCGTAATGGGAGGCGCTTCCTCTTCTATGATGTCAAAAGGAGAAACGGACTTTGTTCAGCGCAGTAAAGAACAACTAAATGATGGGAAAATACATGTGGCACATACAGAGGAAAAAGCAAAAAAACTAGGAATTGAAACGGATGGTAAAGAACAAATTACATTAGAAAAAGAGATTCATGAAACTGAAGTTGATCAGGAAGCAAAACAGCTAGGGATTCCTACTGAGGGAAAAGATGTGGGGGCTCTTTCAGAAGAAATCTATGAAACCAAAGTAAAAAAAGAAGCAGCGAATTTAGGAATAATAATAGATAATACATCTATTGTGGATTTAATAAATCAAATTAATACAATCAAGATCAATGATGAAGCAGATAAACTTGGGGTTTCAACCAAAGGAAAAGAAATAGAAGAGATTGCAACCGAGATTTATGGAACGAAAGTAAAGGAAGAAGCGAAACAGCTAGGGATTTCTCAAAAAGGAAAAGGTATAGAAGATTTGGCACAAGAAGTATACGAGGGGAAAATTCAGGCCGAAGCAAAAGAACTTCATATTGATTTATATGGTAAAGATATTTACCAAGTGCTAAGAGAAATAAATGAGCAGAAAGTAATACAAATTGCAGACGAGCTTGGCATAGATAGTACAAATACAAATATTCAACAGTTAACAGAGAAAATAAAAAAGGAACAACCTGAAAAGGGAAAAGAACTTGTCTTTTTACCTATGGTTCAAACAGATGCGGATGCATTTTATTCGTATTTAACGAATTAAAAAGGACGTGAAGATAGAAGAATGAAGCGAAAGTGGAAGGTGTATATATGTTTGATTGTATTAGGGATATTTATCTGTAGTGTATATATGAAACGGAGCGGCATAATGCCTGTTACTAAACGTGTAGAAAATGTAAAGAGAATCGTCTCAAACAAATTTGTTCAAAAGGAAAGCGGTAAGAATCAGCTTGTCACTCCAGTTGCGCAAGCAAAAAAGAAAAAGACGCTGGGGAATGCAGATGAAGAAAAAGTATTATTGCAAAATGTACCTTTTATCCAGCAGTTACCAGAGTTAGATAGAGGCTGCGAAGTAACTAGCTTAGCCATGATGTTACAGTACGCAGGTGTTTCAGTAGGTAAGATGACGCTGGCAGATGAAATACAGAAAGTTGCCTTTTCAAATGATGGTGTACGCGGTAATCCACATGAAGGGTTTGTAGGGAATATTTATACTTTTTCTGAATCAGGATATGGTGTGTATCATGAACCGCTTTTTCAGTTAGCAAATAAATACTTACCAAATCAAGTTGTTGATTTAACAGGTGAAAATATAAATGAAATTTATAAAACTGTAAAAGAGGGCAAGCCAGTTGTTATGATTACAAATGCAACATATGCTCCTTTGGATGAAAATGAATTTGATACATGGGAAACAGATGCAGGTAATGTCTCTATTACGTACAATGAACATTGTATTCTTCTTATTGGTTATGATAAGGAGTTAGTTTATATTCATGATCCGCTTAGTGATACTGCAAGTGTAAGTGTTCCACGCGAAAGCTTTGAACAGGCATGGGTACAGATGGGGAGTCAAGCTATTAGTTATGTGCAAAATTCAAAGTGAATGGGACAGAAATGGAGTTAAGAAGAGAAAGTGATGATTATATTTAACAAAAACAAGAGGAATTCAGCATAATTTTTTATACTGAATTTTTCTTGTTTTTGTTTAGTTATACATCGGGAGATAGGAGAGAAAGACAATGATGAATATTTCTCGTTTGCAAAAATCGCTACCATTTATTATTTTACCATTTGCGAACGGTAATATTCTCATCTCAAGATTCAGTAAAAACAAAGAAAATAGGTGGGAGATAAAATCCTCGTAAAATCCCGTTTGCTGAGGCATGATTAAAGTTCAGTTGTATTAAAAAACGTTGTATTCATAAAAAAGAATAAGTAAGATAGATTTCGCGTGTAGTAAAGAAGAAATAAGGGAGACAATAAAGGGATGAGAAAAAGAAAAAAATTGTTAAGTTTATGGAAAACGATTACGTTGCTGGTATGTACTGTTATTTTACTTTCTTTACTTGTAACAGATATATTAATTAGTCATAATGTCGAACGTACGACGGAAGAAAGTCAAGCTGAAAAAGCAAAAACAATCGCGCGTATTGTAGCAAATTCACCACTTGTAATTGATGCTTTAGCAGGAAGAAAAGATATATCTGAAATTCAAACGTATACAAATCGGTTGTTAAAAAATACAGATGTTCAATTTATCGTGGTCATGGATATGAATGGCATTCGCAAATCTCACCCAGATCCTCAAAAAATCGGCCATCACTTTGTAGGGGGAGATGAAGGGATAGCCTTAAAAGGAAAAGAACATGTATCAATGGCAGAAGGAACATTGGGAATCTCTATGCGAGTGTTTGTACCTGTTTTTTCTGAAACGAGAGAACAAATGGGGGTTGTTGCTGTCGGAATTTCAGCTGATAATGTGCATGAGAGGATAAAAGAGAGTAGATACATTATTTATATCGGTGTCGGTGTTGGAATCTTAGTTGGAATTATAGGTGCTATTTTATTAGCTAGACATATTAAGAAAATTTTATTTGATCTTGAACCTAGCGAAATCGCAAAAATTTTAGAAGAACGGAATACGATGTTACAATCTGTTAAAGAAGGAATTATTGCTGTCGATAAAGATGCGAGAGTTACTTTAATTAATAACGAAGCGAAACGGTTATTTAAGAAAAGTGGTCTCGAAGAAGATTTTATTGGTAAAGATGTTGAGAAGTATATGCCCAACTCATGTATAAAAGAAGTGTTACAAACTGGGAAAGCACAATTGTATGAGGAACAAAATCTTTATGGAATTACCATTGTTACAAATAGAGTTCCTTTATATGTTAAAGGAGAAATTGTTGGTGCTATTGCAACATTTCGTGATAAAACAGAGATTAGGCAATTAGCAGAACAATTAACGGATATTCAACTTTATGCAGAAGCGCTCAGGGCACAATCTCATGAGTTTATGAATAAGATGCATGTTGTATTAGGGCTTACACATATGAAGCATTATGAACAATTAGAGACCTATATTAGTAACATGGTCTCGGAGCATCAATATGAAATTGGTGGTGTGATGCGAAAAATAAAAAATCCTGTATTTGCAGGATTTATGCTTGGTAAACTTAGTTACGCAAGGGAAAAGAGTATACAACTCATTGTAAGCGAAAATTCTTACTTACCAGAGCCGTATGATGAAAGTATTATTCATGAACTCATTACAATTGTAGGAAATTTAATTGATAATGCATTAGATGCGGTGATAAATTGTCAATATAAGCGAGTAGATATTTCTATTCAATATCATGATAAGATGATTATCACAGTTAAAGATACAGGAGTTGGAATCCGGCAAGAAGAAATTGACAAATTATTTGTCAAAGGGTATTCCTCAAAAGGAGAAAATCGAGGATATGGTTTGTATCTTGTAAAGGATAGTTTAAAGCGAATAAATGGGGATATACAGGTAGAGTCTTTGTTAGGGAAGGGAACGACTATAACCATTGAAATACCATACAAAAGTAGGGATGAGATAGGGATATGATCAAAGTTTTGATTGTAGAAGATGATCCAATGGTAGCGATGTTAAATAAGCATTATTTAGAGCAAGTAGGAGGGTTTGAACTTGTTCATATAGCTAATTCTGTGAAAGAAGCAGTAGAGATATTAAAGGAATCGTCTATAGATTTCATATTGCTTGATATTTTTATGCCTGTTGATACAGGATTTGAATTGCTACTGCATATTCGGAATCAAGAAAAAGAAATTGATGTTATCATGATTTCAGCTGTGCATGATATGGGAAGTATTAAAAAAGCACTTCAATATGGGGTTGTTGATTATTTAATTAAACCATTTACATTTGAAAGGTTTAAGGAAGCATTAACCGCATATCGAGAAAAATTTATCTTTATGAAAGAACAGCAAAAAATTAGCCAGTCTGAATTAGATACGTTGATTTTACAAAAAGAAAAAGTAGAAACTTATGTGAATAAAGAGCTGCCGAAAGGGCTAACAAGACAAACATTAAAGTTAATTTGGAAGCAAATAGAATCACTTCATGGACAAGCATTTACAACAGATGAAATGGCTCAATTAGTTGGAATTTCAAGGGTGTCTATTCGAAAGTATGTAATGTTCTTAACTGAAATTGGAGTTTTAGAAAATGAAATGGTTTATCAACATGTGGGGAGACCAGTAAGTAAATTACGATGCATCGATGAAAACAAAATACGTTTGTATGTATAAGCGGCTTATATAAGCCGCTTATACTTTTTTTAATTACAAAACTAATTACAAAACTTACAAAAACTATTTTTACTATTGAAAGCGTTTTAATATTGTAGATAAGAATATAAGGAGGTGCCTACATGGGGATTCAAAAAAAAGTGGAAGCGGTATCACCCGTGGAAACAACAGAGGTGGAACAAAAGTCTTTTGTTTCGAAAATTATGAATATTAAAATTGGTGTTATACCTTTACCGTTATATATCGTATTAGCAGCTATTATTTATGGAGCATCTGTATATAACAAATTACCTGCTGATATGATTGGTGGATTTGCAGTCATTATGATCATGGGGATTTTCTTAGGTGATATTGGGATGAGGATTCCGATTTTAAAAAATATTGGTGGACCAGCAATTCTTTCATTATTTATTCCATCTTTACTAGTGTTTTTTAATTGGATGAATCCAGCTTCAATGGAAGCAGCGACGATGCTAATGAAAAAGTCGAACTTTTTATATTTATATATTTCTTGTTTAGTAGTCGGAAGTGTTTTAGGAATGAACCGTAAAGTGTTAGTACAAGGGTTTGTTCGTATGTTTATTCCGTTAGTTGTAGGAACAATTGCATCTATTGCAGTTGGATTATTAGTTGGATCATTATTTGGATTTGAAATGAAGCGAACGTTCTTCTTTATCATTGTACCAATTGTGAGCGGTGGTATCGGAGAAGGTATTTTACCACTTTCCTTAGCTTACAGTGACATTTTAAATCAATCATCAGCAACATTTGTATCTCAGCTTGTGCCAGCAGCGGTTATCGGAAATATGTTTGCGATTGTAAGCGCTGGATACATGAAGCGCTTAGGTGAGAAAAAACCAGAGCTTAGCGGTAATGGTGCATTGGTAAAAACAGGTGATCAAGATGAATTATTAAAAGAACAAAATACAGAAAAACCAATTGACTTCTCATTAATGGGAGCAGGTTTATTAATTGCATGTACGTTCTTTATCTTCGGTGGATTTGCTTCTAAATTTATTGGTATTCCAGGGGCAATCATTATGATCTTTTCAGCAGCACTTGTAAAATACTTTAAATTAATGCCAGCAAAAATGGAGCAAGGTGCATATCACTTATATAAATTTATTTCGACAAGCTTAACGTGGCCATTAATGGTTGGTTTAGGATTGTTATATATCCCATTAAAAGATGTAGCAGCTGTTCTTTCAGTTGGATATGTTGTGGTGTGTGCATCAGTAGTATTAACAATGATAACGACTGGTTTCCTTATTGGGAAAGTCATGAAAATGTACCCAGTTGAATCTGCGATTGTAACAGGATGCCATAGCGGATTAGGCGGAACTGGAGACGTTGCGATTTTATCAGCATCAAATCGTATGGAATTAATGCCATTTGCGCAAATTTCCACGCGTTTGGGCGGTGCTGCAATGGTTGTAACAGCAACAATTTTATTAAAAATGTTTTCGTAAATTATTATCATACAAGCTAGCTATGTAAAAACGTAGCTAGCTTGTCAAATTAGGAGGAGCTTATTTATATGTTAGAAAGTCAAATTAATGAACGTTCATTATTACTTCATAAAGAATTGGTAGGGAAAATTGAAATTACAAGTAAAGTAGAAGTAAATTCAGCAGATGATTTAAGTTTGACATATACACCAGGAGTGGCTGAGTCTTGTAAAGCGATCGCTGCAGATGAAGAAACAGCTTATGACTATACAGCGCGCGGTAATATGGTTGCAGTTGTTTCGGATGGAACAGCAGTACTTGGATTAGGTGATATTGGCCCGAAAGCAGCCATGCCTGTTATGGAAGGAAAAAGTATTTTATTTAAAAAGTTTGCGAATGTAGATGCATTTCCGCTTTGTCTTGGAACGACTGATGTAGATGAAATCGTAACCATTGTTAAAAACTTAGAACCTACATTTGCAGGTATTAATTTAGAAGATATTGCAGCGCCGCGCTGTTTTGAAATTGAAAAGCGCTTAAAAGAAGAAACAAATATTCCGGTGTTTCATGATGACCAACATGGAACAGCAATTGTTGTTTTAGCTGCGGTTATTAATGCGTTAAAAGTTGTAAACAAACAGATGGATGCAGTGAAAATTGTCATTAATGGTGCTGGTTCGGCAGGGATAGCAATTGCTAAATTACTGTTACAAGCTGGAGCGCAGCATATTACATTAGTAAGTTTAGAAGGAATTGTTTGTGAGGGTGAATCATGGATGAATCCGGCACAAATAGAGATTGCAAAGAAAACAAATCGCGAATATATACGTGGAACATTAAAAGAAGCGATTTATGAAGCAGACATTTTTATCGGTGTATCTGCTCCTAATGTGTTAACAACAGAACTTGTACAGACAATGAGTGAAAAACCAATTGTGTTTGCAATGGCGAATCCAATCCCAGAAATATACCCAGAGGATGCACTAAAGGCTGGTGCTGTTGTAGTTGGAACAGGGCGTTCTGATTATCCAAACCAAGTAAATAACGTGTTGGCATTTCCTGGTATATTCCGTGGGGCATTAGATGTACGTGCAACAGATGTTACAGAGGAAATGAAATTAGCTGCAGCATATGGGATCGCTAACATCATTACTGATGAAGAACGTAATGAAAACTATGTAATTCCGAATCCGCTAGATAAAAGAGTTGTCCCAAGTGTTGCAGCTGCAGTAGCAAAAGCAGCAATTGAATCAGGAGTAGCGCAAATTACAAAAATGCCAAGTTATTTAAAATAATAATAAAAAAGCAGTGCCATCTTCTTAGAAGGGCGCTGCTTTTTTATTGAGATAAGAGATCAAAACAATAAAGAAATCGTACTCCCGCTTATTGTTTTATATGATTAGTAATAAATATTTCGCTCTGCATTATTTATTCAACTCCATTGCAACTTGCTTTCCATTTACGAAAACCTCTACCACTGCCACTACAACATCCATCACTTTTTTCATCTCTCATCTCTCCTTGTTTGTTGTTGCATTTCTTATTTTTAGTATAAGAGAGAGAGGGAGATACAACTATCGAAGTAGATGACATAAGAATTACATTGTTGTAAGGAAGAAATTAAGCTTTGTCACTCTTTTCTACATGAATAACAATTTGCTCATAATATTTCTCATCAATATATACATTTAATACCCATAATCCGGGGGAAGACAGTGACATAAGAAGAGGTAGTTCTTTTGTATTTGAATGAATGGGAGTAGGAGTAGTCCAAGTCTGTTCAGAAGCTTCATCTGGAAAGAGTACGGGAGTGGGTGTTGTAGATCCTTGTTTTAGAGCAATAATAGATAGTTTACCAGATGGCATTTGTGGATCGAGGAAGAACCACATCTGTTTATTTTTCTCATTGGCAATGAAAGTACTATCTGCAATTGCAATCTTTCCTTCAATACCTTTTAACGGCATCTTTCCTTCTACAAAGGAAGGGCTTTCTTGCCAGTAAACATCCTTTAAGACACTAAGGTGAAAAAAGGTGGGTGCGTTAGTTTGAGGTTTAGAGATTTCGGTTATTTCTTTTATCGGTTCCTTGGAATTTTGCCCTAGTGAGGTACAGCCAGTGATGATACAGGAGAAAAGTAGCACGGTTCCAATTTTTTTCATCTTGCCACACTCCTATTTTTCATAGTTAGTGTAATTGTATTTGCTAGAAGACAGGACAATTCCTTTTAATTCATAAAAAGAGGTCATAAGTTTAGTATGACCTCTTTTGACATTTTGTACTATATTTGTTCAGTTGTAAATGTAGGCTCTGCATCTTTTGCTGGCATTGTTAAGAAAATAACAGCAATGACGATACACACACCGCCTAGTAATTGGTATGCTCCGAAAGATTCTTTTAGCCAAGTGATGGAAACAATAGCTGCTACAAGCGGTTCAATACTAGATAAAATACTTGTCTCTGTTGCTGATAAATATTTTAGACTACCAATGTAAAGAAGGAAAGAAAGTGTTCCACTTACAATGATTAGAATTAGCATAGAGAATGTTTGCAACGTAAAGGTTTGTGAAAGTTGTTTCCATTCGAAGAAGCGATTACAAATAAATAGTGCAAGACCCCCGATTAACATACCCCAGCCAATAATAAGAGCCGTCCCCCATTGTTTAATAAGGGAAGCTGGGTGCAGCGTGTAAAAGGCAAAACCAATTGCTGTTAACACCCCAAATAAAATCGCTTCTTTCGATAAGACAATATTTTGGGCGGATCCATTTGTAATGATAAAGTATGTTCCTGTCAGGGCAGAGACAATTGCCAATACTTGCATAATGGAAGGAAGCTTTTTATGTTGCACTGCAACATAAATAGTAATGAGAACTGGCCCTAAAAATTGAAATAGAGTAGCGGTAACAGCGTTGCTAATATGCACTGTTTCGATAAAAGCATACTGTGCGCCAAGCATCCCGAGAATAGAGAAAATGATAAGTTGTAAAAGATGGCGTGGGTGTTGCCAAATACGAAATATATTTTGTTTTTTGGTAAGTAAGAAACATAAAATAAAGACCCCAGCAAGCAATAGGCGAATTACTAAAAAATCGATAGATGATACCTTAGTATGTTGAAAAAGCCACTGAATCATCGGACCTGATACTCCCCATAAAGTAGCTCCTGTAATAATCATAATGAGGCCGAGTCGTCTGTTGTTGTTCATCATCATGATGTTCCTTTCTAAGATTGATTTTTAAAAATTCACATGATAGAAGGAATTATATATAACTTCTGGTACTATAAAAAGTATCAATAATTCATTTTATAAAGGGGTCAGATTTCATGTTAGAATTAACACCAAATTTGAATATGGAGGAAAAAATCCCACTGTATGTACAGTTATACGAGTATATAAAAGCAGAAATAAGAAGTGGAAAAATCCCTCCTTTGACGAAGCTCCCAGCAAAAAGAAAGTTAGCGATGCATTTAGAGGTAAGTAAAAATACAGTGGAATCGGCATATGAACAGCTTCTTGCAGAAGGATATATTGAATCAGTTTCACGTAAGGGGTATTTTGTATGTGAAATTGAACAAATGGTACATACAGTGAAAAAAAGAGAAGTTGTTAAGGAAGTACTGCATAGGGAACAGAAATATAAATATGATTTTACACAAACAGGTGTAGATGCAAATGCATTTCCATTCTCGGTTTATCGAAAGATTTCAAACGAGGTATGGCAACTAGAAAATAAGGATCTACTCTTTCTTGGCCATCCCCAAGGTGAAGCGAGTTTGCGTGAGGAGATGGCGAAATATTTATATGAATCAAGAGGTGTGAGATGTTCAGCAAGTCAAATTGTAATAGGGGCCGGAACACAATTTTTAATAAGAATGTTGTTTCAGCTGCTAAAGGGAAGTCATTTTGCAGTTGAAAATCCAGGATATCACCGGAAATTGGTTACCTTTGAGAAAGGAGAAGAAAATGTTCAGATGCTCTCGCTTGATGAGGATGGGATTTGTATTTCAGATTTAGAAGGTAGTAATGCAAATGTTGTGTTCGTTACTCCATCTCATCAATTTCCGTGTGGAATGATTATGCCAATTAAAAGAAGGATGCAACTATTACAATGGGCACAAGGGGAGCGTGGACGTTATATTATCGAAGATGATTATGATAGTGAGTTTCGTTACTCTGGAAAGCCGATTCCAGCATTGCAAGGGCTTGATACAGAGGGAAATGTAATTTATATGGGAACATTTTCAAAAGCATTGCTTCCATCATTACGTATGAGCTACATGGTGCTGCCTAAACAGCTAATTGAGTTGTATCAAACACAATATTTATTTTATACACAAAGTGTTTCAAGAATCGATCAAGAAATCATTAGAAGGTTTTTAAATGAAGGATATTGGGAAAAACATATTCATAAGATGCGAGTCGTTTATCGGAAAAAGAGAGATGCTCTTGTCTCAGCGATAGAAAGGTACTTTTCTAATAAGGTGGAAGTAATCGGAGAAGATTCTGGCTTACATATCTTATTAAAGGTTCACAATGAAATGTTAGAAGAAGAATTAATAAAAAGAGCAGCTGAAAATAGTATAAAAGTATATCCAGTTTCTATGTACTATAAAGAAGGGACTACTTCAAAAAATACAGTTTTACTTGGGTTTGCTATTTTATCAGAGGCAGAGATTGAAGAGGTAATTCAGTTGTTATATAATGCGTGGTTTGCAATGTAAAATGGTAATAAAAAAATCCTCATACTTGAGGACTTTTTTATTAGTTTTCTTCATCTAAGAATAAAACCATATGCTCTTCATCCCAGTACTGGCCGTTATATTTTAAAGAGCGCTCTTGTACACCAAATGTTTTAAATCCTAATGATTCGTAAAGTTTTTTTGCACCATTGTTTCCGACAACAACATCAAGCATAACTTGTTCTACTTCTAATGTTTTTGCAAGTTCAATACACTCTTTAATGAGGGATTTTCCTGCTCCAAGCCCACGCGCTTTTGGAGATACATATACTGAACCAATCTTTGCTTTATGCTCTTGTTTCACGTATGGTTTCGTTTCCAAGGTTGCAACCCCGATTAATTTACCGTCTTTAAATGCACCTAGTGTATAGTTTTCATCTTGTGCTAATTTCTGTGCTTTATACTCAATCGGGCATTCTTTATTAATAATATCTTCATAAGAAGAACTAAAAGCCTCTGGATTTTGTTTTAATCCTTCTACACGAAGTTCTAAGTAAATTTCTGCCTCTTGTTTTGTTAATACATGGATTTCCAATCGTATCACCCTCCGAACCTTTCACAGTTGTATTTACATTGTATATTGAAATAAGAATAATTTCAAAAGGTCAGCTCGTACTAGTAGTATTTTAATGTGTTTACTAATAATTTGCGAATAAATATTGGCTATTAATATAATATCACCAGCAGTTTTGAAGTAAAGACACTACTGGTGATTTAACGTACATATTATTCAATTGGTAATTCAATAATAAATTCAGTTCCAATTCTTAACTTACTTTTTACTTGAATGGAGCCGCTGTGTAATTCAACAATTTCTTTTGCAACAGCTAGACCGATTCCTTTCCCCCCTGTAGCTCGAGTTCTTGATTTATCAACTCGATAAAAACGATCAAAAATATGTGGAATATCTGCCTGTGGAATACCTTCTCCTTCATCTTGCACACTTATAGAAAAAGTATTCTCATTTTGTGATGCGTGTACAGTAATAATTGATTGTTCATAAGAATGCTGATAGGCGTTGTGTAATAAATTTAGCATAACTTGTTCCATTCGGCGTTCATCCATACATACATCGAGGTTATCTACACAGTAGAACTTAATTTTCATTTGTTTTTTAGCAAGTGTAGTTTTTGTTTTCTCAATCATGCGCTCTAGAAAAGGCAAGAGTGGAACTTTTTGTTTTTTTATAATAAATTGATGTTGTTCTAGCTGAACAAGATCGAATAAATCTTGAACGAGTCCTGTTACACTATCGGTTTCATCTTCGATAATTTGTAGGTATTCTTCACGTTCTTCTTTAGATAAAGAATCTCTTTTAGCAACTTTCGCATAACCTTTCATATATGTGAGTGGTGTGAGCAGTTCGTGTGCTACACTTGCAAGAAATTCATTTCTTTCTTTTTTCATGTAGGCTAATTCACTGGATAATTCTTCAATTGTTGTTGCTAAACTACCGAGTTCATCATTGCGTTTAATTCCTAATTTAATTGGTTTATTCAGCTTTAACATTTTTTCTGTTGCACGTTTCATTTTAATAAGAGGATCGGTAATGACACGAGAAAAGATAAATACAGAAATGGTTGTTAAAATAAGAGTTAGTATACCTATAATAATAAATTGACGTGTTAAACGAAGAATCATTTTTTCTAAGAAGGCTGTATCTAAAAACATATGTACATACCCAGCTATTTGTCTATGAATGATAATTGGCGTTGCTGTTGAAATAAATTTCGATGTTTTCCAATTTTTCTCAACCAAAGTTCCATCTATTGAAGTACAGTTTATTTTGGAGGCAAGTTGCTTTTTCATTTCTTGTGTTACCGGATCAGAAGAGGAAAGGATTTGCCCATTAGTGTCTGTTATGACTAACTTTGTATCTGAATTAGAATGTGATTCCATTGCTGCAGCATGTTCAAAAGTTCGTGGCCCATAACGTCTTGAAATAAAGTTACTATAGCGCTTTCCTTTTTCTAAAAGGGCGGATTTTTCTTCCTCGATACGCATGTTCGCCAGACTTGTATGACAAGATACAAAGGCAATTGTTTCAATACATAAAGCTAATATTAAGAAATATGTACCAATTTTGAGCGAAAGTTTGTTCATTTTTTCACCATACCTTTATTTCACATTAATGGCCAGCGGAAGAAATCTCACCACTGACCAAAGTTTTATCACGTGTTGTTTAACTAATTCTAAGTGTGAGGTGAGTCATGTCCCACTTAGAAAAGTTTCGCATTATTATTTTCATTCGCTTTTCCACTTATATCCCACTTTATAGATAGTCTCTAAGTATTTTTCAACAGGAAAGTCTTTTTTTCGTAATTTATCACGGATATTGCGAATATGTGAGTCAACAGTACGATATTCAATATCTGTTTGATAACCCCATATTTTTTCAATTAAATCATCACGGCTATAAGCTCGGTTTGTATTTTGTAAAAACAGTCCTAGTAATGAAAACTCGATAGGTGTAAGGGGAATTTTCTCGCTGTAAACAGTAACAGTATGTTTTGTTTTATCCCATTCAATGCCATTGAAGCTTATAAAACCATCCTTTTTTGTTCGGCGCAGTACAGCTTCAATTCGTGCAACTAGTACTTGTTCGTCAAAAGGTTTTGTAATATAATCATCGGCTCCCATTGTAAGTCCTTTTACCATATCGTAGTTTTGATTACGAGCTGTTAACATTATGATTGGAACATTGCTGATTTGACGGATTTGATAACATGTATCCCATCCATCCATATTGGGCATCATCACATCTAGCAAAATGATATCGAAGTTCTTTTGTTGAATTAGTTCAAGAGCTTCTATACCTGAATTGGCTTTCATACAAAAATAACCACGTGGGCTCAAAAATAAATCTAACAATCGCAACATGCGTTCTTCATCGTCTACTAATAAGATTTTAATCATAGTCTTGTGCACCTCAAAACATTCATTCTACTTTGTATAGTTTACATGAAAATAATAAAAAACTCTGTTTACGTGATTGAATTGTAGTGTATTTTTTCTACTAAGGCAATTGACATAAAAAATGCACTACTTTTGCACAACTCTTTTTTATAATAGAAAGCGTAGCGACACAAAATACCCTATGTTGCGACATAACGTCATGTCATTTTATTTATAAAATGACAATTCCATTCTATTGTGTATGTGAGATAGTGAGGAATTTCGTATTCACCTCGCATCGGATAAGGAAAATCTCCTATCTCACACTTTTTTTATTGTTATAAAGGGGACTATACACGTGAGTAAAAAAGAAGAACGTTTACAAAAAGATAAACAAGAGCGCAATGCTATTGTGATGTGTATTGCCGTATCTATGCTAATTATTGTGACGTGTGCTAATAAATTTTTCGGAATTCTATAATAGATGTAAAGGCTCATTGTTTCATTTTGAGAAACAATGAACTTTTTTATTTGTACGTAAAAATCCCCTGTATGCTATGTACAGGGGATTTTTGTATAGGAAGGAATCAAAAAATGATAGAAGCTTTATACAATAAACCAAGGAAGAATTGCTAATCCTGAAGTGACGATTATTGTACCAAAAATGAACAAAATAAGATGTTTGTGCTGTTTCATATCTGTTATTCCTCCAATTACTGATTTCATTCTATTACTTCTATTATTTTTTCATCTCTCATGTCTTTTTGTTGTGATTTCGTACTTTTAGTATAGCGAAGAGGAGGGAATAGAACCATTCAATAAGATGACGGGAACATTACATTGTTGTAAGAAAAAACACCTTTATCGAAAGGTGTTTTTTATATAAATTGATGCTATACAATTAGTCATTTAAAAATAAAACCATATGTTCTTCATCCCAATACTGTCCATTGTGCTTTAAGGCACGTTCTTGTACGCCATACGTTTGGAAGCCAAGCGATTCGTATAATTTTTTCGCAGCTTCATTTCCCATAACAACATCAAGCATGAGCTGTTCAACATGTAGTTTATATGCATTTTCAATAATAGCTTTTATTAATGCACGTCCAGCTCCAAGACCACGAGCT
Organism: Bacillus sp. DHT2; assembly: GCF_026241455.1. Taxonomy (NCBI): domain Bacteria; kingdom Bacillati; phylum Bacillota; class Bacilli; order Caryophanales; family Bacillaceae; genus Bacillus; species Bacillus sp. DHT2. The sequence continues at coordinate 50,480 of NZ_JAPHWH010000013.1, forward strand.
TTTGGAGAGACATAAACAGAGCCGATTTTTGCTTTATGTTCTTGTTTAATAAATGACTTTGTTTCTAATGTAGCAATTCCAATTAAATCATTATCTTTAAAGACACCAATTGTATATTTATTAGGGTTATCTAACCGTTTTGCCATTGCAGCAATAGGATCCTCATGTTTTAATACATCTTCATAAGAGGAACTAAAGGCTTCTGGATTTTGTGTTAATCCTTCCATACACACTTTTAAATAAATTTTTGCATCCTCTTTTGTTAATAAACGAATTTCCATAGCTGTAACCTCCTCAGTTTATCCTGCTTTATAGGAAAATAAATAATCTGCTTTAATATTTAAAGAAGAAATTTGTAATCCGTAAGGGTCTGATGATTATATTGATAGAACATCTACTGTGTATTCATAAACATATTCTGTACGTATTCTTTCTTAATTTGTAAAAGAATAAGAAGATATATGCGAGGAAGACAGGTGTCTTCATTTGTTTTTTAGTAATTCACTTTATGTAATGAAATTATATATTAACTTTATTAACTATTCAACAAATAAATATATTACATTTTTATAACTAAAAAACGATCCCTTTAGCAGGAATCATTTTGTTTCTGGTATATATCCTTCAACTCGTTCTGGATGAGTATAAATATTACAGGAGTCATTACGAATAAACCCAACTACAGTAATGCCTAAATCATGAGCGAGCTGTAATGCTAATTTTGTGGGAGCTGATTTAGAAAGAACAATTTCGCAACCGATTTTAGAAACTTTGAGTAAAATTTCAGATGAAATACGACCGCTAAATGCGATGATTTTTCCTTTGACAGATATGTTATTACGTAAACAATGACCATATATTTTATCTAATGCGTTATGTCTTCCAATATCCATTCTTGATATGAGAACGGTATTTCGATCGCACAGGGCGGTATTATGAACCCCGCCTGTTTGACGAAACGTAGTAGAAGATTGCTGTAAGGTGCTCATTAAATGAAAGCATTCTTCTGGAGTAATTGTTACATGTATATCATGTAAAGTTTTTGCTTTTGCTGCATCGTTTACAAAAACAAACCCTTGTCTACTTTTGCCGCAACAAGAAGTGACATATCGTTTGTTATATAGCGTTTGATAGAGTGGATTGATTTGTGATGTTTTTACATGAGCAACCCCTTTGTCTTTCTGTATCCATAACTCATCAATGTTCTCATAAGAAGCAATAATTCCTTCAGAAATTAAAAAACCTATTATCATATCTTCAATATAATTTGGAGTGCATACAACTGTTACATATTCTTCCCCGTTTAATTTAATTGTTACAGGGGATTCTGTAACAACTTCATCTTCTCGTTCGGAAAAGGCTCCTCCTTGATAACGTATCATTTTATATGTTTCTTGGACAGGCTCCATACTATTTTCCCCTTCGTATGTATTTTTCTTCCTATTCATCATAAAACATTGAAAATATAAAAGCATCCGTTATCTATATTATCAGAAGATTATTTGGTGATTATTGTATATGTGAGATATAATAGAGTAGTAGAATAGTGTCATTTTAGGCTTTTGTAGTATACCTTATAGCATCAAGAATCGACTTCTAAGATAGGATTTCAACAGAGCGTTTCAAAAAATGTACAGCAATATAGTTTTGAAAACGGATTCAAAACTATATTGTACAGTTAGTTGTAAGGAGAGGGGAAACTATGGCAGAACAAACGGTTCGTGTAACCGTAGATGGAAAGGAATTTCTTTCATCTGGTGAAAAGACGATACTGCAATTATTTAACGAAAGTAATTTAGAGCACCCACAAATTTGTCACGTACCAGAGGTTGATCCAATTCAAACTTGTGATACATGTATTGTAGAAGTGGATGGAAAATTAATGCGTGCTTGTTCAACGAAATTAGAAAATGGTATGCATATCGAAAGACAATCAGCGCGCGCAAAAGAAGCACAAACGGAAGCGATGGATCGAATATTAGAGAATCATTTATTGTATTGTACAGTATGTGATAATAATAACGGGAACTGTAAAGTCCATAATACGGTACATATGATGGGAATTGAAGAACAGAAATATCCATATGAACCGAAAGTTAGTGCAAAAGAAGTGGATATGACTCATCCATTTTATCGTTACGATCCCAATCAATGTATTGCTTGTGGACAATGTGTAGAAGTATGTCAGAATTTACAAGTAAACGAAACATTATCGATTGATTGGAGTTTAGATCGTCCGCGTGTTATTTGGGATAATGGGGTGAGTATTAACGATTCCTCTTGTGTTAGTTGCGGACAATGTGTAACAGTTTGCCCTTGTAACGCATTAATGGAAAAATCTATGCTTGGGGAAGCTGGATTCATGACTGGATTGAAACCAAATGTTTTAGACCCAATGATTGATTTTGTAAAGGATGTAGAACCTGGATATAGTAGTATTTTAGCAGTTTCAGAAGTTGAATCTGCAATGCGTGCAACGAAGATTAATAAGACGAAAACAGTTTGTACATTTTGCGGTGTAGGCTGTTCGTTTGAAGTGTGGACGAAGGATCGTCAAATTTTAAAAGTACAACCTGTATCAGACGCACCAGTAAACGGAATTTCTACATGTGTGAAAGGAAAGTTCGGATGGGACTTTGTAAACAGTGAAGACCGTATTACGAAGCCTTTGATTCGTCAAGGGGATATGTTCGTTGAAGCATCATGGGAAGAAGCATTAGAAGTTGTTGCGTCTAATATGCAACATATTAAATCGGAACATGGTAGTGATGCATTTGGCTTTATCTCTTCTTCAAAAGTAACAAATGAAGAAAACTATTTAATGCAAAAGTTAGCTCGTCAAATATATGGAACAAATAATGTGGATAACTGTTCTCGTTACTGTCAATCGCCAGCAACAGATGGTTTATTTAAAACTGTTGGTATGGGCGGTGACGCTGGGACAGTGAAAGATATTGCTGAGGCAGGACTAGTCATTGTTGTCGGTGCAAACCCGACAGAGGGACATCCAGTACTTGCAACACGTGTAAAACGTGCTCACAAATTGCATGAACAAAAACTAATTGTAGCGGACCTTCGCAAACATGAAATGGCAGAGCGTGCTGATCTATTTGTTCATCCGCGCCAAGGAACTGACTATGTATGGCTTGCTGGTGTAACAAAATATATTATTGATCAAGATTGGCATGATAAAAAATTCTTAGATGAAAATGTGAAGAATTTTGATGAATATAGCAAGATGTTAGAAAAATATACACTTGATTATACGGAAAGTATTACAGGTATTTCTAAAGATACATTAAAAGAAATGGCTCGTATGGTATATGAAGCAGATGGTACTTGTATACTTTGGGGTATGGGTGTTACACAAAATACAGGAGGAAGTACAACATCTGCAGCGATTTCAAACTTACTTCTTGTAACAGGTAACTATCGTCGCCCGGGTGCAGGTGCATATCCACTCCGCGGACATAATAATGTACAAGGTGCTTGTGATATGGCAACATTACCAAACTGGCTTCCAGGTTATCAAGCGGTATCGGATGATGCAATGCGTGCGAAATTTGAAAAAGCATATGGAACTACGATTCCGAAAGAGCCAGGGCTAAATAACATTGCGATGCTACTTGCAGCAGAAGAAGGGAAATTGCGTGGTATGTATGTTATGGGAGAAGAAATGGCTTTAGTAGATTCAAATGCAAATCATGTACAGCATATTTTAGCAAATCTTGATTTCCTTGTTGTTCAAGATATGTTCTTATCAAAAACAGCGCGCTTTGCGGATGTTATTTTACCAGCAGCACCAAGTTTAGAAAAAGAGGGAACATTTACAAATACAGAGCGCCGTATTCAACGTTTATATGAAGTTATGAAACCGCTTGGTGATTCTAAACCAGACTGGTGGATTTTACAAAAAGTAGCACGTGTACTTGGTGGGGATTGGAATTATGAGAACCCAAGTGAAATTATGGATGAAATTGCATCACTTGCGCCGCTCTATTCACAAGCAACATATGATCGTTTAGAAGGATGGAACAGTTTATGCTGGGGAAGTCATGACGGTAGTGATACACCGTTATTATATGTCGATGGTTTTAATTTCCCTGATAAAAAAGCCCGTCTTTCACTAGATGAATGGGTGCCGCCAGTTGTAGCGCCAGAAGACTACGATTTATTATTAAATAATGGTCGTATGTTAGAACATTTCCATGAAGGAAATATGACAAATAAATCAGTGGGGATTCTATCCAAAATTTCTGAGGTGTTTGTTGAGATTTCGCCTGAGCTTGCTACTGAGCGGAATGTGAAAGATGGTGGCCTTGTAGAACTGACATCACCGTTTGGGAAAATCAAAGTACAGGCACTTATTACAGATCGTGTGACTGGAAACGAGTTATATTTACCGATGCATGCGACAGTAAATGAAGAAGCGATTAATATTTTAACAGGAACAGCGACAGACCTATATACGTGTACACCGGCTTATAAACAAACGATGGTGAAAATGCGTGTACTACGTGAAAAAGGAAATCGTCCACTTCCTGCTTCAAACCCAAGAGATAAAAAGCGTCATCCGCAAAATGGTGTTGAAATTCAGCAGAAATGGCAGAGAAAGCAGTACGTATCACTTGTGGATCAGAACTAGGGGGCGAAGAACGTGGCAAAAGAAATTACATTGATTCAGAAAAAGGTCATTACAGAAGCAGAAAAGAAACAACAGTTATCAGATGAACTGCTAACCCAATTAGCTGAGAATCGTGAAGCGGTAGAAGAGACGATGCAATTGTTAGCACAGTTGCAACAAGCTGGCATATTAGATGCAGCAATTAGTTTGCTTGCTGCAAAAGAAGATGTTTCTAAAATTGCTGTTGAGCAATTAAATCGTGAACCGGTAAAAAATGCATTAAATAATATGATGGGGGCAGGAGAAGCGCTATCTTCTGTTGATCCAGAAGTAACAAAACAGGTGACATCGGGTTTAGTTACAGGATTACAATTTGCAACAGACGAATTAAAAAAGGGTAGGAAAACAAAGGTTATGGACTTCTTTAAAGTATTAAAAGACCCGGATATTAACAGAGCCATTACTTTTGGATTTAGCTTTTTAAAAGCATTTGGACAAGGATTAGAGAAAAAATAAGGTGAAATTTTAGTCAGTGGGGGTCTTACTGACCGTCAATAGTGTGGTGAAAATGAGAAAGAGTGATGGGGGTGTGCCTGTCACTCTTTTTGGGATGTATAAGAGTGTTCATATTAAGCGGAATATATTATTATAAAAAAGATGGATTTGAAATAGAAATATGGAATCCATCTCAAATATAGTGTTAGAATTTGGAGGAATTTATGCTACACCGTAAAAGACTATCTATACCAGGAGTCATGAAACATTCCTTTCAAACAGTACAATTTGCTTTTTGGAATGTGTTGGCGTTTCAGCTTGTTTATAAACTATTAGCAGCCATTGTATTTATACCGTTATTCGGTATGACTTTTAATAAGTTGTTGTATTGGGGCGGCTATGCAAATGCGACAAACGATGAATTGCTAGCTTTTTTGAAAACTCCATATGGTATCGCAGCTATTTTCATTTTATCGATATTGGCACTTTTTCTCATTTTTACGGAATTTGCGGTACTTATCATTATTTCGTATTTTGCACATAAACGACAAAGGGTAAAATTGCGTCCGATTCTGTATAAAACAGTAACGTATTTACCTTCTCTTTTCACATATTGTTTACCAGGATTTATTTTGTATGCGGTAATCTTGTTACCTCTTTTAAGCGTCGGTTATAAATCTGCACTAATCCCTGAAATTCAAATTCCTAATTTTATTACAGGAGAATTGTTTAAAACGACAATGGGGCAAGTAGGGTATTATACCCTTTTTGCTGTAGTTGCGTATTTAAATTTGAGATGGATTTTTGTTTTTCCTATTATTGTTTTAGAAGAAAAACCATTTCGCACAGCTGCACGTAAGAGTGCAAAGTTGGTAAAAGAAAGCTTTTTTAAAGTCTTATTCTTTTTAGTCGGACTTTTTATCTCGATAGGGATTATGTTCGTTTTATTTATGGGTCTGTACTTATTACTTTTATGGTGTGTGTATGAATTTACGAATCCCAAAGGAACATTTGCTTTATTAGCGGAATCTACCCTATCTGTATTTTTGACGAGTACATTATATTTATTTAGTTTTATTGTAACGCCGTTTTATATTATGGCATTGACAAGACTTTATTTACAAAAGGTTCCAGTTGAAGATGTTTTATTAGAAGAAGGCTTAGATTATTCCAAAACAAAAGCAGATAAATGTTTTTTTAAAAAGCATCGTTTGAAGTTTATTGGTGTATATATTGTTGGTATTTTCACCGTGGGCGTGGTTGTTGCTTTTATTGTGACGTTTATTACGAATTCATATAAAGAACCCGTTATTATGGCGCATCGTGGATATGTTTCCAAAGGAGTAGAGAATACGAAAGAGGCCTTGCAAGGTGCGATTGATGCAAAAGCAGAGTATGCTGAAATTGATGTGTTGCAAACAAAAGATGGTGAATTGGCAGTGATACACGATTTGAACTTAAAGCGTCTTGCGAATGCCAATGTACAAGTATCGGATTTGACGATGGATGAGCTTCGAAAGCTTACTCTTCATCAAGATGGATTCACGGGAAGAATTAGTACACTTGATGAGATGATTAAGCTTGCGAAAAACAAGATAAAACTCAATATAGAAGTGAAATTGCACGGAAATGAAAAAGATTTTGTAAAGAAAGTATTGAAAACAATAAAGGAAAATGACTTTGAAAAACAATGTGTCATTCAAACATTGCATTATCCGCTCATTAAAGAATTTAAACGTGCAAATCCAAACATAAAGGTAGGATATATTTTATATGCAAGTAGAGCAAATTTAAAATACGTTCAAGCAGATTTTTATGTTGCAGAAGAATATATGTTAAATAAAAGCTTAGTAAAAGCAGCACGAAAGTTAAATAAGCCAATTTATGTATGGACTGTAAATGATATGGAAAGCTTTAAAAAATATTATAAGCTTAATGTCGATGGGATTGTTACAGACTACCCTGTGGATGCACAAGAAGCCGTTAAAATGATGAAAGAGCAAGAAGAAAGTGAAACAGATGTGTTTGATAAGATTACAGAAACAACGGAAGATTTATTTTCAAAGTTATTCATAGGTTATCCAGCTGCCGGTTAAATATCGGTAGCTGTTTTTATTATATAAGTACAAATTGAAAAACCGACATAAAATCTAATTTTTAGGTGGGAGAGAGCATTCGGTCATGCATAGAAGCGGTCAAATTCTTTTCCTATCCCATGCCAAGAACAACCGAGTGTAAAGTCACCTTCTTCTCTTCATAGCAGTCATTTATATGTTGAAAAATTAAAATGGATTTATATAAAAAAGAATATACTTCTAAAATGTTACAGGGGATTTTAATTGCATATGTATGCGGTTTGTATTGTTTTTTCACATTGTTATATTATTGTCAAATAATAAAATATTAACGTTGGATTGCAAAGGTTATAATAAAAAGAGAGTGATAGATAAACGGAATATGAGAAATCCCGCTGAAAAATAAAGTTCTTTATATTTACACTATTCAAAATATAAAAACTTTTAAAATCTAGTATGTTAGCGTTTTCATAACTTTTAAGTTATGCTAGAATAAGGACATAAGTTATTAATTATTAAAAAAAGAAAAAAGAATTCCTTTTTTCTGTTAATTATAAGGGGGCATTTCATTATGCGTATTGGGGTACCAACAGAAATTAAAAACAACGAAAACCGTGTGGCAATGACACCAGCTGGTGTTGTACATTTAGTTCGTAACAATCACGAAGTATTCATTCAAAAGGGTGCAGGTATAGGATCTGGTTTTACAGATGCTGAGTACGTTGAAGCAGGTGCAAACATCGTTGATACAGCTGAAGAAGCTTGGAACATGGATATGGTAATGAAAGTTAAGGAACCAATTGAAAGCGAATACAAGCACTTTAGTGAAGGTTTAATCTTATTCACATACTTACACTTAGCTCCAGAACCAGAATTAACAAAAGCATTAATTGAAAAGAAAGTTGTTTCAATCGCTTATGAAACAGTACAATTAGAAAACCGTTCTTTACCATTACTTGCACCTATGAGTGAAGTAGCTGGTCGTATGTCTGCACAAATTGGTGCACAATTCCTTGAGAAAAACAAAGGCGGCAAAGGTATCTTACTTGCAGGCGTTCCAGGAGTAAAACGTGGCAAAGTAACAATTATCGGTGGTGGACAAGCTGGTACAAATGCTGCTAAAATTGCAGTTGGACTAGGTGCGGATGTAACAATCATCGACTTAAGTGCAGAACGTCTTCGTCAATTAGATGACATTTTCGGTAACCAAGTGAAAACTCTAATGTCTAACCCTTACAACATCGCAGAAGCTGTAAAAGAGTCTGATCTTGTAATCGGTGCGGTATTAATTCCAGGTGCAAAAGCGCCAAAACTTGTAACAGAAGAAATGATTAAATCAATGGAACCAGGTTCTGTTGTAGTAGATATCGCAATTGACCAAGGTGGTATTTTCGAGACAACTGATCGTATTACAACTCATGATAACCCAACTTATGAAAAACACGGCGTTGTTCATTATGCAGTTGCAAACATGCCAGGTGCGGTTCCACGTACATCAACTCTTGCATTAACAAACGTAACAGTACCATACGCAGTACAAATTGCAAACAAAGGCTACAAAGAAGCTTGCCTAGGCAACTCTGCATTATTAAAAGGTATTAATACATTAGCTGGTTATGTAACATTCGAAGCAGTTGCAGAAGCTCACGGTGTAGAATACAAAGGTGCAAAAGAATTATTAGAAGCAGAAACTGTATCTTGCTAATTGAAGCATAATACAAACTAAAAATCGAACAATATTTAATACAACATGATAAGAGCTAAGAGAGAAGACCTCTTAGCTCTTCTTAGTCAAAGGGGGCATACATCGTGGCCAACCTATTTAAAAAGAAATCCGTTACGCAACTGTTAGGGGAAAGTCAAAGTAAAACTTTGACGAAAACACTAGGGGCATTTGACCTAACAATGCTAGGGATTGGTGCGATAATCGGTACAGGAGTTCTTGTATTAACTGGATTAGTGGCAGCAAGAGATGCTGGTCCAGCAGTTATTTTTTCATTTATGATTGCAGCAATTGTTTGTGGATTTGCAGCATTATGTTATGCGGAAGTTGCTTCGACACTTCCTGTTTCAGGTAGTGTATACACATATTCTTATGCAACAATTGGTGAGTTTGTAGCCCATTTAATGGGATGGACGTTACTATCTGTATATGTTGTAACAACAGCGGCCGTAGCTGGCGGATGGACAGGTTACTTCCATAACCTGATAAGTGGATTTGGATTGGAAATTCCAAAAGCGCTGTTAACGATTCCATCTCAAGGTGGTATTGTGAACTTGCCAGCAGTAATCATCACGCTCGTATTAACATGGTTGTTATCACGTGGTACGAAAGAGAGTAAGCGTGTAAATAACGCAATGGTATTAATTAAAATTGCTATTGTTGTCTTATTTATTGCAGTTGGTGTATTCTACGTAAAACCAGAAAACTGGGTACCATTTACACCGTACGGTTTAAGTGGAGTCTTTGCCGGAGGAGCAGCAGTATTCTTTGCTTTCCTAGGTTTTGATGCATTAGCAACTTCAGCAGAAGAAGTAAAAAATCCACAGCGTGACCTTCCAATTGGTATCATTGCTTCGTTAGTTATTTGTACGATTATTTATGTTGCAGTTTGTCTTGTTATGACTGGTATGGTTTCTTATAAAGAATTAGATGTACCAGAAGCAATGGCTTATGTACTAGAAGTTGTCGGACAAGATAAAGTAGCTGGTGTAATTGCTATTGGAGCTGTAATTGGTATTATGGCTGTAATTTTTGCTTATATTTACGCAACAACACGTGTATTCTTTGCAATGAGTCGTGACGGTTTATTGCCAGAATCTTTTGCGAAAATTAACAAGAAGACAGAAGCACCAACATTTTCAACTTGGTTAACAGGGATTGGTAGTGCTTTAATTGCTGGATTTATCGATTTAAAAGAATTGTCGAATTTAGCGAATATTGGAGCGTTATTAACATTTGCGATGGTTGGTGTATCTGTTATCATTCTTCGTAAAACACATCCGAATTTAAAGCGCGGATTTATGGTACCACTTGTACCAACTTTACCAATCATTTCAATCGCATGTTGTCTATTCTTAATGTTCAATCTACCATTAACAACATGGATGTACTTCGGTGCTTGGTTAGCAATTGGAGTAGTTGTATACTTTGTTTATTCGAAAAAACATAGTCATTTAAAAGAAGATACAAGTTCGCAAGATAGCTTAGAAAAAGCTAATTAAGGGGATATAATAAATTGTAAGCCTTGTGTGCCTAGGGAGCGCGCAAGGTTTTTTCTTTTGGTCAAAGGAGGAAAAAGTAGTATCTTGTAGAATTTATATGTTGAAATATTCAAAGGGGTGAAATGATGGTTGTAAAAGACGAATTAAAAATTGTTGTTGGTGCAGGAGAAATTAACAATAACCCAGGATGGTTACATACAAATGAAGATGAATTGAATTTATTAAAAAGAGAAGATTGGATAAAAAGGTTTGATAGTAACTCTTTAGAGGTAATTTTAGCGGAGCATGTATGGGAGCATTTATCATATGAGGAAGGTGTAGAAGCAGCGAAAGTGTGTTATGAATTTTTAAAGAACGGTGGTTATATTCGCTGTGCGGTTCCGGATAGCTTTTTCCCGGATGAAGAATATCAAGAAGGGGTACAAGTTGGGGGACCTGGACCACTAGATCATCCAGCGGCGAGCCATAAAATTGTTCACAATTATAAAACGATAATATCCATGTTTGAGAGCGCAGGATTTCAGGTGAAGCTTTTGGAGTATTGTGATGAGAGTGGAGAGTTTCATTATAATGATTGGGATGAAAAAGAAGGATTTATTTATCGGTCTAAACGCTTTGATCATAGAAATCAGGATGGAAAGTTAGGGTTTGTTTCTTTAATTGTTGATGCAGTGAAAGGTGAATAAATGAAGAAAAAAGGATGTACGAAAGGATAGAAACTTTCGTACATCCTTTTTGTATGAAGAATATAACGGATGTGGAAAATAAGTGATATGTTTTTAAATTTGAACAAAATGTTCGGAAAATTTGTTACGGATTTTATTGACACATATGAATGGGCGCTCATATAATAAAAGTATAAGATATATGAATGGTTGTTCATATGTTCAAATGAAGAGGTGAGCTATAATGGCTGAAAATAAAGTAGAAACATGTCAAGAAGCATGTTCTCAAACAATTATCCATGGAGAAGTTGTTGATCAAGTGAAACAAACGATTCCAGCTGACGAAAGTTTAAGTAAAGTGGCAGAATTATTTAAAGTATTAGGTGACCGTACGCGTACCCGCATTTTACACGCATTATTTGAAGCAGAAATGTGCGTATGTGACTTAGCGTATTTACTCGGCATGACACAATCATCTATTTCTCATCAGTTGCGTGTTTTAAAGCAAGCAAAACTTGTGAAAAACCGTAAAGAAGGAAAGGTTGTGTATTATTCATTAGCTGACCATCACGTAATTCATATCTTTGAGCAAGCATTTGAACACGTAAATGAGGAAGAATAGAAAATAAAAGCACAAGGAGGGAGAAAGATGGCAGAAGCACTAGTGAAACGAAAACTTGTGTTAGAAGGATTAGATTGTGCGAACTGTGCAATGAAAATTGAAAAAGGGGTCGGAGGATTAGAAGGTGTCTCCTCTTGTTCCGTGAACTTCGCAACTAAGACAATGACTTTAGAAACAGAACAAAATAAAGAAAATAATGTTGTTGCTGAAGCGAAACAGCTTGTTACGAAATTAGAACCGCACATTCAAGTAAAGGATGAACAGAAAACAAAAGTTGTAAAAGAAGTATTTGTATTAGAAGGGCTAGATTGTGCAAATTGTGCAATGAAGATTGAAACAAAGGTAAAAGAGATGCCTACGGTTTCAGCGGCCGCTGTTGACTTTGTATCGAAGAAATTAAAAATAGAAGTGGCAAATAAAAAAGAGCTTGAAACGACAGTACAAGATATTAAAAATATTGTTCATAAATTAGAGCCAGATGTAAAAGTTGTCCGTGAAGAAAAAACAGGTCATGATCATGGACATAGTCACGATCACGGTGAAGGAAATGTGAAGAAAATGCTATGGCGCTTAGCGATTGGTGGTGTTTTAACAGGAGTCGCTGCACTTGCAGGATTACCACAAATGATAACAATTCCACTTTTCGTTATCGCATATTTACTCATTGGTGGAGATATTGTTTGGCGAGCTGTGAGAAACATAACACGCGGGCAAGTATTTGATGAAAACTTTCTAATGGCAATCGCTACACTTGGAGCATTTGCAATCGGGCAATATCCAGAGGCTGTCGCAGTTATGCTGTTTTATCAAGTAGGTGAGTTATTCCAGAGTATTGCGGTGAATCGTTCTCGAAAATCGATTACTTCATTAATGGATATTCGTCCTGATTATGCAAACGTTAAAGTTGGCAATGAAACAAAACAAGTCTCACCGGAAGATGTACAAATTGGAGATTATATCATTGTTAAACCAGGTGAGAAAGTACCATTAGATGGGAAAGTAGTTGAAGGAACATCAATGGTAGATACTTCAGCATTAACAGGTGAATCTGTACCGCGTGAAGTAGAAGTTGGGAAAGATGTATTAAGTGGTTTTGTGAACCAAAATGGTGTGTTAACAATTGAAGTAACAAAAGAATTTGGTGAATCAACTGTATCGAAAATTTTGGATTTAGTACAAAACGCAAGTAGCCGAAAAGCACCAACAGAAAACTTTATTACGAAATTTGCGCGTTACTATACTCCGGTCGTAGTTATTACAGCAGCGGCATTAGCGTTTATTCCACCTCTTATTTTAGAAGGGGCTACATTCTCTGATTGGATTTATCGTGCATTAGTGTTTCTTGTTATTTCTTGTCCATGTGCATTAGTGGTATCTATTCCACTTGGATTCTTTGGCGGTATTGGTGGAGCCTCTAAAAACGGTATTTTAATCAAAGGAAGTAACTATTTAGAAGCACTGAATGATGTGAAACATATCGTCTTTGACAAAACAGGAACATTAACAAAAGGTGTATTCAAGGTAACGAAGATGGAGCCAAATGGAGCAACTACAAAAGAAGAACTCCTTGAATATGCTGCATTTGCGGAAGTTTATTCAAATCATCCAATTGCACAATCTATTCGAAGTGCATATGGAAAATCAATTGATGAAAATATGATTGGGGATTATAGTGAAATTTCCGGTCATGGTACAGTTGTAAAAGTACAAGGTAAAGGAATTTTTGCGGGCAATGCAAAATTAATGAAAAAAGAAAATATTACATTTGAACAGCCGCAAACAGTGGGCACGCTTGTTCACGTTGCTGTAGACGGTGCATACGCTGGTTATATTGTCATCTCAGATGAAGTAAAAGAGGACTCAAAACAAGCAATTCAAAAGTTGAAAGAACTTGGTATTAAGAAAACGGTAATGTTAACAGGTGATGCGAAATTAGTTGGAGAAGCTGTTGGTAAGGAGCTTGGCTTAGATGAGGTTCACGCTGAATTATTGCCACAACAAAAAGTAGAAGAAATTGAAAAAATTGATAGTGCAAAACAAGCGAAAGAAAAAGTTGCGTTCGTTGGTGATGGTATTAATGATACACCAGTATTAGCGAGAGCAGACGTCGGGATTGCGATGGGTGGATTAGGATCTGATGCAGCAATCGAGGCGGCGGATATTGTAATCATGACAGATGAACCTTCTAAAATCGCAACGGCTGTCAAAATTGCCAAACGTACACGGAACATTGTATGGCAAAATATTATCTTTGCACTTGGTGTGAAAGGACTGGTCTTATTACTTGGTGCATTTGGAATTGCAACAATGTGGGAAGCTGTTTTCTCAGATGTGGGCGTTACGCTACTTGCTGTATTGAATGCGATGCGTGTGCTTAGAGTGAAAGATTTGTAAAATAAAGTGAAACTTTAATCAGTGGGGGATATCTCCCACTGATTATTAGCCCTCACGAATCGGGCTTTTACGGGCAATTTATCTCCCAGCTAACTTCTTTTGCTGAACTTTGAGGTGGGATATTACTGCCCGTAAATAGCGGGGTAAAAAGAGAAGCGAAGGCTTCTCTTTTTATTTTTGTATATTTTTTGCAACCTGATCCCGTACAGTTTGAATGTAATTCATTTTATGATCCCAGCATTCTTGGCTTAAATCTACAGGATATTCTTCGGGATTTAGTGTTCTCATATATTCTTCCCAAAATAGTGCTAAGCTGTTTTCTGTGTATTTTTGAATGTCTAATATGTTAGGTAATTCATATGTTCTTTTACCATTTGTGAAAATGTTATGATGAAGCTCGCGTGCTTCAAAGTTTGTCACGAATTTACTGATGTACGTATGGACAGGATGGAACATTTTTAAACGTTCTTCCTGCTCAGGTTCTTCTGATTCTAAAGCGATATAATCACCTTCTGCATGATTGTTAACGCGATTAATGATTCGATAAATTCGTTTTAATCCTGGCGTTGTAATCTTTTCAGGATTAGAAGAGATTTTAATCGTATCATTTAATGTGCCATTCGCATCCTCAATCGCAACTAACTTATAAACAGCTCCTAAGGCAGGTTGCTCAAATGATGTAATTAATTTTGTTCCGACGCCCCATACATCAATTTTTGCCCCTTGTGATTTTAAATGCATAATTGTATATTCATCTAAATCACTAGAAGCGATGATTTTTGTATTTGTAAATCCAGCTGCATCAAGTAGTTTTCGTGCCTCTTTTGATAAATAAGCCATATCGCCGCTATCAAGACGAATACCATAAAAATCAATGCGGTCACCAAATTCTTTCGCGATGCGAATGGCATTTGGTACACCAGATTTTAATGTGTCGTATGTATCGACAAGAAAAACACATTTTTTATGTGTTTCAGCATACTTTTTAAATGCAATATATTCATCACGGTATGCTTGGACAAAGGAATGAGCATGCGTACCAGCAACTGGAATACCAAATCGTTTTCCAGCACGGACATTGCTTGTAGAAGAAAATCCACCGATAAAGGCTGCGCGTGTACCCCAAAGGGCCGCATCAAATTCATGAGCACGGCGTGTACCAAATTCTAATAGTTCATCATTGTTCGCTGCGTGTTTCATGCGAGCTGCTTTTGTAGCGATTAATGTTTGGTAATTCACAATGTTTAACAAGGCGGTTTCAATAATTTGAGCTTCACCAAGCGGTGCGTCAACGCGCAATAATGGCTCGTTATTAAAAACCACTTCTCCTTCTTGCATACTACGAATTGTCCCGGTAAACCTCATGTTTTGTAAATACTGTAGAAACTCTTCTTCAAATTGTAGCTCTTTTAAATAAGTGATATCACTTTCGGTAAAACGAAAATTCTCTATGTATTCTATAATTTTTTCAAGACCAGCAAAAATGGCGTAACCATTTTTAAATGGAAGCTTTCGGAAATATAAATCAAAAACAGAGCGGCGATTATGAATGCCGTCTTTCCAATATGTATAAGTCATGTTGATTTGATATAAATCTGTATGTAAGGCGTAACTATCATCTTTATAATGATTCATTGTGAAAACACCTCCGTAATTTGGTTATATTATATCGTTTTTTCTAGTTTATGCCAAAGAATCCATTTCTAATAAGAAAGAGTGATTTTAATGTTTGGTAATATAGGTGATATAACATGTTTTTAGCATGAAATTTAGCTACTTCAATTGGAATAAAACAAATTTATCGAAAAACTTTTGGAAAATTTACATTTATCAATTTATATTTTTGGTATTTTTATGTATTATTAAAGTAGTGGGGGTAAATGAGAATGGAGGAGGACAATGCAACAAACTTTAGAAAAAATCGGCAAACAAGTTTTTTATAAGCGGCTGCAGCAAAAAATGACACAAGAAGAATTATGTCAGGGCATTTGTTCCGTCTCATATTTAAGTAAGATTGAAAATGGAAAAATAGAAGCATCGGAGGAAATCTTGCAGTTGCTCTGCGTGAGGTTAGAGATTGCCGTGTCGGATTTGAGAGATGTAGAAGAAGAAGTGAAAGAGAAATTAGATGATTGGTTAAACGCATTAGTTCATTTGGACAAGCAACAGGTTGAACGCATATATAAAGAATTACAGTCTGAAATGAAAAATGTCTTAGATTTTGAAATTATAAATTATTATAATCTGCTGTATACACGTTATTTGATTATGAAAAGAGATCTTTCTGCGCTTGAAGAAGAACTAGAGAAATTAAAGAAGATGTATAAGAAGTATTCTCCGTTTCAGAAGTTGCTGTATACGTATAGTAGGGCTTTATTATATTGCATGCAATATAAATATAAACAGGCATTAGAGCATTTGTTAAAAACAGAGTCTATGGCGAAAGAACAAGGTTATTATGAAACGGGGATATATTATAATTTAGCACTTACGTATAGTCAGATGGAAATCGATCATATGACATTGTACTTTGCGAATGTTGCGTTAGAAGGTTTTCGAAATGAATATAAGTTTCGGCATGTAATCAACTGTCAACTTTTAATCGCTTTCAGTTATATACGAAAAAAACAGTATAGTGAAGCTATGGGAATTTATAATCATATTTTAAGAGAGGCTGATTCTTTTGCGGATAAAGATAATATCATGTCAATTGCCTTGAATAATATGGGGTACTTATATTATCGTCAAAATAATTATGAAAAAGCAAAAGAATATTATTTGGAGGGTCTACAGTATAAAAAAGAAGAAGATTTAAATTATATTGATGCTATGTATGAGATTTCTTTGCAATGTATTCAGTTAAAAGAATTTGAAGAAGCGAGAGGTTGGATTGAAAAAGGAATTTCTGCTGCAAGAAAAGATGATAGGTATAAAAGTATGTTGCACTTATTATTAATTCTTCAATATAAGTATTATGGAAAAAAAGAGGTATATAAGAAGTTTTTAGAAATAGAAGCAGTGCCTTTCTTTAAGGGTGAAAAAAATATGAAAGATTTAAAGAAGGTATACTTAGAATTAGCGGAATACTTTGAAGAATCATCGGAATTTCAAGAAAGTAATCGATATTATAAATTAGCAATTATGTTGTTAGAAGAAGAAGGGGGGGTTATAGTATGAAAAAGATAATCTTAGGAACTTTTGTAATTATAACGGTTTTAGCGGTAGCATTCGATGTGCAGTGTGCTTGGAAACCAGATAACTATGGTCAAGAAACGAATGCAGCAGAAACAGTAAATGTATAGTAAATTACCAAAAAAGGCCCTTTCCAAACGGAAAGGGCCTTTCTCAATAATTGTTCGCCAAAATTCTACAAAACTTGAGAAAAGATTTTTTTGAATTTTCAGTATATCAATATTGGAAACCTAATGCTAATATAAAATTACTCTTTTTCAAAAAATTTTTTATTAGGGGGAAGGTTATATGAAAAAGAAGAGTTTAGCATTTGTATTAGCGGCAGGAATGGCAGTTACAACATTTGGAGGGACAAGTTCTGCATTTGCAGATTCAAAGAATGTGCTCTCTACGAAAAAGTACAATGAAGCAGTACAGTCACCTGAGTTTATCTCTGGAGATTTGACTGGAGCAACTGGAAAGAAAGCAGAATCTGTTGTATTTGATTATCTAAATGCAGCAAAAGGAGAGTATAAGTTAGGGGAAAAGAGTGCAGAGGATTCTTTCAAAGTGAAACAAGTGAAAAAAGATTCTGTAACTGATGCAACAGTGGTACGTATGCAACAAGTATATGAAGGTACACCAGTATGGGGGTCTACTCAACTAGCTCATGTTAGTAAAGATGGTTCATTGAAAGTTTTATCTGGAACAGTTGTACCTGATTTAGATAAAAAGGAAAAATTAAAAAATAAAAATAAGATTGAAGGCAAAAAAGCAATTGCAATTGCACAGCAAGACTTAGGATTAACTCCAAAATATGAAGTAGAGCCATCAGCGGATTTATATGTATATCAAAATGGTGAGGACACAACTTATGCATATGTTGTGAAATTAAACTTCTTAGAGCCAAAACCAGGAAACTATTATTATTTCATTGAGGCAGAAAGCGGTAAAGTATTAAATAAATACAATACAATTGATCATGTGAATGGTGAAAATCAAGCACCACTTAAGCAAGAAAATGCTAAACAGGAAGGTAAAGCAGTTGTAAAACCTGTTACAGGGACAAATAAAGTTGGAACGGGTAAAGGTGTACTAGGGGATACAAAATCTATTAATACAACACTATCTGGATCTACTTATTATTTACAAGATAATACACGTGGAGCAACGATTTTCACATATGATGCGAAAAATCGCTCTACATTGCCAGGGACATTATGGACAGATACAGATAATGTTTTCAATGCAAGCCGTGATGCAGCTGCAGTAGATGCTCATTATTATGCGGGTGTAACATATGACTATTATAAAAATACGTTTAATCGAAACTCCGTTAATGATGCAGGGGCGCCGTTAAAATCAACGGTCCACTACGGAAGTAATTACAATAATGCTTTCTGGGACGGTTCACAAATGGTATATGGGGACGGGGATGGTTATACATTTACTTCATTATCAGGTGGATTAGATGTAATTGGGCATGAATTAACGCATGCTGTTACAGAAAATAGTTCGAATTTAATTTATCAAAATGAGTCAGGTGCGTTAAATGAAGCGATTTCTGATGTTTTTGGTACATTAGTAGAATACTATGATAATCGTAATCCAGATTGGGAAATTGGTGAGGATATTTATACGCCTGGCAAATCGGGAGATGCGCTTCGCTCTATGAGTGATCCAGCGAAATATGGCGATCCAGATCATTATTCTAAACGTTATACTGGTTCAAGTGATAACGGTGGTGTTCATACGAACAGTGGTATTATTAATAAAGCGGCTTACTTACTAGCAAATGGTGGTACGCATTACGGTGTAACAGTAAATGGCATTGGTAAAGATAAAGCAGGCGCAATCTATTATCGTGCAAATACACAATATTTCACTGAATCTACTACGTTTAGTCAAGCGCGTGCTGGCTTAGTACAAGCAGCTGCGGATTTATATGGTGCGAACTCTGCTGAAGTTACAGCGGTGAAGCAGTCATATGATGCAGTTGGTGTAAAATAGGGTTCATTCTTCTTTAGAAAAAATAAAAAGGAGCATCTGCTCCTTTTTATTTTTTCTTCCACTTCTTCCATATATATAATACCCCGATGCAACCGGCAATCGTGATAATCCACTTTGCTTCACTTGTTCCGTTCATGACATGGTATGCAGAATACACTTCAATGAGTAATGCCGGTATTTTTCCTAGTGTACTTGCAATACTGAAAGAGAATAGCGATATTGTTCCTAATGCTGCAAATAAGGTGATAATGCTTGACGGAATAAATGGAACAAGCCGAAATGATAGAACGAGTAAAAATGCCTCTTTACCTTGTACATAAAGAAGGCGTTCTACTTTTGGATAATTGTTTAATTTGTTATGAGTCAATTTTTGAAAACCTAGTCGATAGAAATAAAATGAGACAATTGCTCCCAATGCTTCGCCTGCGATTGAAATAATTGTTCCATCTGTTAAACCAAAAAGTTGTATGTTGATGGCTGTTAAAAATATGCTTGGAATAAATCCTGCCAAGCTGATGATGATATTGAATAGAATACTGAGTGGAATTGCAATCGTGTGATGCTCTGTGAGTAAATTGTGAATCATTTCTTGCATATAGTTATAGTCCTTTGTCTTTTTTAGCATTACACCATATTTGGTCAATATAGGCAAGTGTGGATTTTAATTAAAAAATATAAATTTTCACAGCTAAAAACTTGCACCATTATACCCCCTCCTCTATATACATTATACCCCTTACAGGTATAATGTATATAGAGGAGGGGGTATACAGATGGACCATTGTTCAAATCAAGAAAAGATGGTTCCGCGAACGGACGAAGAGATCGAGAAGGTTGTAAAACGCTTAAAAAGGATTGAAGGTCAAGTGCGCGGTATACAAAAAATGATTGAAGAAAATCGTTATTGTGTAGATGTATTGATTCAAATTTCTGCGGTGCAAGCAGCGTTAAATAAAGTCGGTTTTTCATTGTTAGAGCGACATACAAATCATTGTGTCGCTAAAGCGATTCAAGAAGGTAATGGAGATGAGTCTATTCAAGAGTTAATGAAAGTCATCAAACAGTTCTCAAATTAGAAAGGAGACGAACTGTATGGGTCAGACAAAACAGATCACGGTTGGTATTGATGGGATGACATGTTCAGCTTGTTCAGCCAGAATTGAGAAGGTGTTAAATAAGTTAGAAGGTGTAGAAGCAAATGTAAATTTAGCTATGGAACAAGCAACGGTTCAATACGATGTGGACGCGCAATCTGCAGAGTCAATCACAAATCGTATTGAGAAACTTGGTTATGAAGTTCGGACGAAAAAGGTAAGTCTAGATATTGATGGAATGACGTGTGCCGCATGTTCAAATCGGATTGAAAAAGTAATTGGAAAAATGGAGGGAATCGAGAGTATTACTGTTAATCTGGCGATGAACACTGCAACAATCGTATATAAAGATGGCCCTATTACTATAGAATCTATTTTAGAAAAAATAACGAAACTCGGTTACAAAGGAAAGCTCCAAGAAGAGACTGAACCAAATAAAAAAGCAGACAAATTAAAAGGGAAACGAAAACAGCTATTTCTTTCTATTCTGTTATCATTACCGCTTCTCTATACAATGGTAGCGCATATGCCATTTGAAACGGGACTATGGATGCCGCATTTTTTAATGAATCCGTGGGTGCAATTATTGTTTGCAACACCAGTACAATTTTATATCGGTTCACAATTTTATATTGGCGCATACCGTTCTTTACGAAATAAAAGTGCGAATATGGATGTGCTTGTTGTACTTGGTACATCAGCCGCGTATTTTTATAGCTTATATGAAGGTTTGAAAACATTACAAAATCCATCGTATTCACCGCAGCTGTATTTTGAAACGAGTGCAGTGCTCATCACATTAATTCTTGTTGGAAAATATTTCGAATCTGTTGCGAAAGGAAGAACAACGGAAGCGATTTCAAAATTAGTAAGTCTCCAAGCAAAAGAGGCATTGGTCATTCGTGATGGACGTGACATGTTAATTCCAATCGAAAGTGTTGTTATTGGTGATACCATTGTTGTAAAACCAGGTGAAAAGATACCTGTAGATGGTATTGTTTTATCAGGTATTTCGTCAGTTGATGAGGCAATGATTACCGGTGAATCAATCCCCATGGATAAACAGGTCGGTGATGCTTTAATAGGTGCAACAATTAATAAAAACGGTACGTTAACAATGCGTGCTGAAAAAATTGGAAAAGATACAGCCCTTGCAAATATTATTAAAATTGTGGAAGAAGCGCAAGGGTCTAAAGCACCAATTCAGCGCATGGCAGATACAATTTCTGGTATATTTGTTCCAATCGTTGTTGTTGTTGCAGCAGTTGCCTTTTTAATTTGGTACTTTGCCATTACTCCGCAAAATTTACCGCAATCTCTTGAAGTAGCTATAGCAGTATTAGTAATTGCCTGCCCTTGTGCACTGGGACTGGCAACACCAACTTCTATTATGGTTGGAACAGGGAAAGGTGCAGAGAAAGGAATTCTTTTTAAAGGTGGAGAGTATTTAGAAGCAACGCATAAAATTAATGCTGTTTTATTAGATAAAACGGGTACGGTTACAAAAGGGAAACCAGAAGTAACAGACGTAATGATCCTGCAAGATGACATGCTTTTATTTGCGGCTTCCGCAGAAAACGTTTCTGAACATCCGCTAGCCTCTGCAATTGTAGAATATGGAAAACAAAATCAAGTTTCTTTACTACCTGTAGAAACGTTTCGTGCAGTACCTGGGCATGGAATTGAATCGATTATAGAAGAGAAATCAGTTATCATTGGGACTCGAAAATTAATGAGTGAACACAGCGTCAATATAGCGGAATATGAGAATGTAATGAGTGAGCATGAAGCAAACGGAAAAACGGTTATGCTTGTAGCAATTGCGGGTCAGTTTGCAGGAATGATTTCTGTTGCCGACACGATAAAAGAAAGTTCAAAAGAAGCTATTCATACGATGCAATCTGCGGGAATTGATGTTTATATGGTAACAGGAGACAATAAACGAACTGCTGAAGCAATTGCAAAACAGGTTGGTATCAATCATGTATATGCAGAAATATTGCCAGAGCAAAAGGCAAATATTGTAGAACAATTACAGCAAAAAGGAAAGCAAGTAGCAATGGTTGGTGATGGTATTAATGATGCTCCAGCACTAGCGAAAGCGGATATAGGGATGGCGATTGGAACAGGTGCAGATGTAGCAATTGAAGCAGCTGATGTTACATTGGTTGGAGGAGATTTAGGGCATATCCCACAAGCAATTGATTTAAGCCAAAAAACGATGAAAAATATTCGTCAAAATTTATTTTGGGCATTATTTTATAATGCGATTGGTATCCCCATTGCGGCAAGTGGCTTGTTAGAACCTTGGGTAGCTGGAGCAGCGATGGCATTTAGTTCTGTTTCGGTTGTAACGAACGCTTTGCGTTTGAAGCGTGTTAAAATATAAAGTGAAGCCAATGTTTTTACGAGCAATACACCTTATTATAGGTTATGCTGCTCATAAATAATAAATAATAAATAAAAGATTTATAATTAAGGAGGAATTGGAAATGACTGTAACATTGAATGTACAAGGAATGACATGTAATCATTGTAAAATGGCTGTGACAAATGCATTGCAAGAACTAAACGGAGTAAATGGCGTAGCAGTTGAATTGCAAGCGGGCACAGTAGCTGTTGAATATGATGAAGCAAAAGTGAATATAGAGCAGTTAAAAGATGCCATTGAAGAGCAAGGATACGATATTGTATAAAGTGAAATTGTTATCAATCAGGCAAATGTTCATGTAGAAAAAATAAGACAAAGCGTGTAGGGTTTTAGAATTCTACACGCTTTTTTTATATGTGAAATTGACTTTTTGTGAAGTTACGATAATAATCATGAAAGAGGTGATATGATGAAACGATTATGGGGTACTTTCTTGAGTAGCTTGTTTGCAATGGTTCTTATCTTAAGCGGTTGTACGGGACAAGAGCAAAACAAAGCGAACCCGAAAGAAAATAATTCAACATCAGTAGAAAAAATTAAAGATACGATTTTAGATGAAATGGAAGGACCGCCGAAAAATGGCCATACGATAGAACGACATGTTGGGAAAACAGAAGATGAGCTAAAGAAGCGGTTGCAGACAGATAAAGTATCAGCTGCAAGTACATATTATGATAAAGAGATAGCAACAAAAGCTGTAAAAGATAGCTTAAAGCAACATGAGCAGGAAATTGAGAAATGGTTAAAGAACTCCAAAGAAAATCGTCTTGTATTAAATACGAAGCATTCATTTCCTGTTGGAAAAACGGTATTAAAGCGAGATATGAGTGTAAAAGATAAGCTTATGAATACAGTTACCGTTTTGGCGAGAGATAAATCAGGGGCATTAGGATTTAAAATCATTACTTCCTATCCATCAGATAAGTAAGAAAGGGGGGGGAGCATGTATCCGACACTTCAATATTTCTTAAGAGCATATTGCACGTTAAGTGTGTATGAGGATGAAATAATAAATGTAATGACTGAGTTTCTAGAACAAGAGGATCAGGAAACAATTGAAAAATTAAAAAGCGAGTTATTACATATAAAGCAGACAGAGGCATGGGAAGAAGGTTGTTTAATAGTAGCTAAACAAGGAACCCGTATATGGTCTTTAGAAGAGACGAGGGAACATATGGGGACATTTGTACGTTTATTGCAAAATAAAAAGGCGTGAATCATCACGCCTTTTTGTATACGCTTTTTGAAATTTGGCCATTTGAGATGACTTGACCGTTTTGTGTTACTTTTTTATATGTGACAGCCGTAATTTTATTTTCAGTCTCGCCAATTACTTTTGATGAAACTTCTACGTTCTTGCCAGTAGGTGTACCGAAAATACGTGTAGTTATGCTGCTACCATTGGAAAACGCTTGAATGTAAATATATTTTCCAGTATTATTTTTGAATTTTAAATCTGGGCCATAATCTGCTACAGCAGCATCTTGACCAAGTGGCAAGTAATGAACAGGCATAGAGTGGTTACTACGAGCAACAACTCCTAAATCAGCACGTAATGCTGCCCCATATAGGGTACTACTCACTTGGCAAACCCCACCACCGGCGCTCTGGACAACTTTTCCTTGTAGGAATACAGCAGCAGATCTATAGCCATGCGCAGCATCTGTAATACCAACGCGTTCATTGAAACTAAATGTTTCATCAGGTGCTACAATTGCTCCGCTTAAAGTATTAGCAGATTTGTTTACATTAAAGGATTGGCTCCCGTTTCGACCAGCCATAGGAGTAGAATATTCAGCAATCACTTGTGTAATCCCCATATTTTGCATATCTTCTGTAGAGCGTTCGGGCTTTATAGAGGCAATTGGGAGCTGAATATCTTGTGTACCAGCAGTAATTGCTTTTGCTGTTAATTCTTTTAATTTATCTTTATCAACTTTTTCGCCATTTTGACTTTGACTAATATTTACTGTTGTTCCGGAAACACTTAATTCAGCATTTACAGGTTTCTCTAAGGTTTCATTATATTTTTCTTTTATAAAGGCTTCATAAGTAGTTGTATTTAACTGTGGCGTTAGTTTATATTCACGTTTTAACTCGCCATTTTCAGCTTGTTTTCGCATTTTATAGCGATTTATCACATTTCCTTTTTGCTCTTTAAAGATCTTTTCGACAATTTCCGTTTCTTTATATTCAACACCTAAGTCTTTCCACGTATAAGCTTGTGTATTGCCTTGGAATGTATAGTTAAGAGATTTTTTGTTTGATTCATCAATTTTTTGTTGAATAATTTCTTGAACATCTTTTTTACTTTTACCATCAAGAGAAGTGCCTTCAAATGTAGTATGTGGTAATACATTTATATCAAGCTGTTTATTCAATTTAGACACGTATTGATAACCACCAATCCCACCTGCACATAGTAATATTCCACCAGTGACAGCAGAACCAATCAGTAAGTTACGTAGCTTCATTTACTTCCCCCCAAAAAATTAATATATAAGGTCATATGTATTCATTTTTAATGTATAAATGATAAAAATAGTATTATGTATGTACTAGTATACTATTATTTTAATTGTGGGTGTAATATTTTTATAAAAAACGTTACAATTTTGTAACATTTGTCTCTTTTTGTCATTATTTGCGAAAGAAAATGAAAGTATTTTGTTGAAAATTATAATAAAAAGGCTGCTGGGAAAGTCCTAGCAGCCTTTTTATTATAATTTTTTATGTTCAGTTTTATTCGTAACATCGAGATGTTGTTTCAATGTTTTAGATATGTCCTGTACACTCTTTTCGTCAGGAATGTAGTAGTAGATGCCACCTATATATTTATCGTCACCTTTTACTTGAAGTTTATCCATCTTTAGATTTGAGCCCATTGTGCTCTTTGTAATTGTCATCATGTCATCAAATGTTAAGTTTGTTTTTAAATCATGATCAACAGCATCTAATAAGCTGCTAATTTTATTAATGGAATTTATGGATAGCGCTTTTTGAGCAATGGCTTCCAAAACAAGTTGCTGACGCTGACCACGCATATAATCGCTGTCGATATGACGAGTTCTAGCTAAAGCAAGTGCTTCTTCACCATTTAAATGCTGACGCCCTTTTTTTAGATGGATTGCACCTGGTTCGTCCTTACTATTTTGTTCTGTAAATTCAACAGGAACATCAACATCGATGCCACCAAGGGAATCTACAATTTTTATAAAGGATTTAAAGTTAAATTTAACATAATAGTCAACAGGAACATTTAAAAAGTTCTCGACTGTATCAATTGTACTATCTACGCCTCCAAATACGTGAGCATGCGTAATCTTATCTTGTTTATCGCGTGATTTAATATATACACGAGAGTCACGTGGTATACTAACAAGTTTTACTGATTTATCATTTTTATTAATTGTTGCAAGTAATAATGCATCGGTACGCGTTGCTTTGCCGTAAGATTTTTCACGGAGGTCACTTTCATCAACACCCATAATAAGGACAGAAACATTGTCCGTCATCGGCTTAACAGCTTTTTCTCGTTTATCCGATTTATCTCCTCTATCTAATTTAGAATATGCATTATTTACAATTGATTTTGCTTTACTGTATATATGGAAGGAATAGCTTCCGCCACTAATTGTTACAATAAGTAATGGAATGAGAATAAACCATAGTAGGCGTCTTTTTTTAAATCGCCTCTTTGAGGTTCTATTCGTGTTTTCTACATCAGATTTCATTATTTAGTTCTCCTTTAAATCATTCAATTTGCATATTATCTTATAATGCATAGACGAGACACATAAAAGACATTGTACGCTAAATAGATGTTGTTGTACATGTATAAAAAAATAGATGTCTCGAGTATTTATGAGACATCTATTCGTATTGTATACAAAAAGTATGAATAAGAAAAGGATTAAATTTTACCTTCTTATAGCATAATGCTTACAATAATTGCAGATAAAATGCTGACGAGTGTCGCACCGTACAACAGTTTTAAACCGAAGCGAGCAACGACATTTCCTTGTTCTTCATTTAATCCTTTAACGGCACCAGAAATAATTCCTATAGAAGAGAAGTTTGCAAAGGATACAAGAAAAACTGAAATAATGCCTACTGTACGAGGAGTGAGGCTGTTTGCAAGCTTACTGAGATCCATCATGGCTACAAATTCATTCGTTACAAGCTTTGTAGCCATAATACTTCCTGCTGCGACAATTTCGTTACTTGGCACACCAATAAGAAAAGCGATAGGAGAGAAAACATAACCAAGTAATTGCTGAAATGTAATTCCAAAAATAATATGGAATAAATCATTGATACAGCTAATTAAGGCAACAAATCCAATCAGCATAGCACCGACAACAATAGCAACACGAAATCCATCTAGAATGTATTCTCCAAGCATCTCAAAAAAGGTTTGCTTTTCACCCTTAATTTCTAGAATATCTTCTTCTTCTTTAACATCATATGGATTAATAATAAGTACGATAATAAAGCCGCTAAATAAATTTAAGACAAGAGCAGTTACTACATATTTTGGTTCAATCATTGTCATATAAGCACCGACGATTGACATCGATACGGTCGACATGGCGGAGGCGCATAGTGTATAGAGACGATGTTTTGGAATTTGCGCAAGCTGTTTTTTTACGGTAATGAATACTTCTGATTGGCCTACAATGGCAGAAGCGACAGCATTATAAGATTCAAGCTTTCCGAGTCCATTTATTTTACTAAGGAACAAACCGATCCAACGAATACAGAATGGTAATATTTTAAAATGTTGTAAAATACCAATTAAGACGGAGATGAAGACAATTGGTAAGAGTACATTTAAGAAGAAGGGCATTTCACCTTTATTCGTAATACCACCAAATACAAAGTTTACCCCAGATGCAGCATAGGCCAATAATTTCGTAAATACATTAGAAATCATGGTTACAAGTATGAGGCCGATTTCTGTATTTAATAGTAAAAAGGTTAAAATTAACTGTATAATAAGCATAATGAAAATCGGTTTGAATTTGATATGCTTTTTATTGTTACTTGCAATGAAGGCAAGAAAGAAAACAACGGCAAGACCGAGAAAAAAAGTAACAAATTTCATAATAAGCCTCCTTATGATATGTTCTGTTATATAGGTTTTTCATTTCAAGGGAGAATATGCATGTTTGGTAAAGAGAGGAATGAAGTAGAGTATGAATATATCTAGAGTGCATCATATTGCAATCATTTGTTCTGATTACAAAATATCTAAAAATTTTTATGTTAATATATTGGGATTTAATGTGTTGAATGAAGTTTACAGAGAAGAAAGGGATTCGTATAAATTAGATTTATGTGTAGGAGGACAGTATCAAATTGAGTTATTTTCATTTCCAAATCCTCCAAAGCGGCAAAGTTTTCCTGAAGCAGCTGGTCTTAGACATTTAGCATTTGCAGTTACAGATATACATGAAGCAGTGGGGCATCTAAAGCGATGTGGAATAGAGACAGAGCCAATACGTGTTGATGAAATAACAGGGAAACAGTTTGTGTTTTTTCAAGATCCTGATTGTTTACCATTGGAGTTATATGAGGACTAAAATTGGGGAAATTTATATAGGTTTGCTTTTTGACAAATGAAGAGAATAAGAACAAAGTGAAACTTCCATTCGTTTTTTATTCAATCAACTTCTTTGATTGGGAGAAAACTTTTTTTAAAAAGGAGGTGTAACTTTAGCTAAGAAAAGCTAAAGGTGTTCTTTGGAAATTGCTAAATTAATCATGGTTGTTATTCTTATTGCATTAACTGGTTTTTTTGTGGCAGTTGAATTTGCGATTATAAAAGTGCGTAGTAGTCGCATTGATCAGCTTGTAGGAGAAAAAAAACGTGGCGCACTAGCAGCTAAGAAAGTGATTTCAAATTTAGACGAATATTTATCCGCATGTCAGCTCGGAATTACAATTACAGCTCTAGGACTAGGTTGGTTAGGTGAACCAACGATAAAGCATGTATTAGAGCCGTTATTTTTAAAAATTGAATTTTCACCTGCAATTGCGAGTACTGTTTCTTTTATTATTGCATTTGTCGTTATTACATTTTTACATGTTGTGATTGGAGAGCTAGCACCAAAAACCTTTGCCATTCAAAAAGCGGAGCAAGTAAGTTTGTTGCTATCTCAGCCGCTCATTTATTTTTACCGGATTATGTATCCGTTTATTTGGGCTCTAAATGGCTCAGCTCGCCTCGTGACTGGCATATTTGGATTATCCCCTGCTTCTGAGCATGAAGTTGCACATTCAGAGGAGGAATTAAGACTTATTTTATCGGAGAGCTATAAAAGCGGAGAAATTAATCAGGCGGAATTTAAATATGTAAATAATATTTTTGAATTTGATAATCGGTTAGCAAAAGAAATTATGGTTCCACGCACTGAAATAGTTGGTTTATATGAAGATGAACCGTTCGAAACACATATTAAAGTGATTGGACAAGAAAAGTATACAAGGTATCCTGTATTTGGAGAGGATAAAGATGAGATTATTGGGATGGTTAATGTAAAAGACTTATTTATTCGCTATATGGATGGTGGACAAAACGAAGAATGTTCTATTATTCCGTATACGAGACCTGTTATTGAAGTTTTGGAAAATATCCCAATCCATGACTTGTTACTGCAAATGCAGAAAAGAAGAATTCCCCTTGCCGTTTTATATGATGAATATGGGGGGACGGCGGGAATTGTAACACTTGAAGATATTTTAGAGGAAATAGTTGGTGAAATTCGGGATGAATATGATGAAGATGAACATCCACCCATTGAACATATAAGCGAAACGTATAAAATTATCGATGGAAAAGTACTCATTAGTGAAGTGAATGATTTGCTCGGTTTACATTTGTTTGCTGACGATGTAGATACGATTGGTGGTTGGATTATGATGCAAAAACAGACAATTATTGAAGGTGATGTCATTGAAACGAATGGCTGGATTTTCAAAGTTCTTGAAAAAGATGTGCATCAAATTAAACGAGTAGAAATAAAAAAAGTTGAAGTGGAAGATACAGCAATTGCGTAATCTTTATAAATTAGAAGTATGAGTGCGTCATCGATTTTGCAGAAAAATAATATTGTTTGCGCTTTCAAAAAAGGTGCTATATATTGAAAGAAGATATAGAAATATATCTCTTACAAAAATCATATTTTTATAGAAATCGTTTTTAGGTCATCGATTTAGAATGAAAAGTATAGGTGATGAAAAATGGTAGCAACGAAAGGGATACGTATTGAAAAAGATTTTTTAGGAGAAAAGGAAGTACCAAATGCAGCTTACTATGGTGTTCAAACATTACGAGCAGTAGAAAATTTTCCGATTACAGGATATCGTATTCATACGTCATTAATTAAAGCAATGGCAATGGTTAAAAAAGCTGCAGCACGTGCAAATATGGAAACAGGTTATTTGCACGCAAATATTGGGGAAGAAATTGCAAAATCGGCTCAGGAAATTATTGATGGGAAGTTTCATGAGCAGTTCATTGTAGACCCAATTCAGGGCGGGGCAGGGACTTCTATTAATATGAATACAAATGAGGTTATTGCAAACCGTGCACTTGAGAGAATGGGGCATGAAAAAGGAAACTATGCAATCATTAGCCCGAATACACATGTGAACATGGCGCAATCAACAAATGATGCGTTCCCAACAGGAATTCATATTGCGGCGCTTATGATGCTAGAAGAACTTCTTATTACAATGGATGCACTTCATCGTGCATTTATCGATAAAGCAAAAGAATTTGATCATGTGATAAAAATGGGGCGTACACATCTGCAAGATGCAGTTCCAATTCGTCTTGGGCAAGAATTTGAAGCATATAGCCGAGTGCTTGGGCGTGATATAAAACGCATTAAGCAGTCTCGTCAACATTTGTATGAAGTGAATATAGGCGCAACGGCTGTTGGGACCGGATTAAATGCAAATCCAATTTATATTGAGCAAGTTGTAAAGCATTTACGCAGTATTAGCGGATTTCCACTAGTTGGTGCAGAACATTTAGTGGATGCAACGCAAAACACAGATGCGTATACAGAAGTATCAGCAGCACTAAAAGTATGTATGATGAATATGTCTAAAATTGCAAATGACTTGCGCATTATGGCATCTGGCCCACGTGTCGGATTGGCTGAAATTCAATTACCAGCTCGTCAACCAGGATCATCTATTATGCCAGGAAAAGTAAATCCAGTTATGGCAGAAGTAATTAATCAAGTGGCCTTCCAAGTTATTGGAAATGACCATACAATATGTTTAGCATCAGAAGCAGGACAATTAGAACTAAATGTAATGGAGCCGGTGTTAGTATTTAATTTAATTCAATCCATTAGTATTATGAATAATGCATTCCGCGTATTTCGTGAGTATTGTATTAAAGGTATTACTGCAAATGAAGAATTGTTAAAACAATATGTCGAGAAAAGCGTTGGGATTATTACAGCGGTGAATCCTCATATTGGATATGAGACGGCATCTCGCATTGCTCGCGAAGCGATTGAAACAGGTAAATCTGTTCGTGAGCTTTGCTTAGAGCATGGTGTGTTAACAGAAGAGGAACTTGATATTATTTTGGATCCATATGAAATGACACATCCCGAAATTGCTGGTGCGTCGCTATTGAAGAATAAAAAATCCTGATACTGTATGTATTAGGATTTTTTTATATTAAAGTATAAGAATGAGTGAATGGTTAGAAAGAAAAAGATAAAAAACGATCCCACGTGAGGGATCGTTTTCATCTTTTAAAAGATATTAAATATAGAGTTAAGTTGAAGTAAACTAATTATGACTAAGAAAATCAAACTATATTTCATTGCTGTTTTAAATAGGACAGATTCTTTACCGACTAGTCCAACTGCCGCACAAGCAACTGCTACAGATTGTGGTGATACCATTTTTGCCATTGTCCCGCCGACTACGTTTAAAGCAACAAGTGTAGAAGGTACGATATCTAATTGTGCTGCAGTTACTGCTTGAAGTGGTGCAAATAATGAACCACTTGATACTACAGAACCAGTTAAGAATACGCCAAT
The DNA here is from genome assembly GCF_026241455.1 of Bacillus sp. DHT2. Classification (NCBI taxonomy): domain Bacteria; kingdom Bacillati; phylum Bacillota; class Bacilli; order Caryophanales; family Bacillaceae; genus Bacillus; species Bacillus sp. DHT2. Next base: position 82,360 of record NZ_JAPHWH010000013.1, read on the forward strand.
CCAACCTAAGATTGGAGATAAGATTGGGAAGGCCTTACCAGTAGATGATAAAGCTAGTCCAAGAGTAGAAGACATACCAGAGTAGTTTGTTACATATGCTAATGCAATTACACTACAAATTGTATAAATTGGAGCTTTCAACTCTTTTAATGTTTCAATAGTTAGTTCTTTAACCAATTGGCCTTTTGCGCGATATACGAGTAAAGATACGATAATTGCTAGTACAATTGCAGTAGTTGTAGATGAAAATACATCTAGCTTGAAGATTGCTGCAAATGGTGTATCCGCATTTACAATTGGTGTTGTTTTAATAACGTGATTGTGTAAACCAGGAATCTGGATATTAAATACTAAGTTTGCTAACGCACCGTTTGGAGCGAATAAACTTTTGATTGCTTTTAAATTGAAAATTGTTACGAATGCAGTTAAGAATGCAAATGGTGACCAAGCGTATAAAATTTGTTTCATTGTGTAGCTATGTTTTTCTACTTGTTCTTCAGTTTGAGCTGAAGATTTTGGTTGCCATACACGTAGGAATAATGCAAGTGCAACCATGCTGACAACTGCAGCGAAAATATCAGTTAATTCTGCGCCAAGGTAGTATGTTACAACGAATTGAGTAATAGCGAAGGAACCACCACTTACAAGGATACCTTGCCAAGTTTCTTTAATTCCTTTAAAGCCATCTACCATTGCAACAAGTAAGAATGGTAATACAAAGCTAATGAAAGGTAATAATGTTACAGTTTGACGACCGACAGTTAAGGCATCTATTTGTGTTAATTGAGCAGGCACTGTAACTGGAATACCCATTGCTCCCATTGCTCCACCAGCAATATTTGCAACTAAACAAATACCTGCTGCTTTTAATGGGTTAAATCCCATACCTACAAGTAATGCTGCTGTAATTGCAACTGGTACACCAAATCCAGCTGCACCTTCTAAGAAAGCACCGAAAGAATAAGCGATTAATAACACTTGAAGGCGACGGTCATTTGTAATACTTGAAATACTGTCGCGAATGACATTAAATTGTTCAGTTTTTACTGTTAATTTGTAAAGGAAAATAGCTGCAATAACAATTGTACAAATTGGATAAAATCCAGCTGCTACACCAAATGCAGCTGATGATACAGCCATAGTTGCAGGCATTTTGTAAACGAATATGGAAAGAATGATTGCTAAAATTACGCTATAAAGTCCTGATAAATATCCTTTGATCTTAAATACTGTTAAACAAAGAACAAAGAATAAGATTGGAAGAGCAGCGACAAGTGCTGATAACCAAATGTTGTTCAACGGGTCATAAATTTGTGTCCAAGTATTCATAATAATGACAACTCCTATCTATAATATGTGAAGACATTCACATTATTTGTGAAATAATTCACAATCACCTTACATTGCCTAGTATATTCCTCTTCAACACTATTGTCAACGTAAAAAAGTATAATTATTCCATGATAGTGTTAACTGTAAAAATTCCGTTACATTTTGTTCATAAACTAGACAAAAAGAGGAATCGTGTATATTAAAGTACACGATTCCTAATTTATCCCGCATTAACGGGTAGTAAGATCCACACTTCAAGATTTAGAGGGAAATGAGGAAGATAGGTGGGGATGAAGAAAACCCCACTGATGGACTCTCCATATACTCAACCATATTTTCAGATGTCATTGGTCCTACATGTTTAAAATGAATAATTCTTTTGTCATCAAGAATAAAGGAGGAAGTTTTGGATAATTGTATAGTCAAGTGCAATATTAATTAAGACTATTATTAACCGCTTTTTAATTGTGGATCCTCCTCTTTACCAAAAATTTAACTATTTTCATCGTAACAAAGCAATTTTTATAGGTCGAATAACTAAAAAGATTACATTCACATATCATTTAAGAACAATATTTTACAATATTATTACGGTAAATATTGTGAGTGAAAAAATATAACAAAAAGGTTGAGAAAACAGCATTTAGAAGCAAAGTATTCCGATCTGTATTTTTTGCTTTTTCACTAAGCCGTGTAGTATAATATTCAAAATCAGCAGGGGTTTCTGCCCTTAATTGTATGTTGATAAAAGGAGGAAATAATTTTTTTATTTTAGGTTGATAAAGTTGTGTCGTAACAGGAAATATAAAAACAAATATATAAAAATAAATAAAGAGAAAATAAAAATGAAAAAATAAAAATGAAAAAATGAGGGGAACTTTATGAATCAAAATCAATTTGATTGTCGTATTTCAGAAGAGGATGTACAAATGCTACGAGCGTTAGCTCACCCGCTCCGTCTTCGCCTTGTAATGGAGCTTATGGGGCGTGGAACTTGTAACGTAACACAATTGCAGGAAGTATTAGAAATTCCGCAATCTACTGTTTCACAGCATTTAACGAAATTAAAGCAGAATAAAGTTGTTCGTTTTGAAAGACGCGGCTTAGAAGTATATTATCAAGTGCATAATGAGAAAGTAAGTGAAGTTGTAAAGACATTATTTTCATAAAATTGAATATTATAGAAAAAAGACGTGCGGAAATGCACGTCTTTTTTCTATAAAAATAGGCGTGAAAACCCCACTTTAAGATCTGAAGGAGATAAGTGACAGGAGTTTTCACGGAATATATTTCAAAGAGAAATGAGAAGATAAATAAGAGTGTAATAAGTAAAAGGAGGAATGAAGGATGGATGTAAAGCGCGTAAAACAAATTTTATCATCTTCGAGTAGAATCGATGTAACTTATCATGGTGTACCGGTTTGGATTGAAAGTTGTGATGAGGGACGTGGGGTTGCAAATGTACATGATGTGAAAGCACCAAATGAAACAGTACAAGTAGATGTTACAGCGCTAGAAGAGCAATAAAAAAAGCGGAGAATTTTCTCCGCTTTTTTTTATTCCATCATATGTGCAATTTTTTTAGAGAACATAAGAAGTACTAACCCAAGTACGATTACGATAATACCGATGCTTGCGAATACTTCTAGATATCCTAAAGATTGTGTGAAGGCAGCTAGTGCGCCAGCTAGATAGTTCGCCATACCAGAACCAGCTAACCATACTCCCATTAATAGGGATGCTAATTTTACAGGAGCAATTGCACTTACCATTGATAGACCGATTGGTGATAAGAATAGTTCACCAATTGTATGGAACAGGTATGTGAATACGATGAATAATAAGTTTGCTTTAGTAGCAATATGTGCTTCATCGCTTCCAGTTTTCAGAACAGCTAATGTTAAAACAAGGTAGCCAATGCCTAGTAAAATCATACCAAGTGCCATTTTTGTTGGAACTTTTAAGTCACCATTTTTTGTTTTAGATAGTTTCATCCATAACATAGATACGAATGGTGCTAATAGTACGATAAATGCTGGGTTAACAGATTGGAACCAAGATGTTGGAACTTCCCATCCGAAAATTGTACGATCAACAAATGTGTTTGTATATAGTGTTAAAGAGCTACCAGCTTGTTCAAAACCTGCCCAGAAGAAAACTACGAAGCAAGTTAAAATGATGATTGCCCAAGTACGGTTCTTTTCTTGTTTTGTTAAAGGTTTTTTCTCAATTACTTTTGCGTTTTTGTCTTGTGACTTTTTACCTACAACTGTTGTTCCTGCATTACCAAGGTAACGAGGAGCTAATAGGTTAAAGAAAATCTGTCCAACAATCATACCGATACAAGCTGCAAGGAACCCGTATTTATAACCCATAACCATAACGCCATTAGCGCTTGTTTTAAAGAAATCTTCTGCAAGGAATCCGCAAATTAGTGGTGCAAAGAAAGCCCCTACGTTGATACCCATGTAAAAAATTGTAAAAGCACTGTCACGGCGTGAATCATTTTCACCGTATAGTTCACCTAAAAGTGTAGAAATATTTGGTTTGAAGAATCCATTACCGATGACTAATAATCCTAGTCCTAAAAAGAGACCGGTTTTTGTATTCATTGAAAATAGTACAAAGTTACCAATTGCCATAATAATACCACCAAGGGTAATTGCATGACGTCTTGTAATAAAGTGGTCAGTTAACCACCCACCTGCAATTGGTGTGAAATATACTAATGCTGTAAAAATTCCGTATAATTGTACTGCAAAAGCCTTGTCGAATCCAAGACCGCCGCTTACAACAGTTGTTGTTAAATAAAGAACTAAAAGGCCACGCATTCCGTAGTAACTAAATCTTTCCCACATTTCTGTTAAGAACAACAAATATAATCCAGGTGGATGTTTTTTTGGTGATTGTTGTTCTTCAGCTTTTTTTAATTTTAAAGCTGCATCCATTTTGCTTCCCCCTAATCCTGTATAACGGATATTTATGTAATCATTTTAATTTACAAAATATTTAGAAGTCAATAGAATTATATGGAAATAGAAAGAAAATTTCTTAAACAATCTATTGAATCTCTATCCGTTATCGTATTTTTCCCTGAAAACGAGATAATAAGCGTTTTCAAATGTAGTATTTGAATTCTAAAAGAAAATAAAATAAAGATTAATCAGAAAATTTAGATTAAAACAATTCTTCTGATATAGAGAAAATATATTTTATTTGTTATTATAATATAACATATTGAGAATAAAAATACAAAATGAAATAATGTGACACTTTTATGAAATAAAAAACAGTTCCCCTTTTTGGGGAACTGTTTTGAATAAAGAGTTTATTTTACAAATCGTTTTTCAATGTCATCTAGCATTAAGTTCGCAGCCATTACACCGCCAGCTGTATTCCAAATCACATCGTCAACTTTGTATACTTTACCGTTTTTGGAAGCATTTAAGTTTTTGAATAGAGGATCGTTGATATATTCTTTTTCTAATTCAGAACCTTTTTTCTCATTACCTTTATCATATGTGAAGTAGAAGATGATATCGCCATCCATTGCAGGAATGCGCTCTTTAGATACATTGCGTTCTGCAAAGTCATTTTTGTTTTGATCACCAGGACGTTTGAAGCCAAGCTCTTTTAAAATAACACCAGAGAATGTATCGCCATGATAAATACGAACATCACCAGGCATAAAGCGTACCATAGAAATTTCTTGATTTACTTTATCCCCAAGTTTGCCTTTTAAGTCTTTTATACGTTTGTCGTAATCAGCTAATACCTTTTGACCTTCTTTATCTTTATTTACTGCTTTTGCATAAAGTTTAAAGTTATCTTTCCATTCACCGCGTAGTGTTTCTGAGAAAACAGTAGGAGCAATGCCTTTTAATTGCTCGTATATCTTTTCGTGACGCAGTTTGTTACCAATGATTAAGTCGGGTTTTAAAGAAGCAATTGCTTCTACATTGGGTTGAAGCTCGGTACCGACAGTTTTTACATTTTTTAGTTTATCCTTCGTATGTGGATACCATGGGTTACCGGTAGGTGATTCAGCCGCACCGACTGGTGTTACACCAAGGGTAAGTAAAGCTTCTGTTCCTTCATTTGTTAAAACAACGACACGCTTTGGATTAGCAGGAACTTCTGTTTTACCCATTGCATGTTCTACAGTAATCATTTCTTTCTTTTCTTCTTTTTTAGGCTCAGCCTTGTTATCAGATTTCCCACATGCCCCTAAAAGAAGTGAAAATGATAGTACGAATGCAAATAACGCAAACGATTTTTGTTTGACGAAATTCATTATGTATCCCCCTACATATTGAGAATAGTTTTCATTATCAAAATCGATATTACGATTTTATAAATATATTGTCAATAGTAATAATTTACAATCATTATCACTGCAACTGAAAATAATTATTACTATCATTGACAATGCGAATTAAGTTACAATACACTAACAACGTATCATTATACATTGAAGGAGAAACGCTGCATGTTATTAAAAACAAATCAAGCAAAATGGGTTGGATTATTTGTTGGAATCATTGCAGTTATTGCTTGTATTTGGGGGAGTATTATTTTGGGATATACAAATACAAGTGGGAAATTAGCATTGGATGCTTTTTTTCATTTTAATGGTTCGAATGAACATATTATTATTCAAAACGTACGTCTTCCACGTGCGCTTATCGCAGCTAGTGTTGGTGCTAGTTTAGCCATCGCTGGTTGTTTTATGCAAACTTTAACTAAGAATCCACTTGCTGCTCCAGATTTTATTGGATTAAACTCAGGTGCTGCCTTTTTTATTGTTGTAGCCATTGTTGTTTTTTCGATAACATCTTTGTCAGCGTTTACGTGGATCGCCTTTTTAGGTGCAGCAGTTGCTGCAGCACTTGTATTTGCTTCTAGTTCTTTAGGAAAAGAAGGGACAACTCCTCTTAAGTTAACGTTGGCAGGGGTAGCGATAAGTGCCCTATTCTCTTCTTTGACACAGGGACTGCTTGTATTAAATGAAAAAGCGTTAGAAGAAGTGTTGTTTTGGCTTGCTGGTTCCGTACAAGGTAGAAAGTTAGAAGTATTACAATCCGTATTTCCATATTTATTAGTTGGTTGGATTGCCTCTCTCCTGATGGCAGGGAAAGTGAATACGCTAATGATGGGAGAAGATGTAGCAAAAGGATTAGGACAACGAACTGTGATGATGAAGGCATTTGTACTACTTATTATTGTTTTATTATCAGGTGGATCTGTTGCTGTTGCAGGACCAATTGGATTTGTTGGAATTATTACCCCTCATTTCGCAAGAGCTCTTGTTGGTGTAGATCATCGCTGGAGAGTTCCGTATAGTGGTTTGCTAGGTGCCATTCTACTATTATTTGCAGATATTGCTGCGAGATATGTGATTATGCCACAAGAAGTTCCAGTAGGAGTTATGACAGCATTTATTGGTGCACCATTCTTTATTTATATTGCACGTAAGAGAGGGCTTAGCAAATGAAGAAGTATATTCCGTTTCGTATAGGAAAAGACGGCCTCTCGTTTTTAATGTATAAACGAGCTTGTCTCGTCTTATTCAGTTTATTAGTCATTTTAACTGGTTTGTTTTTTGCAAGTGCGGGTATGGGGGAGATGAAAGTAGCTCCATATGATGTATGGCAAGCAATCATTGGAAACGGTGATGCAATGTCAAATATGGTTGTCAATAAATTTCGTATGCCACGTATTCTAATTGCAATTCTTGTAGGAATAGCTCTTGCTGTAGCAGGTTGTATTTTACAAGGACTCGTTCGAAATCCGCTTGCTTCGCCTGATATTATTGGAATTACAGGTGGTGCAAGTGTAGCGGTTGTATTATTTCTTGCTTTATTTAGTGATAAGAACAATGCATTAACAGTAAGCATTCATTATATGCCGCTAGCAGCATTTATTGGTGCAACTATCGTCGCATTTTTTGTATATTTATTCGCATGGAGAAATGATGGATTATCAGCAGTTAGTCTTATTTTAATAGGTGTCGGATTTTGGGCACTGACAAAGGCAGCGACAACATTATTTATGCTGTTAGCGCCAATCTATCAAGCGAGCCAAGCAAATGTATGGATTACCGGTACTGTTTACGGATCTTCTTGGCAAAACGTAGGGGTATTAGCACCTTGGGTTCTTATCTTAACAGTGGTTGCATTTATATCGGCGAGACATTTAAATGCACAAGAACTTGGTGATGATATTGCTGCCGGACTTGGGATTCGTTTAACAAAATCACGTTTTTTCCTGCTACTCCTAAGTACGGCGTTAATTGGGGGAGCGGTTGCTTTTGCAGGTGGAATCGGATTTGTTGGTTTAATGGCGCCGCATATTTCAAGAAGGTTAGTTGGTTCTTTATATGGTGCATTACTTCCAGTAGCAGCTATTGTCGGTGCGATTTTAGTACTTGCTGCCGATTTAATTGGGCGCACAGTCTTTGCTCCGCTTGAAGTTCCAGCAGGTGTATTTACATCAGCAATCGGTGCTCCGTATTTTATTTATTTACTTTATAAAAGTCGAAATTCATAAAGGAAAAAAATACATAGATGATTTTCTGTCTATAAAAAACGGAGTAAAGGAAGATGAACATGCAAAAAGCACTAGAGACTAAATCGTTAACATTGTCTTACGGTGAAACAACTATAATTAATGAGTTAAATCTAGAGATTCCAAAAGGAAAAATTACGATTTTTATCGGTTCTAACGGCTGCGGAAAATCAACTTTATTACGTTCGCTTGCTCGTTTATTAAAACCGACATCGGGTGATATTTTATTAGAAGATAATGCAATTCAAAATATGCAAACGAAGCAAATTGCGCGTCAAATGTCAATTTTACCACAAGGACCTCAAGCTCCAGAAGGACTTACTGTACTGCAACTTGTGAAACAAGGACGTTACCCATATCAAACATGGCTGAAGCAATGGTCAGAAAAAGATGAGGAAATGGTACAAAGAGCGCTTGCTGCAACAGGTATGACGGAATTTGTTGAACGTGATGTTCATGCTCTTTCAGGTGGACAACGTCAGCGCGCTTGGATTGCTATGACGCTTGCACAAGATACAGATATTATTCTGTTAGATGAGCCGACAACATACTTAGACATGACACATCAAATTGAAGTGCTAGATTTATTATTTGAATTAAATGAAACAGAGCAAAGAACAATCGTTATGGTACTACATGATTTAAACTTAGCGTGCCGCTATGCAGACAACATTGTAGCCATTCAAGATAAACAAATTTATGCGCAAGGTAAACCAGAAGAAATTATTGATTGTAAATTAGTTCGTGATGTATTTCGGATGGATTGTCAAATCATAACCGATCCGTTATTTGGAACGCCGCTTTGTATTCCGCAGGGAAGAGGAAGATGTTTACTTCCACAAGCAGCGCAGGTAGTGAAATGAAAAAAGCGATGAAATTTCATCGCTTTTTTATTTTTTACAAGAAAACAAGAGAAAAAGAGGAATACGCAATCGGCGTGTATATTCTTCTTCGCTTTGAAAATGGTTTCGTTTTGGTATTGCTTCTCGTAAATCTGTAATTGTAAATCCAGCTTGTTGTAAGAGTGTAAAATATTGTTCGATGGTGCGGTGATATTTAATGACATCCTGTTCAATCCATGGTTCAATACGCTCTCCAGTTTTGAAATAATTGTCGATAAGCCAACTTGTTCTCTTACCACTAGTTTGTAAACTCTCCAATGAAGAAGTAATAACAGGATGTTGAACGCTAAAAGTGAAGATGCCGTCGTTTTTTAAAGTTTGATAAACATTTTGAAAAATAATATCGAGATGTTCAATATAGTGCAGAGCGAGTCTAGATGTAACAAGGTCAAAAGTAGAAGAGGGATATGTATAGTCTTTGAGGTTTATAAAATGGACGATTCCATTTTTATTTTCTAGTTGTTTTATAGCTTCTGTATACATAAGGTGAGAGCCTTCAATACCGGTATAGGATAAACAACCTTTTTGTAATAACTCTACACCGAACTGGGCATCACCACATCCTAGATCAAGAATTGTCTTTTCTTTCACATCACCAATGAGCTGCAATAAGGCCGGTTTTTCGATTGTATCATTTGGATTATCATTTCGATATCTACGCTTCATGTACTGTTCAAAAAAAGAATCGTTATTATATACTTCAGATTCTGTAAATGCCATTTTCTCAGCTCCTGAAAACATTTTTTTCATTCTATCAAACAATTGAAGTAAATCATAGATTTCTTGTATTTAATCCTATATAATTAAAAGTTGTAAGCGTTTTCTTTAAGCTATTTTTCTATAATAAATTTCGAAAACGTGTTAAGCTAGTAGAGGGATTATTAGCATTATTAAGATAATAATCCGCTTACATGAACGATAGGGAGGCTTCACGATGTCTAGTAAAACACTCGCAAACTTTTTAGAAGAAAATTTAGAGGATTTAAAAGCAAAGGGGCTTTATAACGTAATTGATCCGCTAGAAAGTCCAAATGGACCAATCATTACAATTGGCGGGAAAGAATATATTAACTTATCTTCAAATAACTATCTTGGTTTAGCAACAGACAATCGTCTGCAAGAAGCAGCAATTGGTGCAATTCATAAATATGGTGTTGGTGCAGGGGCGGTACGTACAATTAATGGTACTCTTGATTTGCATATCAAATTAGAAGAAACAATTGCAAAGTTTAAACATACAGAAGCAGCGATTGCATATCAATCAGGATTTAACTGTAATATGGCAGCGATTTCAGCTGTTATGGATAAAAATGATGCGATTCTTTCTGATGAATTAAACCACGCGTCTATTATTGACGGTAGCCGCTTATCGAAAGCAAAAATTATCGTTTATAAACATTCTGATATGGAAGATTTACGCAAAAAAGCAATCGAAGCGAAAGAATCCGGTCTTTATAATAAATTAATGGTTATTACAGATGGCGTTTTCTCAATGGATGGTGATGTTGCGAAACTACCAGAAATCGTTGAGATTGCAGAAGAGTTAGATTTAATGACATATGTAGATGATGCACATGGTTCAGGGGTACTTGGACAAGGTGCAGGGACTGTAAAACATTTTGGCCTTTCTGATAAAGTAGATTTCCAAATTGGTACATTATCAAAAGCAATTGGGGTAATTGGAGGATATGTAGCAGGGAAGCAAAACTTAATTGATTGGTTAAAAGTTCGTTCACGTCCATTCTTGTTCTCAACAGCTTTAACACCAGCGGATGCGGCGGCTTGTATGAGGTCTATTGAAATTTTAATGGAAAGTACAGAACTACATGACCGTTTATGGGAAAATGGCCGTTATTTAAAACAAGGTTTAAAAGAGTTAGGCTTTAACATTGGAGAAAGTGAAACACCAATTACACCTTGTATTATTGGCGATGAAGTATTAACACAAGAGTTTAGTAAACGTTTAAATGAAGAAGGCGTATACGCAAAATCAATTGTGTTCCCAACTGTAGCAAAAGGAACAGGTCGTGTTCGTAACATGCCAACAGCGGCTCATACGAAAGAGATGCTTGATGAAGCAATTCGTAAGTATGAAAAAGTGGGAAAAGAAATGGGAATCATTTAACACAATTACATCTTTTGAAAGCTTGCAAATGAGGAGTGGGGAAAATGAAAAAAATTCTAGTAACCGGTTCTTTAGGGCAAATTGGTTCTGAACTTGTAATGAAACTTCGCGATGTATACGGTGCATCAAACGTTATTGCGACAGATATTCGTGAAACAGATAGTGATGTTGTAAAATCTGGTCCATTTGAAACATTAGATGTAACTGATGGTCAGAAACTACATGATATTGCGAAACGGAATGAAGTGGATACAATTATTCATTTAGCAGCTTTACTTTCAGCAACTGCAGAAAAAAGGCCGTTATTTGCGTGGAATTTAAATATGGGTGGGCTCGTAAATGCATTAGAAGCAGCACGTGAGTTAAACTGTAAATTTTTCACGCCAAGTTCAATCGGTGCGTTTGGTCCAACAACGCCAAAAGATAATACACCGCAAGATACAATCCAGCGTCCTACTACAATGTATGGGGTAAACAAAGTAGCAGGAGAATTGTTATGTGATTACTATTATCAAAAATTTGATGTTGATACGCGCGGCGTACGTTTCCCAGGTTTAATTTCTTATGTGGCTCCTCCAGGAGGCGGTACGACGGACTATGCAGTTGAAATTTATTATGAAGCAATTAAAAAAGGTGCTTACACCTCTTACATTGCGGAAGGCACATACATGGATATGATGTATATGCCAGATGCACTGCAAGCAATTGTTTCATTAATGGAAGCAGATCCAAGTAAGTTGATACATCGTAACGCTTTTAATATTACCGCAATGAGCTTCGAGCCAGAACAAATTGCAGCAGCAATTCGCAAGCATATTCCGACGTTTACAATGGATTATGCTGTGGATCCAGCTCGTCAAACCATTGCTAACAGCTGGCCAAACTCAATTGATGCAACAGCAGCGAAAGAAGAGTGGGGCTTTAAAGCGGAGTATGATTTAGATAAAATGACAGCTGATATGCTTGCTAAATTAAAAAAAAAATTAGCAACTGAGTTAGTATTTAGCTAATGAAAAAAGAGCCGATTCAATTTTTTGAATCGGCTCTTTTTGTCAGCATACCTAAACGTAGTCTAGGGAAGAAATAAGTTTTTTCGTTATATAGACTTTACCTTATTTGTATCTAGACTTCCTGGTTTGGTGCTAGATTCAGGGTATTGTTGTTCCGTTTCTTCATATTGTTTCTCATATTCGTAGCTAAATGCTTTATGCGCTTTTTGATCTTTCTCCCAAGGAGTCGATTTTCCTAACTTTCTGTTAGTGGAAGAACCGTAAGGGCCCTCAGGAAACTCTTCGGGAATGACATATTGATGTCTTGCTTCAGCAGCTGTAAGATCCGTATATTGTTCATCCTTTTTTGTGGACAAATGAAACATCCTTTCAAATATATTTGATAGTAGACTTCTTCTTTAATATACCCAAAAAGATTTCTATGAATTTTTCATTTCCTTTTATCAGCGCTTTTTTGAATATATCGACCGTTAGATAAATTTCAACTAAAAAACAGGAGCTAAAATCAGCTCCTGTTTCCTATTCAATCGTCTTTAGTAATAATTTTTTCAATAACGGTTTAATCTTTAAGCGTAAATCTTCAGCATGATTCGCCACTAAGAAGTGATGGTTATAAATATTTTTCATTAATTGATATGTTGCTTCTTTTGCTTCGCCTTCTTCGATGAAAATCCCGATGGCTTCCATACCGCTTTTACGAGCAAGTTTAACCGCTTCGTGTGTATCTAAAATACCGTCTTGCTGATAGTCTAATGCAGATGGTTCACCGTCTGTAAAGACGAGCAGGAATTTGTGTTTCTCTTGCCTTTTTGCAAGCTTTTCAGAAACGATGCGGATAATGTAACCATCCCGATTGTCTTCCTCTTCACGAAGCTGCATAATTTCTGGACCAACGTTTGGTAACGTTGAATTTTTGTATGTTACAACTTCATGAATTACGTTTGGCTTATCTTCTGGTGTTGCACTAGAAGCATCTTCCCAAAAACCACTAATCGCATGAGGGATTTTTAACGATTTTAATGCTTCATGGAACAGAACAACACTCTTCTTTGTTTCTTCCATTTTATTATACATAGAGCCAGAGCAGTCCACTAATAACTGAAAGGCAACATCAAGCTCTTGTGATTCTTGTCCTTTTTTATAAAACATACGTGGTTGCTTTTCTGTATAAATACGTAGAAATTTTTTACGAAGTCTTCCGTAGTATTTATCGCTATTCGCGTTTGTTTTGTTTTCAATCGTTTTTTCAATAATTTTCTTTAATTCTTTTACGTCTTTATTAATGACTGACTTGATGGCTTGATAGTCTTTCTTATCGTCAGGGGTTGGTTTACGAGCTTCTTTAAATGTATGTGACGCACCAACGTTATATTTACCGTATATGCCCTCATTTTGACTAGAAGCATGGGAAGCTCTCGCATCTTCAGTATCAGCGCCATCAAAATTCGACTGTGTACTTTTTTGCGAAGTACCTTGTACTGAACCGAGTGCCTGATCACCATCTTCAGACTCACGAGCCGTATCGCCCATCATATTTGTTTTCGTACCACTTTCTAATTCAAAACGTAAGAAGTTTTCATTTTCATTATTTTTATTTTCACGATGCCATGTAGAGAAGCTTTCATTAATTTTGCTCTTATTATCGTCATCATCTACGATTTGGACATCATCATTTGCTAAATCTTCTACGCGCCCATCTTTTTCTTCTGCAATAACAGATAAATAGAGTGGCGCATGCCCAAAGTAGTTATTAATCATATCATTTTCAAGAAAACCTTCTAAGCGATAACGGATTTTTTCAACAATATACATTGTATCTTCCGTATTACGAGCCTGAAATGCTTCATGTAAAATAGCTTCAACTTGCTCAAAATATTCGTTGTTAAACATTTCATATTTATCGCTTGTTAGTGAAAGATAGCATAGACAAAATAGACGATCTCCATGATAGTTACGAACACGATTTATTTCATTTTGTGAGCCAAAATAATTTCGGTACATTTCCTTGCGTCGTCTAAAGATATGTTTCGTTCCAGGACGTAGGCTTTTTACAATTTCTTCAACTCGTAAATCTTCTAACAGAACAAATAATTGTGTTAAAAACTTTTTAAGAGGAGACTCTTGTAATTCGATCGCATAAGAGCGAATTAACTTCATGTCTGAGTAATGTTTATTGCCAAGTGCTTTTAAAAACACTTCGCTTTTTAATCCGATTACTGTATCTTCTTCTTTGCGATCATCCCAAAAGTGACTGATGACAACCTTTTTTTCAACTTCGTCGTAATAAGCTTTATAGCCATACTCTAAGTAAGCATCATCTTCTTTTAGAAGAGCATACATTAAATTTTCCATTTGAAGAAACAGCGACGCATCAATTTTTTTGTCACTAAAAATTTGTCTCATGAATTATCCCTCAAAGAAATAGCTTTCGGCTAATTCACGGACAGTCATTTGTTCTGTTTCATCATTTAATTTCGCGATGATGCTTCGCTCAATTGCACGCATAACAGGGATATATACGCCTAAATCACATGCATCGATAATACCACGAATACTTGCTGCTTCTTCACTTACACGTCCATCACGAGCAAGTGGCATGAGGTCACTTGCGAATGCCACAAACTTTTCAATTGTTGCAATGTCTTTCAATTTTGATTCGGATAATAATAGTTGTTTTAATGTATCGCCTTGAATATAAGGAACTTCAATGATAACAAAACGGTTTTTTAATGCTTCATTTAATTCACTTGTTCCAACATAACCTTCGTTGATTGCAGCAATTACACGATATTCTTCATCACCATATACAACTTGCTGTGTAAATGGATTTGTAATCATTTTACGGTAATCCAATGCACCGTGAAGAAGTGGAAGTGTTTCAGGTTTTGCCATATTAATTTCATCGATATATAGGAAATGCCCATTTTTCATTGCTTTCATAAGAGGACCGTCAACGAAGGAAACTTCAGATGCCCCGTCTTTTGTTTTTAATGTATTGTATCCTAAAATACCTTCCACATCTAAATCAACCGAACAGTTAATACTGTGCATTGGTTTTTGGAATAAGGAAGATAGAGTTTCTGCAAGGACTGTTTTTCCGCTTCCGGTTGGTCCCTTCAGTAGAATATTTTTACCAAGCAGAAGTGCTGTAATTGCATCCTCAATAATGCTATTATCCGATGCTTTGTACATTTTTGTACCGATTAAATGTCCATTTTCACCAGCTGCTTGTTTGTTTTTTTCGTGAATTGTTGCCAGTTGCTGCTTTAAATCAGCATGTATATGAAATTGTTCTAACATGTATTTCCCACCTAACATTATTTTCATAAAGTAAACAATACATCTTATGATAACTTGTTTTAATATGGTATGCAAAGAAAAGGAGAGGGAGAAGAATGTACCATAATAAAAGAAAAAAGTAACCAAAATGACTTTGATTACTTTTTTGTAATTATAATAAAGGGGAAATTAGGCGCATTAGAGATTCTAGTATTCGTTTTTTAATACTTCTTTTTTGGAATGATTTCCATCTAATTTCAGTTGAATGGTTAAAATCTTCTTCAAAATCATGTTTAATATCAAGAACTGTCTTGGATTCATAAAGTACGCTAATGATTTCATAATTTAGTTCAAAGCTGCGGACATCCATATTTGCCGTGCCAATTGTTGCAATTGTATTATCAACAAGTACAATTTTAGCGTGCATAAAACCATCTTTATAGCTGTAAATTGAAGCTCCTGCTTTTAGGAGTGGTGTAAAGTATGATTGAGATGCTTGATCACTAATGATGCTATCGCTCTTACCTGGATATAGAATGCGGACATCTATTCCAGCCAGTGCACTTAAACGAAGTAATGTTAAAGTTTCTTGATCCGGAATGAAGTAGGGTGTCGCAATCCAAATTGATTTCTTAGCAGAAGCTATAACAGCAAGTAAAGTATTGCGAATGCTTGTATCATCTGAGCTTGGTCCACTTGCTACAATTTGAACAGCACCTTCTGCATGAGAATTTTCTTTACCCGGAAAGTATTTTGTATTCATAAATTGATCCCAAGAATAAGTATTTAAACCACTAGAGGCATAGAGCCAATCCTCAAGAAATATTGCTTGTAATTTGTATAATGCTTTCCCCTCTATTCGTAAGTGACTGTCACGCCAAATTGGGAATTTTTTAGAACGACCAAGATACTCATCACCAACGTTGAGCCCTCCGGTAAAACCAATTTCTCCGTCGATAATGATGATTTTACGATGGTTACGATAATTGACTGTTTCAAGTAGCCACGCTGAAAATATAGGATCGAATTCCACAATTTCAATTCCTGCATCTTTCATAGGCTGTAAGAAGCGTTTTCGCAACGTATTGCTTCCGAGTCCATCATAAAGGAACCGTACAATTACACCGGAATTTGCTTTTTTTATTAAAGCGTCTCGAATTTGTGTACCAATTTCATCTGCTCGATAAATGTAGTATTGAATATGTATATGGTGTTTTGCATGTTCAATCGCTTGTGAAATTTCTGGAAATGTTTGTTCACCGTTAGTTAAAAGTTTTGTGGTTGTTGCATCGGCGACAGGGCCACCTCCAAACTTTTGTACCACTTTTGTTAAATGCATAGAGTGTTCACTTAATGAAGAAATAGATGATACATCTAGCTGCCTTCCTTCTAAAATTTCACGGAATAATTTTCGCTGCTCTTCTGAACGATGAAGATGTTTTTTTCTTCTCCAGCGACTTCGGCCAAAAATAGAGTATAAAAGTACACCGACAACAGGAAGAAGAGCCAATACTAAAAACCATGCTAATGTGCTTTGTGGGGAACGGTTTTCAATAAAAATAACGAAAGAAATTCCTACAATTGTGATAGACCATAAAGCACCAACGAAGGTGTATAGTGAAATAATGGACGTATCTAAAAGGAAAAGTACGATAGATACAAGTGTAAATACAAATAATAATTGAACGATAGGATTTTTCATCTGTATAAATCTCACCTATTCTTTCTTAAATATAGGATTCTTATATGGAAGCTGTAATCTAACATTTCTATTATAAAACGTTTTATTTTTTTGTACCAATCTAGACATTTTACCCATGCCTTCCGCATTTGTCCTACATAAGGTATATTGTTCCATTTTTCATATAAAAAGGAGTGTGAATGACATGAACGGAGTAAGTCGTCCGTTTGGTGGGTTTGGTCATGTCGGCGGATTTGGTCATGGTGGATTTTCCGGAGGCATTGGACGTCCACCGTTTTTTGGTGGTGGTTTTTTTCCAGGATTTGTAGCTGGTGCGTTACTTAGCCCTGCTTTTGGTTATGGTGGATAGGGTTATCCATATTACTCAGATTATCCATACTATACGGATTATCAGGACTATCCTTATTATTCATACAGCACATATTGATGAACGGGGAAGAACAAGTACTCATGTTTTCCTCATTTGTTCTGCGTATAGTAGTAAATAATCAGTATAAAAGGGGATGAAGATAAAATGCATGACATAAGAAATCATGGAGGATATCATCACAATCATCATAGCGGTCATCATCATGGTGGACATCATCCTCATCATGATGGAGGGCATCATCATGGTGGCGGATGGGGTGGTAGCTCATGGGGAGGAAGCACATTTTTTCCAGGAAGTTTTGCGGGTGGTTTGGTAGGGGGACTTACAGCAGGAGCTTTAACGAGCGGTGGAGGATATTACCCAGCACCATATCCGGTATCCTATCCAGCGCCATATCCAGTGTCTTACCCAGTAACCTATCCAACGCAGTATCCATATTCTCCATATGGCGGATTTTAATAAAAGACGTAGGTAAGCATACAAAAAACTATGGTAAAAAACAGACGATTGCAGTCTGCTTTTTTTATTTTTATGACGTTTATCATTAAATCGTATGTTTTTGAAAATATTCGATAATAGATTCTTTAAATGTTTTTGTGGTTCTATATTTGTGGTAATGAGATTGGAGGTATGACTGGTCATATTTTTATCGGTATTGCAACGGATTTATCTTCATGGAGAGTCGCATTAGGACTACTTGGGATTCTTACGGTCATCTGTAGTATTTTATTTTGGCGTACATTACCTACTCCAATGAACTCTAAGAAAAAAGTGCTTCATGTCCGCTCTATGTGGAATGCATATACAATACATTTCAAAAATAAACAATTAGTAGCGACCATTTTACTTGGGTTTACGTTAATGGGAGGACTTTCTTTGGTTCTATTAACTCGAAAAGAGTATCATATGGGGCAACATAAAAGTAATGAATAAGTATTCAAGAAATAAAAGAAGCTGTGAGCGAACAATCCAATGTATTTGGAGGGTTCTCACAGCTTCTTTTGTATTCGTATTAGCTTGCTTTGTTATTTGGTTGTTCTGAAACGGGAGTAGACGAATTTTTCATCAAAATTGGATAAAGAATAAGCCCTAATACAAATAATCCAATTCCTAAGAAAAATGTTTTCAAATCAGCTGTTCCAGTTTTAATAACCCAAATGGAATATAGAAATGCAAGTAAGGTAATGATTCCATCTTTTACTCGAGATCCTGGTGTTATATCATATGTTTCTCCTGTAACAACTAGTTTTAATTGATACAAGGTAGAAACAAGGTATGGAATTAAATAGGCTAAAGTTGCAACAACAATGGCAAAATTATATGCTTCTGAAACAGTGCCAGAGATTGTTGAAAATAAGAAAATTTGAGTCATAATATTTGTAACAAGCAATGATTTTGAAGGGCTTCCTTTTTTATTTGTTCTTCCAAAAAACTTAGGGAAAAGTCCATTCTTCGCTGCTTGATAAGGTACTTCTGAACTAACAACAATCCACCCTACAGTAGATCCGAATAATGATACAAGTGCAAGTAGTGCCATAATGTAAGCACCTTTATTACCAATTGCTAGGTTTAATGCATCCACCAATGGTTTTTGTGATTCTTTTAAAGCATCTTGCGGAAGAGCACCCATTGTGAGTAGGGTAATTGCCATGTAAATAAGAAGTGCAATAATTAATCCAAAGATCGTTGCTTTTTTCACATCACGCTGTGATTTTGCGCGATTAGACAGCATAACTGCTGACTCAATTCCTATAAATGCCCAAAGAGTTGCAATAGCAGCAGCATTTATTTGTCCGCCTAATGGAATCGATTGTCCAGCCTCATTCATAAATGTTTGGCCATCACCAAAATTAGAGGCGTTAAAAATAAATAATGTAATGACGATGAACATTGTAAATCCGATAATCTTTGCAATCGTTGCAAGGAGATTCATGTTGCCCGCTCTATCGATGTTTTGAGAAAGGATACATTGAATTCCCCATAGCATGATGCTACATACAGCAAATGTTAAACCTTTTCCAAGTTCTAATGAAAACCCGTTTAGTGAAAAAAGAACTTGCTTACTTTGTAAAACTGGGAAGAATGTAGACAAATATCCTGCAAAGGAAATAATAACAGAAGCAGTTGCAGCCCAGTTAGCAGCCCAGTATCCCCATGCCATGCTATATCCAGCAACTTTACCTGCCTTTT
This sequence comes from Bacillus sp. DHT2, assembly GCF_026241455.1. Taxonomy (NCBI): domain Bacteria; kingdom Bacillati; phylum Bacillota; class Bacilli; order Caryophanales; family Bacillaceae; genus Bacillus; species Bacillus sp. DHT2. The sequence continues at coordinate 101,837 of NZ_JAPHWH010000013.1, forward strand.
GAGAGGTAAACATTGCTTGTGCATAACTTTGTGGGCCAGCTTTTAACTCCGGTTTACGCACTGCAAGGTTTCCGAATACAAGTGCAATCATAAATACACCAAGTCCTGTAATTGTCCATGCAAGCGTCGATCCCATTGGACCTGATACTTGCGCTAAATTTGCTGGGAGCATAAATACGCCACCGCCAACCATATTTCCCACAACAAATGCTGTTAAAATCCATAAACCCCATTTTTTCGTTTCCATGTTTGTCTATCTCCTTTGTAGTAGTTTTGCTTATTCATCATCTTTTTACTAACGTTTTTTGAAAATAAAAAAGAGCCATGTAGATAAAAAATACCTACATGGCTCTTTGCCAAAGCGTAGGTACAATGGGAATAACCCTTGTACCTACGCGTGAATTTTTCCGCTAGGTTTCAAGGGTTTACGTATGATGATGATGTTTTTGTGCAAATGTAACTACAGTTGTATTATTTGTAAGCATAGTTCTTTGCTCCCTTTCTCCTCTGATTTTGAAGTTAGTATACTACATGTTTTTTAGAATGAAAAGAAAAATATGAAAAAAATTTATAAAAATGCGGATTGATGACTAAATATTTATATATACTTTCTTGTATTGGAAAATAAGTGAGAGATTGGAATGATTTTCTGTCATGCTATAATACAAGTAGAAATAGAAGGTGACAAGGGGTTATTCAAAATGATGAGTAAGTATGAACAGATCTATACGGAGATAAGTGATTCGATTGATAATCGTGAATTAAAAGAGGGATGTAAAATCCCATCTGAAACAGAATTGATGAAGCAGTATGAAGCAAGTAGAGGGACGGTAAGGAAAGCAGTCGATTTATTACAGGAACGTGGATATGTACAGAAAATACATGGAAAAGGCGTTTTTGTTTTAAAGCGAAAAAATATTGAATTTAACTTTGGTGGTATTGTGAGTTTTCAAGAGGAAAATGAACGTTTAGGGCGCCAATGTATAACAAGTGTTGTAGAGATGGAACAATTGTTAGTACCGAAAGAAATGGCTAAATTATTAAATGTAAAGACGAAAACGAAGGTAGATCATATTAAACGTGTTCGAAATATTGATGGGGAAAACGTGATTCTAGATGTAAACTATTTCGTATCTGAACATATTCCGGGATTAACGAAAGAAATTGCTGAGAAATCGATTTATAAATACATTGAGAAGGAATTAGGATTACATATTAGTTATGCACAGCGTGTTATTGAAGTGCAACCTTGTACAGATGATGATCGGAATTATTTGGATTTGAATGGAACAGATTATGTTGTTGTTGTAAAAAACTTTACGCATCTTTATGATGGTAGTCAATTTGAATATACAGAATCACGTCACCGTTTAGATATTTTTCATTTTTCTGATGTGGCGCGGAGAAAATAAAGAGATGAAACAGTGCCGTGTTTCATCTCTTTATTTTGTATATTTTGAGAACAAATGAAAAAACCTCACCAACTCGTATATACGAGTGTTGACTAACTTATATATACGAGTTAATATGTATTTGTAAACGGTATCAAAAAAAGAAAAGAGGGACGGAATATGGGGAAGGATTATCGTAAGATAGCAGAAGAAGTGCTGCAATATATTGGTGGGAAAGAAAATATTGAACAAGCAGCGCACTGTGTAACAAGACTACGCATCGCTTTGAAGGATGAAAGTAAAATAGATAGCGAAAAACTGCAATCGATTTCTTTAGTAAAAGGTGCGTTTCATAACGCTGGGGTATTTCAAATCGTTATTGGTCCAGGAGATGTAGATCGTGTATATGCTGAATTGATAACGCTTGCAGATATGAAAGAATCCACGGTAGCAGATGTAAAAGATTCAGGGAATCAAAAATTAAATCCGCTTCAAAAGTTTGTAAAAGTATTTTCTGACGTATTTATGCCGATTTTACCGGCGATTATAACAGCTGGTTTATTAATGGGAATTAATAACTTATTAGGTGCAAAGGATTTATTTTTTGATGGCAAAAATTTATTAGAAGTATACCCAAACTTAGGGGGACTGTGGGATTTAATTAATATGATGGCCAATACGGCATTCGTATTCTTACCAGCACTTGTTGGCTGGTCAGCAACAAAACGTTTTGGCGGCAGTCCGATACTTGGTATCGTAATGGGACTTATGTTAGTACATCCTGATTTATTAAATGCATGGAATTATGGAAAAGCAGCTGCAGGGCTAGAGGGACAAAAAATTGAGTACTTCAATATTTTAGGATTGTTCCAAATTGAAAAAGTAGGTTATCAAGGACAAATTTTACCGATTTTAGTAGCGGCATTTGTCTTAAGTAAAGTTGAGATTTTCCTGAAAAAACGTGTGCCAAATGCGATTCAATTATTAGTTGTTCCGATTACAACAATTGTTGTAACTGGTGTATTAGCGTTAGGAGTCATTGGCCCAGTTACACGTCATATCGGCGATTTATTAACAGCTGGTTTAGTTGGTGTATATGAAACAGTTCCTGCTTTGGGGGCAGTATTATTTGGCGCATTGTATGCACCGTTAGTCATTACAGGTATGCATCATATGTTTATTGCGATTGATTTACAGTTAATTTCGCAAAATGGTGGTACATTTATTTGGCCAATGATTGCACTTTCTAACATTGCGCAAGGTAGTGCAGCGCTTGCAATGTTTTGGATTTCCAAAAATCAAAATGATAAAAGTATGGCGTCTACATCAGCGATTTCGGCGTACTTCGGTATTACGGAGCCAGCGATGTTTGGCGTAAACTTACGAAATAAATTTCCGTTTTATGCAGCTATTACGGGATCGGCAATTGCAGCAGTATTTATCACGTTAAATGGTGTATTAGCACCAGCGATTGGAATTGGTGGGTTACCAGCATTTATTTCTATCATTCCGAAATCGATTCCAATGTTTGTTGTTGGGATGATAATCGCAGTAGTGGTACCATTTGTTTTAACATGGTTATTTGCAAAACGAGTAAAACAGAAGTAGGAGGCAGTTTAGTATGAAAGATTGGCATAAAAGCGTTGTCTATCAAATTTATCCGAAAAGCTTTAATAGTTACTACAACACAGAGACCGGTGACATAAAAGGGGTCACAGAGAAACTAGATTATTTAAAAGAACTCGGAGTAGATTACATTTGGTTAACACCGGTATACCAATCACCGCAAAATGATAATGGCTATGATGTAAGTGATTATTATTCTATTGATCCGTCTTATGGAACGATGGAGGAATTTGAAGAGCTACTAGCAGAAGCGAAAAAACGTGAGATTGATATTATGCTTGATATCGTTGTAAATCATAGCTCAACGGAGCATAAATGGTTCAAAGAAGCGAGTGAAGATAAAAATAGCCCGTACCGTGATTTTTATATATGGCGTGATGAAAAGAATAATTGGCAATCTAAATTTGGCGGTTCGGCTTGGGAATATGATGAAGAGACAGGGCAATATTATTTACATCTATTTGATAAAACACAAGCTGATTTAAATTGGGAAAATGAAAAACTTCGAGAAGAAGTATACGACATGATGCGTTTTTGGCTTGAAAAAGGTGTTAGAGGATTCAGGCTGGATGTCATTAACTTAATTTCAAAAGAACAGCATTTTTTAGATGATGAAGGAACATCGGCTACAAGCGACGGACGTAAATATTATACAGATGGACCACGTGTTCATGAATATTTACAAGAGATGAATCGTGAAGTGTTTGAAGGAAAAGATGTGATTACAGTCGGAGAGATGTCATCTACGACAATTGAGAATTGTGTCAAGTATTCGAATCCAGAGCGGAAGGAATTAAGTATGACATTTAGCTTTCACCATTTAAAAGTAGATTATCCAAATGGTGACAAGTGGACGAAAGCGGATTTTGATTTTTTGAAATTAAAAGAAATCATGTCGAAGTGGCAAACCGAGATGCAAGAGGGTGGCGGCTGGAATGCATTATTTTGGTGTAATCATGATCAACCACGTATTGTTTCTCGCTTTGGTGATGATAAACGGCACCGAAATGAATCTGCAAAAATGTTAGCAACAGCGATGCATATGTTACAGGGGACACCTTATATTTATCAAGGTGAAGAAATTGGGATGACGAATCCGGACTTTGATGATATTAGTAAGTATCGTGACGTAGAATCTTTAAATATTTATAAGATGAAGAAGGCGCAAGGGATGTCAGGTGAAGAAATTATAGGTATCCTGAAACAAAAATCTCGTGATAATTCGCGCACGCCTATGCAGTGGAATGGAGAAGTGAATGGTGGTTTTACAACAAGTACACCTTGGATTTCAGTTGCGGAGAATGCAAAAGAAATAAATGTGGAAAAAGCGCTACAGGATAAAGAGTCTGTGTTCTATCATTATAAAAAGCTAATTGAACTTAGAAAAACATATGACGTTCTTACAGAAGGTAAATATGCAGTTTTAGATATAGAGCATCCAAATATTTGGGCGTATACACGCACGCTAGATAATGAAGTATTGTTGGTTGTAAATAATTTTTATGGGGAAACAATCACATATTCCGTACCAGATGAGGTTCAGTTAACTGGAATGAAGCAAGAAGTATTATTATCAAATTATGAGGATTCTGGTGAAGATATTAGAAAGCTTATCCTTAGACCGTATGAATCCATTGTGTATCGACTTACTAAATGATTGAAAAAAGAGGTTGTATGTTTATAACATACAACCTCTTTTTAATTTAAAACACCACTATATATTTTTTGTACTATAAAGGTTACGTCCAATGGTATGTACAATTACATCATTTGATGAATGGGTAATTTATGGAAGTTGTTTTATACTAGTATTGTGTCTTGCCTTTTTAGGCCTAGTACACAGCCGGTGATTGGCTAGTGGAAGTTCTTCCATTTTACCAGTTCCGTTTTTTTGTTGGATAATAGAGGAAATATATTTTCTACAAGAAAGAAGGGACCGTTTTGAAAGATGTAGATTCTATTTCTAGGTAGAGGCAGAGTTTTTTAATTATATTCATAGAAGTATTTTCCATATTTATGGTAAATTAAATATAGAGATACATAAAGGAGGGCTACATATGGAAATAGCTGTAGAACGAGTTTTTACCAATAAAATTTTAGAAGAAGCTGCAAGAAGATTTAATGTTACAGTTGAAGAAAATCCGCTAGGTGATTTTGAGAATTATATTTTTCATGCAAAGGATGAAAGCGGAGTATCTTACGTATTAAGATTAACGCACTCTTCACATCGATCTGAAAAGCAAGTAGAAGCAGAATTAGATTTTTTACGGTATCTTGCAGAGAACGGAGCTAAGGTTGCAGCGCCATATTATTCAAAATCTAAAAAACTTGTAGAAGTAATACAAGCAGTAGATGGAACATTTTTTTATGTTTCTCTTTTTACCTATGCAACGGGTGAAAGAGTAAAGGGCGAAACATCTATTTATTGGGGCGATGCCCTTTTTGAAGCATGGGGAAAAGCAATTGGTCAACTTCATCGTCTTACAATTGATTATCCAAAAACGAAATATCGAGATACGTGGGAAGTAGAAGAAAAAGCAATTATTGATGAGTTAGATGACGAAAAGGTGCAAAATATAGCTTATATATTAATGGAAGAGATAAAGGCCCTTCCAATGGAAAAAAGAACGTTTGGTCTTATGCATGGTGATATTCATCAAGGGAATTTTCATTATGATGGGAAAGAGCTAACGATTTTTGATTTTGATGACGCGACTTATAATTACTTTATTCACGATTTGGCGATGGTTATCTATTATTCCGTTCTTTCAACCGCATGGACTGAACAAGAGAAAACATTGTTTGCACGTAAACAACTGCAAGTATTACGAAAAGGATACGAGTTAGAACATCAATTAGAGGAAAGTTGGTATGAATCGCTACCACTATTTTTGCGACTTCGTGATATTGGTTTGTATGGTACGATTCAGAAAAAATTCAAAGGAAAAGAAATGCCAGTACATTTTCAAAAACTAGCAGATGCCATTTATGTAAGAATTATAAAGCAGGAAGCAATTGTGAATATATAATACACATGTAACGTAACAAAGTATATAGCTCGAATATATACTTTGTTTTTTTATACAAAAATATGTTTGTTTTATCAAAATAATATTGTCATAGACTTTAGATACCTTTATAATTTTTATATATTCTGAATATTCTTTATAAAGTGAAAAGGAGGGGGAATAGATTGGAAGCTTTCGTTACTTGGCTAAATAATATTGTATGGAGTCCCGCACTTGTTTATTTATGTTTAGGAGTAGGTTTATATTTTTCAATTCGAACGAGATTTTTACAAGTTAGGCATGCAGGTGAAATGGTGAGACTTACATTTCAAGGAGAAAAATCAGAAGCAGGTGTTTCTTCTTTCCAAGCGTTAGCACTTTCTTTATCTGGGCGCGTTGGAACAGGGAATATTGCTGGTGTAGCAACAGCGGTTGCATTTGGTGGTCCGGGAGCTGTCTTTTGGATGTGGGCTGTAGCATTTTTAGGGGCAGGATCTGCTTATGTGGAATCGACACTTGCTCAAATATACAAGACGAAGCATCAAGGTCAATTCCGCGGTGGCCCGGCTTACTATATTGAAAAGGGATTAGGGGTTAAGTGGTATGCACTCGTGTTTGTCGCTGCAACCATTCTTGCAACAGGAATGTTACTCCCAGGTGTGCAAGCTAATAGTATTGCCTTGAGTTTGGAAACAGCTTTTGGTATTAATACATCTGTATCAGGAGCAGTGTTAGTTGTTGTATTAGCACTTATTATTTTTGGTGGGGTTAAGCGTATCGTTAACGTAGCACAGGTTGTTGTGCCATTTATGGCGGTTGGATATATACTTGTTGCTTGCGTAATTGTGTTTATGAATATTGAAAAGTTGCCTGAAGCATTTATGTTAATTATAAAAAGTGCATTTGCATTAGAAGCTGCTTTTGGAGGGATTATCGGTTTAGCAATTTCTTGGGGAGTAAAACGTGGTATTTATTCGAATGAAGCAGGTCAAGGAACTGGGCCACACGCTGCTGCTGCTGCTGAAGTATCTCATCCAGCAAAGCAAGGCCTTGTGCAAGCATTTTCCGTTTACATTGATACATTATTTGTTTGTTCAGCAACAGCATTTATGATGATTATTACAGGCATGTATAACGTATTTGATGCAAGCGGAAAAAATTTCATTGTAAATAAATTGAATGGTGCAGAACCAGGACCAGGGTACACACAGGCAGCAGTTGAATCTGTATTTCCTGGATTTGGAAACGGTTTCGTTGCAATTTCCCTATTATTCTTTGCTTTTACAACGATTATGGCGTATTACTACATTGCAGAAACGAATATTACTTATTTAAATCGTGATAAAGATCGTCCATGGATGTCACTTGTTTTAAAAATTGTTTTCTTAGGCGTTGTATTTTACGGCTGTGTCAAAACAGCAGCAACTGCTTGGGCTCTTGGTGATATCGGTGTAGGGATTATGGCATGGGTCAATATCATTGCAATATTACTTTTACAAAAACCGGCACTGCTAGCACTGAAAGACTATGAAAAGCAGAAAAAAGAAGGGAAAGATCCTGTATTTGATCCAAAGGAGCTAGGAATCAAAAATGCTGATTTTTGGGAGCATGAATACGGAAAAGATAAGAAAGAAGAAGTGTCATAATAAGGTACTTGTAGAACAATAACGGGCAGTATATCTGCTCGTTATTGTTCAAATAATGGGAATTTATGTCTGCATGGCCGAATAAAATTTGAAGCAGAGAAATTTCGCTTTATAAATAATCGCCCCAATTTAAAATACGATAGAAATAGAGAAGAAAGGAGGAAGAGAATTGATTGCCTTTCGTAATGTAAATAAGTTTTATGGTAGCTTTCAAGTCTTAAAAAATATTAATTTACAAGTTCAAAAAGGTGAAGTAGTTGTAATTGTTGGACCATCAGGGTCTGGAAAAAGTACATTGCTCCGCTGCATTAACCAATTGGAAACAATCACAGAAGGAGAATTAGTCGTACAAGATGTGGAAGTACATAATCCGAAAACAGATATGAATCAATTACGCCGAAATATTGGAATGGTATTTCAGCATTTTTATTTATATCCACACAAAACAGTGCTCCAAAATATTACACTTGCACCGATAAAAGTAAATAATATCTCAAAAGAAGAAGCGGAAAAAACAGCAATGTATTATTTGCAAAAAGTAGGGATTCCAGAGAAAGCGAATGTGTATCCGCAGCAACTATCAGGGGGACAACAGCAACGGGTAGCAATCGCAAGGGGATTAGCAATGAAGCCAGAAATTATGTTATTCGATGAGCCAACTTCTGCACTTGATCCAGAAATGATTGGTGAAGTGCTCGATGTTATGAAAACCTTAGCAAAGGAAGGGATGACGATGGTTGTCGTGACCCATGAAATGGGATTTGCACGTGAAGTAGCAGATCGTATTATATTCATGGATGAAGGACAAATCATTGAAGATACAAAGCCAGTGAACTTCTTTGCAAACCCAGAGCAAGAAAGAGCACGATTATTTTTAAGTCGAGTGTTGAACCATTAGAGGAGGGGTTTTATGTTTAAGATGAAGAAACTGTTCGTTTTAATTGTATTTTCATGTTTATTTACTCTGATTGTAGCAGGTTGCGGGAAGGAAACGTCCAAAGAAGTTTCTAAAGAAACTTCGGGCGGAAAAGTGGTAGATCAAATTAAAAAGCGTGGGAAATTAGTAGTCGGAGTTAAGAATGATACAAACTTATTTGGATTGAAAGACCCTGCAACAGGGAAGGTAGAAGGGTTTGATGTTGATATAGCCAAAGCGCTTGCGAAAAAAATTCTAGGAGACGAGAGTAAAGTAGAATTCAAAGAAGTGACGTCTAAAACACGTATTCCAATGTTGAAAAACGGCGATATTGATACGATTATCGCAACGATGACAATTACAGAAGAGCGTAAAAAAGAAGTTGATTTTTCAGATGTATATTTTAAAGCAGGACAGTCGTTACTTGTGAAAAAAGGGAGCAAAATCAAGAGTATTGATGATGTGAAAAGCGGTGTGACAGTATTGGCGGTAAAAGGATCAACTTCTACCCAAAATATTCGTAAAAAATCACCAGAAGCAAAGGTGCTAGAATTTGAAAATTATAGTGAAGCATTTACAGCATTAAAAGCAGGGAAAGGTGATGTCCTTACAACAGATAATGCGATTTTATACGGTATGGCAAAACAAGATGCAAATTATCAAGTTGTTGGAAAAATTTTCACGGATGAACCGTATGGAATTGCTGTTCAAAAAGGAGCAACAGATTTAACAAAGGTAATTAATGATTTGTTAAAAGAGATGAAAGCAAATGGAGAATACGATAAATTATATGAAAAATGGATTGGTGAAAAGCCAGAGAAGTAAAGTATAGAAAGAGTAAGAGGATGAGAGATACTCATCCTCTTCTTGTAAAGAAAGAGGGGGAGCATTTGCCTGATTTTTCTATTCTTACAAACAATCTTGATTTGTATTTAGAAGGATTTAAATATACAGTGATGTCCAGCATTGTTGCACTGATTGGGAGTTTCATTCTTGGTACGATTATGGCAGTGATGCGAATTGCACCCATTCGAGTTTTGAATTGGTTTGGCGCAGCTTATGTAGAATTCATTCGAAATATTCCACTTGTTTTAATTGCGTTTGTATTTTATTTTGCTTTTCCGGTAATGGGTGTTACATTAAATGGTTTTATTGCTGGTACGGCTGCACTTACAATCTATACAGCCGCATTTATTGCAGAAGCAATTCGAGCTGGAATCTTGTCAGTTCCGAAAGGACAGATGGAAGCAGCACGTTCTTCTGGCTTAACGTACGTGCAAGCGATGTATTATATCGTTTTACCACAAGCTATTAAAATAGTAATTCCGCCATTAGGTAATCAATTTCTCAATTTAGTAAAGAACTCATCTATCCTTGGCATTATTGCTGGAGCAGATTTGATGTATCAAGGAGATTTAATTTCAACAAGAACATTTGTTACATTTGATGTGTATATATTTGTTGGTATGTTTTATTTATTATTGACTGTACCGCTTAGTATGCTTGTGCGTTATTTTGAGAAACGCTTAGCGAAAGGAGCGGTGTAAATGGATTTTCGAGGTGCTTATACAGGCGATCATGTTTTATTTTTATTAAAAGGGCTACTTGTTACATTAGAAATAGCTGTTGTAGCGATTTTACTTAGTTTTATTATTGGTAGTATAGTGGGAACTTTACGATATGCAAAAATACCAGTCGTATCACAGTTACTAGCTTTTATCGTTGAAATTATTCGAAATTTACCACTGCTTTTAATCATCTTCTTTACATATTTTGCACTCCCAGAAGCTGGGCTGAAATTAGAGATTACAACGGCAGCAATTGTTGCTTTAACGATATTTGAAGCAGCGATGATATCAGAAATTGTTCGCAGTGGTTTATTATCGATTGAAAAAGGACAAATTGAAGCAGCGCGCGCGTCTGGATTATCATATATCCAAACACTTTGGCATATTATTTTACCGCAAGCATTGAGACGAATGGTACCACCGCTCGTCAGTCAATTTATCTCGTTATTAAAAGATACGTCACTAGCGGTTGTTATCTCCTTGCCAGAACTCATGCATAATGCCCAAATTATTAATGGACAAAACGTAAACTATATGATTCCTACATTACTACTTGTTGCTTGTATGTATTTTGTTGTCAACTACAGTTTATCACTTGTGTCTAGGAAATTAGAAAGCCGTTAACTCTTACATGAAATGAGATGTGAGAGTTTTTTTATGTTTTTTACATAGTTTAAAAGTTGGGGTTTGGAAGATATTTGGTTTTTTAGTAGTGTAATTGTAAGATAGATGAAAAAACATTATATTTTATCAGAAAAGTTTTAATTTTATATAGAAATTGTAACCGCTTTCGTGTATATTTTTATTATCAGAAAATTTTAAAAAGAGATAGAGGGTACTTGTAGGGGAGGATTACGATGCAGCAAACAACGAATGAGAAATTACATCGTACGATGAAGAGTAGACATTTATTTATGATTGCACTTGGAGGTGTAATTGGAACAGGTTTTTTTCTTGGATCAGGATATACCATTAACCAAGCAGGACCAGGAGGAGCGATCCTTTCTTATTTAGTCGGTGGATTTATTATGTATTTAACAATGCTTTGCCTTGGTGAGCTAACGGTAGCGATGCCGGTTTCTGGTTCTTTCCAAAAATATGCGACGAAGTTTATCGGTCCAGGAACAGGATTTATGATTGGATGGCTTTATTGGCTTGGATGGGCAGTTACAGTTGGTTTAGAGTTAACGTCTATCGGCTTAATGATGAAAAGATGGTTTCCAACTGTAGATGTTTGGGTATGGTGTCTTGTATTTGGAGTTATTTTATATATGTCAAATGCTATCTCAGCAAAGAGTTATGCTGAATTAGAATTTTGGTTCTCAAGTATTAAAGTAATTACAATTATTGCATTTGTTGTTCTTGGTGGTAGTGCGTTATTTGGTTTTTTACCGTATGACGGAAAAGAAGCAGCGCCTCTTTTTTCTAACTTTGTGAGCGATGGTGGATTGTTCCCGAATGGACTGGCTGCTGTGCTTCTTACAATGATTACAGTTAATTTTTCCTTCCAAGGAACAGAGTTAATTGGGATTGCAGCAGGAGAGAGTCAAGAACCGGAAAAAACAATCCCACGTGCAATTCGTAATACAGTATGGCGCATTATGTTGTTCTTTATTTTAACAATGACGATTTTAGTAGGTTTAATTTCATGGAAAGATGCAGGGGTTATTGAAAGCCCATTCGTTGTTGTATTTGATAAGATCGGTATTCCATATGCAGCAGATATTATGAACTTCGTTATTATCACTGCTTTATTATCTGTAGCAAATTCAGGATTATATGCGGCGACGCGTATACTATGGTCACTTGCAAATGAAGGAATGGCACCAACTTCCTTCAAAAAGGTAAATAAACGCGGTATTCCGATTACGGCATTAGTAGTTACAATCGCAGTAGCGGCATTATCTTTACTAACAAGCTTTTTGGCAGAGGATACAGTATATATTTACTTATTATCTGTTGCTGGTTTATCTGCAGTTGCAAGTTGGATTATCATTGCTTTATCACAACTTCGATTTAGAAGTCAGTATGTAAAGCAAGGCGGAAAAGTAGAAGATTTAAAATATAGAACACCGTTATATCCAATTGTTCCTATTTTAGCGTTAATTACAAATAGCATTGTTGTTATTAGTTTAGCATTCATTCCAGAACAGCGTATGGCGCTATATTGCGGCATTCCATTTATCATTTTCTGTTACGTGTATTATTATATAAATAAGAAACGGAAGCAAATTACGAAAGTGGAGATGGGAACAACGTATGAAACTAACAATCAAGCATGATGATATTGAGACAGAACTTTCACATGGTCAATTGTCTATTGGAAAAGAAAGTGGATATACACCGTTAGAGTTATTCGTTTCCTCTATTGCAGGGTGCAGTGCAATTGTATTTCGGACAATTTTAGAAAAGAAGCGTATTACATACGATACGTTTACAATTGAAACTGAAATTGGAAGAAGCGAAGTTTTACCAAGGCCGGTAGAAAGTCTTCATTTGCACTATAAAATAAAAGCAGAAGGAATTACACAGGTACAGTTAGAAAAAGCATTAGAGCTTGCGGTGAAGAATTGTACGATTGCTCAATCTGTGAAGGATAGTATAAAAATCACGGAAACAATTGAGTTAATTGGTGAATAAACTTTTGTAGAGCAAATAATGTGCGAAAAAGCTTAAGAGAAATTCTCTTAAGCTTTTTCACATACTGATTGGCAATGACATAGTAAAGCAAGAACCTTGATTTACTTCACTTGTAACAGTAATTTCTCCGCCATGTAGTTCGATTATTTCTTTTACAATGGCAAGTCCTAATCCAGTTCCACCAGTTGAACGAGATCTTGCTTTATCGACGCGATAAAATCGTTCGAAAATGTGTGGGATATCTTCTTCTGGAATTCCTTCTCCTGTATCTTGGATGGCAATTTCAAGTTGTGTTTTATGCTCTGTAACGGAAATGGTAATTCGAGAATGTTCAGGTGAGTGTACATACGCATTATTTAATATATTGATGATAACTTGTTCAAACCTTTGTTCATCAAGAGCTATAGAAAGTGAAGAAGGACATGTTGAAGAAACAATGATATGTTTTGCTTCATACATTATATTCACTTTTGTAACAATGCGAGAAAGAAAGGTTTGCAAGTGTACTTCCTTTGCTTGAATAGAAAAATTATGTTTTTCCATTTGAGCAAGCAAGAATAAGTCTTGTACTAAATTTGTAATATAATCAGCTTCATCTTTTATAATTGATAAATATTTTTGGCGCTGCTCAGGAGGTGTACTGTTTTTCATGGCGATATCTGCATATCCCCTCACATAAGTTAGCGGTGTTCTTAGTTCATGAGCGACACTTGCTAGAAATTCACTGCGTTCTTTTTTCATATAATGTAAATCATTCGCGAGCGTTTGGATAGACCCTGCAAGTTCACCAATTTCATCATTTCGAGTACTAGTTAGAGATACGGATAAATCACCATGACTCATTTTTTCAGTAGCATGCTTCATACGGAGAAGTGGTTTTGTTAACAGACGCGATAGAAGAAATATCGTAATGACTGTTAAAATAAATGTAACAACACCAGCAACAAGAAATTGTTTTGTAAGACCTGTAATCATTTCTTTAATAGAACTTGTGCCAAGAAACATATAAACATAACCTTGCGTTTTTCCTTCTATTATTATTGGACTAACTGTGCATATATAATTAGAAGTTTTCCAGTGGTTCTCCACGATCGTTCCGTTATGGTTCGTATTTGCTATCATTCCAATAATGTGCCTCTTTATAGTGGAATCTATATCATTAGATTTTGCTAATATTTTTTTCTGAGCGTTTGTAATAATAACTTTTGTTTCAGCCTCTGACTCCATTAAAGCGACATGAGAGATTGTTTGGAAATCAAAATATTTCTCAAGTACATCTCGGTGGCTATTTCCACGTTTTAATAATGCTGTCATTTCCTCATTTACCCTCGTATTGACAAGGCTATAATAGAGTAAAACAAATAGGACGGTTTCGATTAAAAGCGTAACAATTAAAAAGTAAAATCCGAGTTGAACAGAAATTCGTTTCATCGCGTAACTCCTTGATTTTCAGCGTCAATCCACCGGTAGCCAACTCCATACACAGTTTTTAAATGTTCGTCAATTGGAAAATTGTTCTTTCGCAATTTATCACGTAAGTTACGAATATGAGAATCCACTGTGCGATCCTCTGTATTTGTATCTAGTCCCCAAATCCGCTCAATAAGCTGATCGCGACTTAATACGTAGTTCACGTGACGTAGAAATAAACCAAGTAAAGAAAATTCAATTGGTGTAAGAAGGAGTTCTTGTTCATAAACGGAGATAAAGTGTTTCGCTTCATCCCACAAAATTCCTTTATATCGTAGTTGCTCATGTTGATTACTGCGCCGTAATACTGCTTCAATACGTGCTAATAGTTCACCTTCATGAAAAGGTTTTGTTATATAATCATCAGACCCGATTTTTAATCCTTGAATAACATCAATCGGCTGATCGCGTGCGGTTACCATAATAATAGGAACGTTACTAAACGAACGAATTCTGTTACATGTTTCCCAACCATCCATTTTCGGCATCATAATATCGAGAAGAACAAACTTAAAACTTTGGTTTTCTATATAAGAAATAGCTTCTTGTCCAGAAGTCGCACAAACGCAGTTATATCCTCTAGGAGTAAGATAAAGCGTTAATAATTCGAGCATACGTGGTTCATCATCTACAAGTAGTATATCCATCATATAATATCCTCCGTATTTGTATTCACTACTAAAAGTGTAATGCAAAATCCTGAAGAAATGGTGCAGATTATCATGCATCTGCATAATTTCTTCAGAATTGCTTGTTATTGTATGGTTGAAATTTACATTTTAGGTAAAGATTATAGGATCAAACATGATGGGGATGGAGGCGATATAGTGAAAAAAGCAACTCGAGTTTTGAGTATGACAATAGTTGCTGTACTTGGACTTGCAGCGTGTGGACAAGCAAATACAGAGCATGAAAATCATGAATCTACAAAAGAGAAGAAAAGTGAGCAGCAAAAAGATATGAAGGTGCATCATGCAGCGATGCCACCGAAAGAAATGAATGCTGGAGCATCTAGAGATTTATTAACAACAAGTTTAAAAAATGTAACACGATTAAACACAAATGATCCTGTTCAAATGGCAGTATTAACATCACAAACAATATGGCCAGCGACTCACAAAGAGAACCAACCAGGAGCGGTGATTTTAGTACCAGCTAATCAGTGGCAACTTGGAATTGCTAGTGCGGATCTCATTCATCATCCAAACAATGGACCTATTTTATTTATGAATAAAGAAAGTATTCCAGAGGCGACGTTAAAAGAAATCAGGCGGTTAAACCCACTTGGAACAAAAGATGGAACGCAAATTATGGTGATGGGAGATGTAGAATCTTCCATATTAAATCAACTGAAAGAATATAAAATAAAGCAAATAAAAGAAACGGATTCAGCAAATTTTGCGAAAGATGTTGATAAAGAATATGCAGACATAACAGGGAAGTACCCAGAAAGTGTCATTATCGGTTCGTCTGAAGAAGAAGGACGCTTATATACAACACCTGCTGTGAATTGGATTGCTCATATGCCTGAACCTCTTTTATATGTAGCAAAAGATAAAGTACCTGAGGCTACAATAGAAGCGTTGAAAGCAAGAAAAGGGAAAGCAAATATATATCTTTTAGGACCTGAAAAAATTATTTCAAAAGAGGTAGAAAAACAGTTAAGTAAGCAAGGAAAAGTAACGCGCATTAGCGGAGAAAATCCAACAGAAAACTCAATCGCTTTTGCAAAGTTTAAAGATAAGAAAACACAATTTGGATGGGGATTCACAAAACCAGGGCACGGCGTATCATTTGTTTCAACAGAAACTCCCGATTTAGCAATTGCTGGAGCGCCGTTTTCACATATGGGGAAACATGCACCTGTTCTATTATTAGATAAAGGGAAGGTTTCACAGCCAGTATATGATTTATTAGCTACGATTCAACCAAAATTTAAAGATGATCCAACGCTCGGGCCATATAACCACGGTTTTCTATTAGGAAATACAGAGAATATTTCGTTTGAAACGCAAGGAATACTTGACGAAAAGTTAGAGATTGTTCAAGAAAATGGTGGGAGACACGGTGGACATTAAGAGAAAAGACGTTGCATGATGCAGCGTCTTTTCATTTGGGAAAGTTTTTTATAGCAAAAAATCTGACATTCGTTATATAATAGCACTCGTGCAATCGGCCCGATTTTCTTACGGAGAAAATCAAAAAGTAAGAAAAGTAGAGGAGTGTTATCTTGTTACACATAATCTAGCTCTTGGTGTTATGATTGGTACAGTAATAAGTGCAGTTTTATTCGCAGCAAATATGGAAAAGATTCACGTGAAACATTCTTATGTTGGTGAGAAAAAGGTATACGCTGTTCACGGACAACTCTTCTTTGCATCGACTACAGAATTTATAAATGTATTTTAGTTTAAAGAAGATGTGACAGAAGTAGAAATTGATTTTACACACGCCCATGTATGGGATGATTCAGCTGTGGCTGCGGTTGATAAAGTTGTAGTGAAGTATGAGAAAAATGGTGTGAAAGTAAACATAACGGGATTAAATGAGCGTAGTTCAGAGCTTGTTACAGAATTGGCGAAACAAGCTGTTCGTTAAATAGGAAGAACCTTTTCGGAGGACCGAAAAGGTTCTTTTTGTATTATAATACGAGTATGATGATGAAAGGGGTTTCAGAAGATGTACAAGCAAATTATATTAGCATGTGATGGTTCAGAACACGCAATACGCGCAGCAAAACATGCCGTACATATTTCTACATTGAGTAAGGAAGTAACCGTTGAAGTTGTATACGTAGTAGATAGTAGAGCAGCAAAATCAGATATTATACAGGGACAAACAAATATAGAAACAATTTCAGCTAGTCGAAAAGATAGATTAAAAGAAATTGAGATTTTA
Organism: Bacillus sp. DHT2; assembly: GCF_026241455.1. Classification (NCBI taxonomy): domain Bacteria; kingdom Bacillati; phylum Bacillota; class Bacilli; order Caryophanales; family Bacillaceae; genus Bacillus; species Bacillus sp. DHT2. The sequence goes on from NZ_JAPHWH010000013.1 coordinate 119,000, forward strand.
TTACAGCAAGAAGGAGTTTCTTATAAAATTACGATTTTACATGGTGATCCAGGAAATACACTTGTGCAATATGTAAATACAGGAGACATTGATCTTGTAATAGTGGGGAGCAGGGGATTGAATACATTGCAAGAAATGGTACTTGGTAGTGTAAGTCATAAAATAGCAAAACGAGTGAAATGTCCGGTGATGATCGTGAAGTAACAGGCAGCAGAAATGTTGTCTGTTTTTTTGAGATAAATCTTACAAAATTGTAAGACTGTTGTTAGGGAAATCGATGTTTTGAAATTTCCTCCATTGATATGATGTAATCATCAAAGGGAGAGAATGGGGGATGTAAGAAATGAAAGCATTTCAAAGTTTAACATATAGTCAAGGAGTGAGTCTTATTTGTTTAGGGGGATTTACTACTTCGGTGACATTGGCTATTGCTATGAAAATGTTTCAGCAGATGTTTTTATAAAAGTAATGTTGTAAATAGAAGGGAAATGATTGTTATAGGCTGCAAGACAATATCACTAGACATAAATAAAAAATAGCTCTTAGCATATATCTGAATGCTAAGAGCTATTTTATTTCTTTACTTCAGCTTTTGTTCCCCACTGATTAAAGCTTTTCACTTTATCTTATAGAAGTTTTTAAGAAAAACCTCCGTTTAAGCTTGTTGTGATTTTGAAGATCCTGTGTTTAAAGTTAGAGCAAGGAATACAATCGCAAGTACACAAGATGTAAGTAATAGAATGAAACCGCCGCTCCATCCGAAAGTATCTACAATAAAGCCCATTGCAGCACTAGCAAATGCAGCACCGCCCAGGTAACCGAAGAAACCTGTTAAACCAGCAGCTGTTCCAGCAGCTTTCTTTGGTGCTAAGTCAAGGGCATGTAATCCAATGAGCATAACTGGTCCATAAATTAAGAAGCCAATTGCCACTAGTGCGATGCTATCGATGATTGGATGACCAGCCGGATTTAACCAATAAACAAGAACAGCAATGAATACACCAACCATGAATAAAATACCAGCAGGGGCACGGCGCCCTTTAAATAATTTATCGCTCATCCATCCGCAAAGGAGTGTGCCCGGAATACCAGCAAATTCGTATAATGTGTATGCTGTACGAGAACTATTATGAGTAAAGTTTTTTTCTTCTACTAAATAAGTAGGTGCCCAGTCTACAACACCGTAGCGTACGAAGTATACGAATACGTTAGCTATAGCGATGTACCATAAAAATTTGTTGTTTAGTACATAAGTAAATAAAATTTCCTTTACCGAAAGTTCGCGTTCACGATCTTTTACTCTTTCATCTGAAGGATATTCACCCGTATATTCTTCAATAGGTGGTAATCCACAAGATTGCGGTGTATCGCGCATTACAATTAATACATAGATCCCAACTAAAATTGCAAAAATACCTGGGAAGTAGAAAATGCTTTACCAGCTACCAGCAAATAAGAATAGTCCTAATGTTACGAGTGGTCCCATAAGTCCGCCACCAACATTGTGGGCAACGTTCCAAATGGACATTTTTGTACCGCGTTCACTAATAGAGAACCAATGAACCATTGTGCGGCCACATGGAGGCCAGCCCATACCTTGTACCCAACCATTTAAAAATTGAAGAACAAACATAAGCAAAATACTTGTTGTAATAAAAGAGAATGAACCAAAGATAATATTAATGATACCGGATAAAAATAGTCCTGCCGCTAAGAAGTAGCGGGGGTTACAACGGTCGGAGACAATCCCCATAATAAATTTACTTAAGCCATATGCAATGGATACAGCAGAAAGGATAACTCCAAGTTCACCTTTGCTAAATCCTTGTTCAACAAGATAAGGCATAGCCAGTGAAAAGTTTTTGCGAACAAGGTAGTAACCTGCATAGCCAATGAAAATGCCTAAAAATACTTGTAAGCGCAGTTTGCGGTATTCGCTATCAATGCGATCAGCAGGTAAGCGCTCTGTATGCGGCGCAGGTTTAAACAACTGAGTTAAAAACATAACCTAAAAATCCTCCTCTATTATTGAAAACGTTTTATGACATAGTCTTTATACTCTCATTCCCCATGACTGTCAATATTAACTTGGTCAAAAGTTATACAACTTTGCGACAAAAATGTAAACGTTTTTACAAAATAAAATTATTGACGAAATTAATTATAGGGTTTAATATTTAAATACGTTAAATATTTTATTGTTTAAATAAGAGGTGGATAACATGCCAAATGATATGACTCATATTGATAGAATTCAGGCTTTAGCATTCTCTATAGGAAAGAAAATGCAAACGGAGTTACTAGAACAAATGCAAGCATCAGGACTTACACCACCGCAATTTTATATTTTAAAAATTTTAGACCATTACGGTGCATCAAGAGCAACGAAATTGGCGAAGAAAATGTATGTGAAACCAAGCGCAATTACAGTGATGATCGATCGGTTAATCGATCAAGAATTGGTACTGCGCTACCATGACAAAGAAGATCGCCGTGTTGTTGTAATTGAGCTGACGAAGAAGGGGAAAGATGTAGTAGAAGAGGCAATGACTGCTCGTAATAAGCATATTGCAAAATACTTCTCACAGTTGGAGTTACAAGAGAGAGAAGATTTACTACGCTTATTTGAAAAGTTAGAGGTAATTATTTGCGGGGAATCTGAGAAGAAAGAGATAAACTAAAAGGAATTGAGGAGATTACATGGAGCAACAAGAAAATCAGAATAGAAAGCTGTTGTTAATCGGTCTAGTTATTGCCATGTTATTTGCTGCATTAGATGGAACAATCGTTGGTACAGCAATGCCGCGAATTGTTGGCGATCTAGGCGGATTAAGTTTAATGACATGGTTAACAACGGCATATATGTTAACTTCAACAACAGTTGTACCAATTGCAGGTAAGTTAGCGGATTTATTAGGACGTCGTAACGTATATATTACAGGATTAATCATTTTTATGGTTGGCTCAGCACTTTGCGGTATGGCGAATGGTATGACTGAGTTAATTATTTTCCGTGGTATTCAAGGGCTTGGTGGCGGTATTATGATGCCAATGGCGATGATTATTATCGGGGATATGTTTACAGGGAAAGAACGTGCGAAATGGCAAGGAATCTTTGGAGCGTTATATGGTCTTGCTTCCGTAATTGGACCGCAAGTGGGCGGTTGGATTGTTGATGCTGTCAACTGGAGATGGGTATTCTATATCAACTTGCCAGTCGGTATTTTGGCGACAATCTTTATTGCAATGGGATTAAAAGGACATAAACAAACAGGTCCAATTAAAATTGATATCGCTGGTATTTTCACGATGATTCTTGGTGTTGTGACTTTATTACTTGCACTAACGTTTGGCGGGAAAGACTATGCTTGGGATTCTTGGCAAATCATTGGATTATTTGCACTTGCTATCATTGGTATAGTAAGCTTCATCATTGTTGAAACGAAGGCGGAAGAACCAATTTTACCAATGCATTTCTTTAAAAACCGTACATTTACACTATTAAATGCAATTGGTTTCTTTATGAGTATTGGAATGTTTGGTGCAATTATGTTCGTTCCATTCTTTATGCAAGGAATTGTTGGCGTAAGTGCGGCTGAATCTGGAACGATAATGACACCAATGATGATTACGATGATTGTGATGAGTATTATTGGTGGTCAGCTTGTATTAAAGGTAGGCGTAAAACCACAAATTATTACAGGTATGCTCATTATGGCTGGCGGTTTTTGGTTATTAACAACAATGGATATGCATACAACTAAACTTATTGCAACATCATATATGATGATTATCGGTTTAGGAATGGGTCTTGTAATGCCGACATTAACATTAGCATTACAAGAAAGTTTCCCGAAAAAGGATCTTGGAGTTGTAACATCTTCAAGTCAGTTCTTCCGTCAAATCGGTGGGACGTTCGGAATTACGATTTTAGGTTCTATTATGAATAATACGTCAGGTACAACATTGACAAATAAATTAGTTCCTGTACTAGATACATTCCCAGCAGAAGCGGGACAAATGGTAACGAAGTTTAAAGATATGATTCATACAGATCCACAAAGTTTATATTCTATGCTATTTAGCCCAGAAGCATTAAAACAAATGCCAGAAGCATTCTCAAATAGCATTGTACCAATTTTGAAAACATCTTTAGTGGATTCACTTCATAGTGTATTCCTAACAGGATTAGTCTTTATCGTAGTTGGTGCCGTATTTACAATCTTCTTACAAAAAATTAAGCTTTCTAATCGTAAAAAAGGTGCAGAAGAACCTGCTACTGAAGTAGAAGAGAAAGATACAAACGTATCTTACTCATAATAAGAAAAAAGCATCGCCTTATGGTGGTGCTTTTTTAGTGTATAACATATAATCTTTTTTAGTTATAAATGATTGACGTATTTTTGTAAATGAGTTATATTATTTTCTGTAAACGGTTACATGAAATGGAGAGGGAAGAGAATGAGTACGATTAAAGATGTTGCGAAATTAGCGGGAGTTTCTGTTGCGACCGTTTCAAGGGTGTTAAATAAGAACGGATATGTTCACGAAGATACATTAAAAAAAGTGGAACGAGCAATTGAACTGTTGGATTATAAGCCTAGTACAGTAGCACGTTCTTTATATAATAAAAAATCTCGCTTAATTGGTTTGGTTGTTCCAAATATCGTGAATCCATTCTTTCCAGAAGTTGCACGTGCCGTAGAGGATGTAGCACATAAGCAAGGATACACAGTTGTACTTTGTAATTCTGATGAAAGTTTAGAGAAAGAGAAACAATATATTGATGTGCTCAGACAAAATAATGTTGATGGGTTTATTGTGGCAACGAACCCACAAAATAGTATGAATTACATGAACTTGTCTGTGCCAGTTGTGGCAATTGACCGCATGTTTAATGAGCGTATTCCGACGGTATATGCAGATAACTATGCGGGAAGTCAAGAAGCAACAAAGTTACTGTTAGAAAAAGGGTGTCAACATATTGCGCATATTCGTGGACCGCGCGATGTGAGTACAGCAAATGAGCGTTTTGAAGGTTTTGTAGATGTTATTACACAATATGGGCTTTCTTATATGATTGCAGAAAGTACGTTTGATCCGGCAGATAGCGAACGTGTGGCAATGGAATTGTTAGAAGAGTATCCGCATATCGATGGCATTGTAGCTGGAAATGATTTGATTGCCATTGGGGTAGTGAAAGCGGCATTACAAAAAGGAATTTCCATTCCAGATGATTTACAAATTATTGGATTTGATGGTATTTCTTTAACAGAAATGATGTATCCATCTCTTACAACAGTTGCACAACCTATTTATGAAATGGGACGAATTGCAACAGAATTATTGCTAGAGCAAATGGAAGGAAATCAATTAGAAACCGAACATTATCGTTTACCGATTGAAATTATAGAACGAAATACAACGAAGTAAGGAGATGAGATATATGCCAAACATTGCAGTAGTCGGCAGTATTTCAATGGATTTAGTCGCTGTTTCAAAAAAGCGACCAAAAGCAGGAGAAACAGTGATTGGAGAAGCGTTTCATACAGTGCCTGGAGGAAAAGGAGCAAACCAAGCTGTTGCCGCAGCTAGATTAGGTGCAAATGTGGCAATGGTAGGTGCTGTAGGAAATGATGCTTATGGTAAGCTAGTTAGAAAAAATTTAGAGAATGAACGTATTTTTATCGACTATGTGGTACCGGTTACAGATGAAACCACAGGAATTGCGCATATTGTTTTGGCCGAGGAAGATAACAGTATTGTTGTTGTGCAAGGAGCAAACCGTCTCGTGAATCAGCAAATTGCCGATCGCGCAAAAGATCTTCTTGTAAAAGCTGATATGGTTGTCCTTCAGCTGGAAATTCCGCTAGAAACAGTGGAATACGTTCTTGATATTTGTGAAGAACACAAAATTCCGGTTATGTTAAATCCAGCTCCGGCACAAGTATTGCCAGTAGATATTTTAGAAAAGGCGACGTATATTACACCGAATGAGCATGAATGCCGCATTGTATTAGATGATTTTACGTCACCAATTGAAGAGTTACTTGCGAAATATCCAAATAAGTTACTGATGACAGAAGGTGGGAAAGGTGTTCGTTTCCATAATGGTACAGAGATTGTTCATGTACCAAGTATTGATGTTGAAGTAGTGGATACAACAGGAGCAGGTGATACTTTTAACGGTGCATTAGCGGTTGCACTTTCCGAAGGTGAGACATTACAAAAAGCAATCCGCTTTGCAAACATTGCCGGCGGTCTTTCTGTAACAAAGCTAGGGGCACAAGGTGGTATGCCAACAAGAGAAAAGGTAAGAGAAGTGCAGGTGATTGTTGGATGAAGAAGCATGGTGTATTAAATAGTGATATTGCTGCGGTACTTGCTTCCCTTGGACATACGGATACAATTGTGATTGCTGATTGTGGTTTACCTATTCCAGATGGTGTAAAGCGAATTGATTTAGCGGTAGAACTTGGAAAACCATCGTTTCTAGAGGTGTTACAAGTTGTGATAGACGACATGGCAGTTGAAAAACTAACATTAGCAGAAGAGATTACGATCAATAATGCAGAAGTAAACAGAGAAGTTGAAGCACGTTTAAAAGAAGCTGCTTTTGAATACGTATCGCATGAGCAGTTTAAAGAACGTACAAAACAGGCAAAGGCAGTTATTCGTACGGGAGAAGCAACGCCATATGCGAATGTTATTTTACATGCCGGCGTGATTTTTTAATAAAGGGATGTGATGAGAATGCGTATTGAAATGAAAAATATTTCAAAAGCGTTCAATGGTAATCCTGTTTTAAAAAACGCACAGTTTAGTATTGAAACAGGAGAAGTCCATGCACTGATGGGGGAAAATGGAGCGGGAAAATCAACGCTCATGAAAATTTTAACAGGTGTATATACGAAAGATAGTGGTCAAGTCACGATTGATGGGCAAGAACGGACATTTAAAAACGCAAAAGAAGCTGAGGAATACGGAATTGCTTTTATTCATCAAGAGCTGAACATATTACCGAACTTAACAGTTGCTGAAAATATGTTTCTTGGGAAAGAGTTGATGTACGGCAAAACAGGCATTTTACGTACACGGCAAATGAATGGGTTAGCGCAGCAACAATTAGCAAGTCTTGGGCTTCACGTAAAAGGGGCTATGCTTGCTGGGGAATTATCAGTTGGACAGCAGCAAATTATTGAAATTGGTAAGGCCTTAATGACAAATGCGAGCGTTATTATTATGGACGAGCCGACAGCAGCCTTAACGGACCGCGAAATTGAAACACTCTTTACGGTTATTAATAAATTACGTAAAGAAGGCGTATCGTTCGTCTACATTTCACATCGCATGGAAGAAATCTTTTCTATTTGTGATGCTATTACGATTTTACGTGATGGGGAATATGTTGGAACGAGGTTAATTCCAGAAACATCATTTGATGAAGTAGTGAGTATGATGGTTGGTCGCAGCATCGGTGAGCGCTATCCGGAGCGCGATGCGAAAATCGGTGAAGTTATTTTTGAAATGCGTAACGCAACGAAAAAAGGGAAGTTTGAAAATATTTCGTTTCAAGTGAGAAAAGGTGAAATTCTCGGTGTCGCTGGATTAATGGGAGCTGGCCGTACTGATATTATGAGGGCGATATTTGGACATGAACGGTTAGATTCGGGCCAAATATTTATGAATGGGCAAGAAGTGAAAATTGATAGTCCAATTGATGCAATACGGCAGCGAATTGCCTTTATTACAGAAGATCGAAAATCAGAAGGGCTTGTCTTAGATTTTTCTATTCGTGAAAATTTAGCATTGCCAAATCTAGGGAATCTCTCAAAAGGTAGTGTGATGGATAAAGGAGTAGAAGCACAGTTCACAGAGGATATGATGAAGCTTCTCAATGTAAAAGCGGCAAATGGTGAACAAGCCGTCAAATCACTTTCTGGTGGAAATCAACAAAAGATTGTTATTGCAAAATGGCTAGGAATCCATCCGCAGCTGTTAATTTTAGATGAACCAACACGGGGCGTTGATGTTGGAGCAAAAAAAGAAATTTACTCTATTATGAACAAGCTTACAAAGCAGGGGGATGCGGTTATTATGGTTTCATCCGAACTTCCAGAAGTTTTAGGAATGAGCGATCGTGTCCTTGTTATTCATGAAGGAAAAGTAGGCGGTATTTTAGAGAAAGATAAAGCAACACAAGAGTCCATTATGGCATTAGCTACAGGGGGAGAGTAAGTTATGGCTAAAAAGGGGAATATATTGCAGCAGCTAGGTTCTTTAATTGGATTGGCACTGATTATTGTAGTTATTACAGCATTAAATCCAGCATTTATTGAAATACCAAATTTATTTAATATTTTACGCCAAGTATCGATTAATGCACTCATTGCATTTGGAATGACCTTCGTTATTTTAACTGGGGGTATTGACTTATCGGTAGGTTCTATTTTAGCATTATCAAGTGCACTTGTTGCTGGAATGATGGCAAGTGGCATGGATCCGTTCCTTGCAATGGCAGTTGGATTATTGGCTGGGCTTGTAATGGGAATTGTAAACGGTATCATCATTGCGAAAGGAAAAGTGGCACCATTTATTGCGACATTAGCAACAATGACCATTTTCCGAGGGCTCACGCTTGTTTATATGGACGGACGTCCGATCACTGGCCTTGGTGATCACTTAATGTTTCAAATGTTTGGCCGTGGTTACTTCCTTGGTATTCCCGTACCAGCTGTAACGATGATGATTGCTTTTGCTGCATTGTACTTTATTTTAAAGAAGACAACGTTTGGTCGCCGTACTTTTGCAATTGGTGGAAATGAAGAAGCAGCGGCATTATCAGGTATTAATGTAACAAGAATAAAAGTAATGATTTATGGTCTTTCTGGAATTCTGGCAGCGCTTGCGGGTATCGTGTTAACATCACGCTTAGATTCTGCACAGCCAACTGCTGGTTCTTCTTACGAATTAGATGCAATTGCTGCAGTTGTATTAGGAGGAACAAGTCTTTCTGGTGGAAGAGGTTGGATTGTCGGCACGTTCATTGGTGTACTGATTATCGGTGTACTAAATAACGGTCTAAATTTATTAGGTGTATCTTCTTTCTTCCAACAAGTTGTAAAAGGGCTTGTGATCTTACTTGCTGTATTAATTGATCGTCGAAAAGAAGCATAATGGAGGGACAATTCATGAAAAAATGGTTACTTGTACTCGTTGCACTCATAATGGCAATCACTGCTGGTTGTTCAATGGAACCACCGGAATGGGCGAAGGATTCTAGCGATAAAAGTCGAAATAAAACTATTAAAGTTGGATTTTCTGTTTCAACTTTAAACAATCCATTTTTCGTTACGTTGAAAAAAGGGGCAGAAAAGAAGGCGAAAGATAGTGGCATTGAGTTAATTGCTGTTGATGCACAAAATGATGCAGCGAAGCAAACGAATGATGTTGAGGATTTAATTCAAAAAGGCGTTGATGTAGTTGTCATTAACCCAACAGATTCAGATGCAGTTGCTTCAGCAGTAAGTGCAGCGAATGCAGCAAACATCCCTGTTATTACAGTAGATCGTGTTGCAAACTCAGGAAAAGTTGTTTCACACATCGCATCAAATAATGTAGAAGGTGGAAGCATGGCTGGTGACTACATTCGTGAGCTTGTTGGTGAAGGTGCAAATGTTGCTGAGTTAGAAGGAATTCCTGGATCATCCGCTGCTCGTGAGCGTGGGAAAGGATTCCATAAAGTTGCCGATAAGGGGCTAAAAGTTGTTGCAAAGCAAGCCGCAGACTTCGATCGTGCCAAAGGATTATCAGTTATGGAAAACATATTGCAGGCAAATAATGATATAAAAGCAGTGTTTGCTCATAATGATGAAATGGCATTAGGTGCGCTGGAAGCATTAAAATCTGCTGGAAAAACAGATGTGGTTGTTGTTGGATTTGATGCCACAGATGATGCTGTGAAAGCGGTTAATGACGGACGTATGACAGCAACTGTTGCGCAAAAACCAGAATTAATCGGAGAGAAAGCGATGGAAACAGCAAGACAAGTGAACCAAGGTAAAAAAGTGGAAAAATTCATTCCGATTGAATTAGAGCTTATTAAGAAAAAATAAAATATAAACTTACATTTAGGAAGGAAGAAAAACAAATGAAATTTTTTATTGATACAGCAAACATTGATGAAATTAAAGAGGCAAATGATTTAGGCGTATTAGCAGGTGTAACAACAAATCCATCACTTGTAGCAAAAGAAGGCGTAGATTTCCATGAACGTATTCGTGAAATTTGCAGCGTTGTAACAGGACCTGTAAGTGCAGAAGTTATTAGCCTAGAATCAGATAAAATGATTGAAGAAGGAAAAGAATTAGCAAAAATTGCTCCAAACGTTGTTGTAAAAGTACCAATGACAAAAGAAGGCTTAAAAGCAGTAAAAGCATTCTCTGATTTAGGAATTCGCACAAACGTTACGTTAGTATTCTCTGCAGTACAAGCATTGCTTGCAGCACGTGCTGGTGCAACGTACGTATCTCCATTCTTAGGTCGTTTAGATGATATCGGTCATAATGGTATGGACTTAATTCGCCAAATCGCTGATATCTTTGTAATTCATGACATTAAAACAGAAATTATCGCAGCATCTGTACGCCATAGCGTTCACGTAACAGACGCAGCATTAAACGGTGCGCACATTGCAACAATTCCGGCAAACGTAATTGGCGCATTAGTGAAACATCCGTTAACAGATCAAGGAATTGAGAAGTTCTTAGCTGATTGGGAGAAAACACAAGGGAAATAAAGTGAAACTTCCATCTGTGAAGGATTGGTCCCCGTTTATGAGGGGGAAACAAAAACCACCAAGGTTAGCATCACATTAACCTTGGTGGTTTTTTTGTTTGTAAAATAATGAATAAAAGAATTTTCATGCAATTGTGCATATTGTCTTTTAAATTTTCTATCTAAGTTATTTAATATATAATAAGTAACTCTTTTTTGTGAGTTTTTTGATATGAGGTAAATAATCAGTACAGGGTCTGACCAGAGGACTGGAGGGCATGATTCTATAAGGGAATAATCACTATTCCATGATTATAGAACTATGTCTTTTTTATGTATATAGAAGGGGGGATAAATCGATATTATAAAACTCGTATATACTGTTAGTTTCATATTGTCAATTATCTGAATTTTAAGTCTTGTACAATTAATAAGGGAGGAAATAGTAATGAAAAGAAAAGCACCGTTTAAAGTATTTTCATCTTTGGCAATCATGACAATGCTTGGTTGCACATTTGCACTTGGTACATCATCAGCTTATGCGGAAACAACATCTCAGTCAAAAGGAAGTATTTCAACAACTCCAATTGATAACAATTTAATTCAAGAAGAGCGCTTGGCTGAAGCTTTAAAAGAACGTGGAACAATTGATCGATCAGCATCAAAAGAAGAGACACAAAAGGCTGTAGAACAATATATTGAAAAAAAGAAAGGTGATCAGCCAAATAAAGAAATTCTTCCGGATGACCCTGCTAAAGAGGCATCTGATTTCGTGAAAAAAGTAAAAGAAAAAAAGATGGAAGAAAAGGAAAAAGTGAAGAAGTCTGTAGAAAATGCTAGCTCAGAGCAAACGCCTTCACAAAATAAAAAACAGTTAAATGGAAAAGTACCAACTTCTCCAGCAAAGCAGGCTCCATATAACGGAACTGTACGTACAGATAAAGTACTTGTACTACTTGTAGAGTTTAGTGATTATAAACATAATAATATTGAGCAAAGCCCTGGTTATATGTATTCGAACGACTTTAGTAGAGAGCATTATCAAAAAATGTTATTCGGTAATGAACCATTCACGTTATTCAATGGTTCAAAAGTAAAAACATTTAAACAATATTATGAAGAGCAATCTGGTGGTAGTTATACGACAGATGGTTATGTGACAGAATGGTTGACTGTTCCTGGGAAAGCAGCAGATTACGGAGCAGATGGTAAAACTGGTCATGATAATAAAGGACCTAAAGGGCCACGTGACCTTGTGAAAGAAGCATTAAAAGCAGCAGCAGAGAAAGGATTAGATTTATCTCAATTTGACCAGTTTGATCGTTATGATACAAATGGTGATGGAAATCAAAATGAACCAGACGGTGTAATTGATCATTTAATGGTCATTCATGCTGGGGTTGGTCAAGAAGCTGGTGGAGGTAAATTAGGTGATGATGCGATTTGGTCACATCGTTCTAAATTAGCACAAGATCCAGTTGCAATTGAAGGAACAAAGTCAAAAGTTTCGTATTGGGATGGAAAAGTTGCTGCACATGATTACACAATTGAGCCTGAGGATGGTGCAGTTGGCGTATTCGCTCATGAATTTGGTCATGATCTTGGTTTACCAGATGAATATGATACGAATTATACTGGAACTGGATCACCTGTAGAATCATGGTCATTAATGAGTGGTGGTAGTTGGACAGGAAAAATCGCAGGAACAGAGCCAACAAGTTTTTCACCGCAAAATAAAGATTTCTTACAAAAAAATATGGATGGAAACTGGGCGAAAATTGTAGAAGTAGATTACGATAAAATAAAACGTGGAGTAGGTTTCCCTACATATATTGATCAAAGTGTTACAAAATCTAATCGTCCAGGTCTTGTACGTGTAAACTTACCTGAGAAAAGTGTTGCAACGATTAAAACTGGATTTGGCAAGTATGCTTACTACAGTACAAGAGGCGATGATATGCATACAACATTAGAAACGCCATTGTTTGATTTAACGAAAGCAGCTAACGCGAAATTTGATTATAAAGTAAACTATGAACTTGAAGCAGAATGTGATTTTATTGAAATACATGCTGTGACAGAAGATGGAACAAAAACATTAATCGATAAACTAGGCAATAAAGTAGTAAAAGGTGATAAAGATACGACAGAAGGAAAATGGATTGATAAATCATATGATTTAAGTCAATTTAAAGGGAAGAAAGTGAAATTGCAATTTGATTATATTACAGATCCTGCTGTAGCATATAAAGGATTTGCAATGGATAATGTGAACGTAACAGTCGATGGAAAAGTAGTATTTTCAGATGATGCAGAAGGACAAGCGAAAATGAAGTTAAATGGTTTTGTCGTTTCTGATGGAACAGAAAAGAAACCACATTATTATTATTTAGAGTGGAGAAACTATGCTGGATCAGATGAAGGGTTAAAAGTAGCGAGAGGTCCAGCATATAATACTGGTCTTGTTGTTTGGTATGCAGATGATAGTTTTAAAGATAACTGGACTGGTCAACATCCTGGTGAAGGCTTCCTTGGTGTTGTTGATTCTCACCCGGAGGCATTTGTTGGAAATTTAAATGAAAAACCAGTATACGGTAATACAGGGTTGCAAATTGCAGATGCTGCATTTTCACTTGATCAAACACCGGCGTGGAATGTAAATTCATTTACACGTGGACAATTTAATTACCCAGGCTTACCAGGTGTTGCAACATTTGATGATTCTAAAGTATACAGTAACACTCAAATTCCTGATGCGGGACGAAAAGTGCCGCAATTAGGGCTGAAATTCCAAGTTGTTGGGCAAGCAGATGATAAGTCGGCAGGAGCTATTTGGATTCGTCGTTAATAGATTAGTAATAAAATAGAAAAGTACGTTCTTCGTAGAAAGAACGTACTTTTTTACTTTGTGTAATACACATTGTTTACCTATATACAGTCTATCAAATGGTGTAGGGAAAAGGAATATTTCCGAGGAAATTGTCGAGACATAGTTGGTATTTATACATTTTTTTGAAAAATGAGTGAAGAGTGTATCAAGCTGATTGGTATAGAAGAAAGACGAGTTTCAGCAATTTACAATGAGTAGTATTCGGATACGATTATTACTGAAAAGTAAAAAAGAACAAGCGGAATTTTTAAATATATGAAATGAAAATACATTTTTTTGATATAGAGATAAATAGAGTTTGCTCCTTTTTTTGTTGTTTATAAATACATATATTTCAAGTTTTTAGTGATTTTGAATCTAAAAAATAATTATTTATAAAAAACAAAATTATATATTGATTTTGTTTTTTATTTTGAGTAAAATTCAAAGGAATTAATTAAGATAGTGATAGTTTAATAGTTTAATTGAAATCCTTTTTTAGGAAGGAAATGTAGAGAATATTTGTAAAGTTATATATATAGGGAGAGTGAAGTAATTGACAGCATTGAAAAAATTATCAGCTTTTGTGAAAAGTAGTATTGTTTTATTATGTGTAGCATGTATGTATTTTGCTATACCAACTGCACATGCAAGTGCGGAGACAGTTAAGATTTATCTTGATCCAGGTCATGGGGGAACAGATACAGGAGCGGTTGGAAATGGTTTACGAGAAAAGGATTTAACATTAGATATCGCATTACGTATTCGTAACATTTTAAATGCAGAGTATACAGGTCATGAAATTAAAATGAGTCGTACAAGTGATGTATATCCTACGCTAACACAGCGAACAACTGATGCAAATAATTGGGGAGCAAATTTCTTCTTATCTGTACATATTAACAGTGGTGGTGGCTCTGGTTATGAAGATTATAGTTATCCAAATGCAGGAGCACCAACTACGACTTACCAGAATATAATTCATCAGGAAATTATGAAAACAACTGACCTTGATGATAGAGGGATCAAAACAAATAATTTCCATGTGTTAAGAGAAACGAATATGCCAGCAGTATTAACTGAAAATGGGTTTATTGATCGAGCAGAAGATGCTCAAAAATTAGGTAATGCAACATTTAGAGAACAACTTGCAAGAGGGCATGTAAATGGTTTAGTAAAGGCATTTGGATTACAGAAGAAAACATTCTTAATTCGTGTGAAAACAGAAGAATTATATTATTATAATCAACCTGATTGGAATGCAAAGGCTGGTACTGTGAAAAAAGGTGATGTATTCACTGTTGTGGCAACGTTAACTGTAAATGGTTCAAAAATGTATAAGCTAAAATCAGGAAGCTATATAACTGCTAATCCTTCGTATATTGAAGTTTTATAATAAAGATTTGATTGAAAAAAGACAATGATGAGCTAATTCATCATTGTCTCTTTTATTTTTCCTCTGAAATAAATCATTCCAGCAAATGTGAGTAAGAATGCTGTTCCAATTACAAAGCTTACGCTCGGTGATGCCCCGATTGCTCCAACTGTAAAGGATCCAGCGACAACACCTAATGAGAAGAATGCGTAAAATAATCCGAATGCCTTCCCGCGTTTATCTTCAGTTGTATTTTCAACGAGTAAAGCATTAATAGATGGGAAGAGGATGGCGAATCCAATTCCGTAAATCATCATAACAACAAAGAGCATACCTTTTGTTGTAAATATGCCAAGTAATGATAAGGCAAGTGCCATGACTGCAATACCAATTAGCATCATTTTTGAACGGTCAAAGCGATCATAAATACGATTTGTTGGCAGTAGGAAGAAGAGGATGGCAGTAATCCCAAATACACTTAGCATCATGCCTGTTGTAGATGCTTTGAGTGCTAGTGCTTCTACTTTTACCGGTAACATATATGTGACGATTCCTTGTGAAAACATTAATGTAAAAGCGCCAATATATGCTTGTAATAATGGTTCGGATTTTAGTAATCCAATCATATCTTCTTTGTTCATCATTTGCGTCCGTGATGTGTCTTTTCTAGTCACATTGGTTGGTAATAAGAATAGGGATACGATTGTCCCGAATACCATTAAGATAGAAATCGTAACAAAGACCCACTCTACACCTGCGGTTGCTTTCATAATTCCACTGAAAGCAGGGCCAACGATAGCTGCTGTTCCGACAGCGGCACCAGATAGTGCCATTGCTTTTCCTTGTTTTGTAGATTTCGTTTGTTTAGATAGGAAAGTAAAGGCTGCAGGGATTAAGAAGCCATCACTAAATCCGTGTAAAAAGCGAACGATGAGTAATTGCTCGCCGCTTTGAACAACAGTATATAATAACACTATGAGACTCGTAATTCCCATACTCATATAGAGTACTTTCTTTGCGCCAAATTTATCAACAGATGCACCTGCGATAATATTGCCAATCATATTGGCAAACGAGTACATACCTACAACGAGACCGATAATAAGAGGAGTTCCCCCGAGGCTTTGCGCGTAAGTACTCATAATTGGTAATTGTGAAAATGTATCTAAAAACGCTACGATAACAATAAAATAAATGAAATATTTCAAGCGATGTTCACCTCTCCTCTGCTATTATGGCATAATGCGAATTTCGCCTGCAATGAAATTGAATTAACAGATGTGGAAAAAAGTACAAAGTGACAAAAAAGTGAACTTTTTTTTGTTAAAATTTAGTGAAATCCAGATTGGTTTTTTGAAATATATGGATAAGAGTACTATAATAGATTGGTAAACTTCACCAGGTTAAGTATATATACATAGAGAGGGATGCATAAAATGAAAGCATTACTTTGGCATAATCAACGTGATGTAAGAGTAGAAGAAGTTCCAGAACCAGCTGTACGATCAGGAGCAGTGAAGATCAAAGTTAAATGGTGTGGTATTTGTGGAACAGATTTACATGAATATTTAGCAGGACCTATTTTTATTCCAACAGAAGAACATCCACTAACACACGTGAAAGCACCCGTTATTTTAGGTCACGAGTTTAGTGGTGAAGTTGTTGAAATCGGTGAAGGTGTTACGAATCATAAAGTAGGGGACCGCGTTGTTGTAGAACCTATTTATTCTTGTGGTAAATGTGAAGCTTGTAAACATGGTCATTATAACGTTTGTGAACAACTTGTTTTCCACGGTCTTGGTGGAGATGGCGGTGGCTTCTCTGAATATACTGTAGTACCAGCAGATATGGTTCACCATATCCCAGATGAAATGACTTATGAACAAGGTGCACTTGTAGAACCAGCAGCAGTTGCAGTTCATGCAGTGCGTCAAAGTAAGTTAAAAGAAGGCGAAGCTGTAGCTGTATTTGGCTGTGGACCAATCGGACTTCTTGTTATCCAAGCTGCTAAAGCTGCAGGTGCAACACCTGTTATCGCAGTTGAACTTTCTAAAGAACGTCAAGAGTTAGCAAAATTAGCAGGTGCTGATTACGTATTAAATCCAGCAGAGCAAGATGTGGTAGCAGAAATCCGTAACTTAACAAACGGTTTAGGCGTAAATGTTAGCTTCGAAGTAACAGGAGTTGAAGTTGTACTTCGTCAAGCAATTGAAAGCACAAGCTTTGAAGGACAAACTGTAATCGTCAGTGTCTGGGAAAAAGATGCGACAATTACTCCAAACAACTTAGTATTAAAAGAAAAAGAAGTTGTAGGTATTCTTGGATACCGTCACATCTTCCCATCTGTTATTAAATTAATTAGCTCTGGTCAAATTCAAGCAGAGAAATTAATTACGAAAAAAATTACAGTGGATCAAGTTGTAGAAGAAGGATTTGAAGCGCTTGTAAAAGATAAAAAACAAGTGAAAATTCTTGTTTCGCCTAAATAATATATAATATAGAAGAAAGTAGTCTTTTTCTAGAAATAGAAGAAGGCTACTTTTTTTGTGGATAGAAAGGTGATAGACTTTCCTTTGACTAAATTGTTTAAGTAGGAAGGGAGAGTTACATGGTTTCATTTTTACTAACTTTGAAACGAATGCTAAAAGCTTGTTCAAGAGCGTGGAAAGATAAAGAATTTCAAGTGTTATTTGTATTAACGATTATAACGTTACTATCAGGGACTATTTTTTACAGTACGGTAGAAGGATTACGCACGATTGATGCATTATATTTTAGCGTTGTTACATTAACGACAATTGGCTATGGAGATTTTAGCCCGCAAACAGACTTTGGAAAAATCTTTACGATTTTCTATATTTTCATTGGAATTGGTTTAGTGTTTGGATTTATTCATAAGCTAGCAGTAAATGTTCAATTATCAAGTATATTATCAGGGCGAAAGAAAAAATAGAAGCAATCAGGATATGCACCTGATTGCTTTTATTTTTTACAATATTTTAGCTGTTTCTTTGCAGGAATTTAATATTCGTTTACTATAATGCAAATGAAACATATTATCCATAGAATTATAATAATGTGAATGTTCGTATAATTTGTTTTCTCAATAGAAATGAGTAGAAAGGTGGAATATTCTAATCGTAGGTTAACCATATGATTTGAATTACATATTCCAAGTAAATTAAATATAAACGGAGGTTTTCATATGAAAAAGAAAGTATTAGCCTTAGCAGCAGCTATTACATTAGTAGCACCATTGCAAAGTGTAGCGTTTGCCCATGAAAATGAGGGCGGAAATAAGGTAAGAGTAATTCAATATTGGTCTGCTGAAGATAAACATGTAGAAGGTGTAAACTCCCATTTATGGATTGTCAATCGTGCAATTGATATTATGTCTCGTAATACAACGGTTGTAAAACGAGATCAAGTTGCATTATTAAATGAATGGCGTACAGAGTTAGAGAATGGTATATATGCTGCTGATTATGAAAACCCTTATTATGATAACAGTACATTTGCTTCTCATTTCTACGATCCTGATACAGGGAAGACATATATATCTTTTGCTAAGCAGGCAAAAGAAACTGGGGCTAAATATTTTAAACTTGCTGGTGAAGCCTATCAAAAGCAAGAAATAAAACAAGCATTCTTCTATTTAGGCTTATCGCTTCATTACTTAGGAGATGTAAATCAACCAATGCATGCAGCAAACTTTACAAATCTTTCTTATCCACAAGGCTTCCACTCCAAATATGAAAATTTTGTAGATACAATAAAAAATAATTATAAAGTGGCTGATGGAAATGGATATTGGAATTGGAAAGGAGTAAATCCTGAAGACTGGATTCATGGAGCGGCTGTAGCTGCTAAGCAAGATTATGCTGGTATTGTAAATGGCACTACAAAAGATTGGTTCGTAAGAGCGGCAGTTTCACAAGAATATGCAGATAAATGGCGTGCAGAAGTTACACTAACAACAGGAAAACGTTTAGTAGAAGCACAGCGTGTCACAGCGGGATATATTCAGCTTTGGTTTGATACATATGTAAATCGCTAGAATGCTTGGTTACTTCTTAGTTAAAAAACATACACGTATAATGATTCATGATCCAGTACAGGTAATCACTTCTATTGAAATAGTTAAAAAGTTTCTTCGTAAAGAAGAAACTTTTTTTGTTTAGACACAGGAAAATGATAGTTTCTTTCCAATATGTATAAGACATATATATAGAAGGGGAGAGAACAATGTGGAGCGTAACATATTTCAAAAGGTTCCCTTACCATGCGCATTTCTTGATGAAGAAGCGTTAGAAAGAAATATTGAGTCAATTGTTCAATTGTGCGGAGGAAAGAAAGTTCGTATTGCTAGTAAATCGTTACGATCTGTTCCAGTGATGAAGAAAATTTTAGCCTCTAATAGTTGTTTTCAAGGCATTATGTGTTTTTCACCACGAGAAGTAATATTCTTAATAAAACAAGGATTTAATGATTTGTTGCTTGGATATCCTGTACATGATGAACAAGCACTTCAAGAAATTAGTTTGCTTACAAAACAAGGATTTATAATCACTTGTATGGTAGATTGCATAGAACATATTGCTTATTTAGAGAAAATTGCAATAGAAACAGGTGGACGCTTTCGAATTTGTATTGATATCGATATGAGTAGTCATTTTTTTCAGTTTCATTTTGGGGTTAGACGTTCTCCTATACGTACTACCTCTGAGGCTTTAAACGTTATTGAAAAAGCAATTCAATCTTCCGTTTTACAAATAGACGGTGTAATGGGCTATGAGGCACAGATTGCAGGAGTTGTGGACGATGTACCAAAGCAAGGTTTTAAAAATAAAATAGTTTCTTATTTAAAGAGAAAATCTGTATTTGAAGTGATGGAACGTAGACAGAGCGTTGTACGAGCATTGCAAGAACAAGGAATTACACTTCGTTTTGTAAATGGAGGAGGCACAGGAAGTATAAAAACGACAATGCAAGATGAATCCGTTACAGAGATTACAATAGGTTCTGCTTTTTACTCTCCCAAGCTCTTTGATTACTATAAAGATATTAGATTTGAACCAGCTGTTGGCTTTGCGTTGCCGATTGTTAGACAACCAAGCCAACATATATATACTTGCCTCGGTGGCGGATATATGGCTTCAGGAGCAGTTGGAAAAGACAAACAGCCTGAGATTTGGGAGCCAAGTGGGGCAAAGTTGTTAGCTTTAGAGGGAGCTGGAGAAGTACAAACGCCCGTTTATTATGATGGTTCAGAACATCTAACGGTTGGGGATGGTATGTTATTTCGGCATAGTAAAGCCGGAGAACTATGTGAGCGTTTCTCATCGTTACATCGTATTGTAGGTAACAAAGTGATAGGGGAGTATTCAACATACCGGGGGGATGGCCAATGCTTTCTGTAAAAGGGCAGAAATGGAGAAATTGGGCAGGGAATGTAGAAGGGAATCCACAATATACGATGTATCCAAAAAATATACAAGATGTGATAGAAGTAGTAAAGTTTGCAAAGGAACAGGGAAAGAGAATTCGTGTTGTTGGATCAGGACACTCCTTTACACCTCTTGTTCAAACAGAGGGAATTCTAATTTCTTTAGATGAGCTACAAGGGATAGTAGACGTGGATTCACAATCATTCATAGTAGAAGTATGGGGCGGAACAAAGTTATATAACTTAGGAAAACTGCTGGAAGACAAAGGATACGCGCAGGAAAATTTAGGAGATATTGATTCGCAATCTATTGCAGGAGCAATTAGTACAGGAACGCATGGAACAGGTATTCAATTTGGTAGTTTGGCAACACAAGTAGTAGAAGTTACAGCTGTGCTGGCATCTGGAGAAATTATTGTTTGCTCTGAGAAAGAGAACCCTGAATTTTGGAAGGCATTTCAGTTATCTCTTGGTATGCTAGGAATCATTGTAAAAGTTAAATTAAAAGTCATTCCAGCTTATTCACTTATCTATGAAAGCAGAAAGGAATCGTTTTCTACTGTAATAAACAAACTAGAGAAATATAAGCAACATCGTCATTTTGAATTTTTTGTGTTTCCGTATTCAGATGATGTCCAAGTGAAAATTACAAATGAAACAGCAGAGAAAGGGATAGATTTAAAGTGGCATAAGATCAAGACAGAACTACTTGAAAATATAGCTTTTTCATTATTGTCTAAAGGATGCAAGTGGATTCCTTCTATAAGTAAAGGAGTTAGTAGACTGTCAGCAAAGGCAGTGCCGAGTACGAAAACAATTGGTCCAAGTTATCAAATATTTGCTACATCTCGTAATGTTCGTTTTTATGAAATGGAGTATAGTGTCCCAGCGCAGTATATGAAAGAGGTAGTAGGGGAAATTTACAACCTCATTGAAAAGAAGAAATTCCAAGTTCATTTTCCAATTGAATGTCGTTATGTAAAGGGAGATGATATATGGATAAGTCCTGCTTATAGAAGAGATTCAGCGTATATCGCTGTGCATATGTATAAAGGAATGAAATATGCTGCGTACTTTACAGCAATAGAACATATTTTTCAAAAGTACGAAGGGCGTCCACATTGGGGGAAAATGCATACAATGCGATATGAACCATTACAATGTGTTTATCCAAAGTTAAACTCTTTTTTGGAAGTTAGAGGAAAGGTAGATCCAATGGGGATGTTTTTAAATCCATATGTAGCAAAAATGTTTTCTATTTATGAAAAAAGCTGACAAATTATTTGTCAGCTTTTTGGAGTGTAATTGCATTTCGTGTATGGCTTATATGCTCATAAAATAATAATTTATCTCGACTAAATACATGTAATAGGACATGTATAATGAAGAGACCATTAATTGAGAACATAAACAGTAATATAATGAGCATAGTTAATGGATTAGTCTGATTCAATATGGAACTACTAGAGAGAATATAGTTCATTCCACCTAAAACAAAATAGAACAGGCCGTAACGAATAAATAATTCTTTAATGGTAATTCGCTCATTTTTACCTTTTATATGAATACGAAGCAACGCTTTACCAATTGTTTTTCCGTTCGTCAAATACGGAATGACGATGAAATAAATGAAGACCGCACATAGGGTGAAAATAAGTTCATATAGATTGGTATAAGACTGGATACTAGAAATGAAAATAGAATTTCCTTTGTTTTTTATAACTGGCACAACAATAGATAAGAAAATCCAATCAATTTGCAGTGCGATAAGACGACGAATAAATCCAACTGGTTTCGTAGCTAAATCGACATGTGCATCTAATTCATTTGATTTAGGAAGGAAGTACGTGAATATCGGGGCGATGAAATAACCAATTGCTCCCCCAAGTGTATTTAAAAATAAATCATCGACATCAAATAAACGATATGCGCAATTGTATATACCGTATAATCCAGTCACTTGTGCTATCTCAAAAAATAGTGAGAGACAAAGTGAAAAGAAGATTGTTTGTAAAAAACCAAGGCGGAAATAGTAACGTAAATATATGCCGATTGGAATCGTTAATAGTGCATTGAATGCGACTTGTAAAAAAGAAGATTCTTTTAATAAATAGAAATAGGTAGCTGGTTTGGCTAATACTGCTGCTGTATGGTTGCTGATTTCTTGAATGAAATAAAACGGTACAAGCTGAACGTGCTGTGTACTAGCTGGCTGCAAGCTACATGTATCATAGGTTTGTGGCAGCGGTAAGATGACAAGAAAATAAGCGTTTAACAAGTAAAGCAGTAAAGAATATAAAATAAATGAACGCCATTTATTTAAATAGCCATATTTTCTGTAATTAAATATTAAAAATGGAATCAATAGAATCATTGCTAAAAAGGGGAATAGAATAAATGCTGTTTTAATTGGAAATAAATAAGCTGTCAAAATGTGGCTCCTTTCGAAAAAATTCGGAATCTATTATAGCTTTAATAAAATGTAAAATCAAATTTTATTTTTTAGAGACCGAGTTGTTTCGATAGGAAAGAGGGATGAAGAAGAGCCTTACTGCAAATTTGCAGAAGGCTCTTTTAGTGTAAATATTTAACGTGCGTAGCATGGGATTTTGATGAGAGAATATAGCTTTTGAATTGTTGTTTCCATGGCATCGTTGTAGTTTCCTGTTTTTGAGAAATCCACTCATGATAATCTTGTTGTGTTTTCCATAATATACGAATCATATATTCATTCCCATGCTCAGTACGTTTCATGCGAGAAAATTCTAGATTAATAAACCCATATGTACCGGAGTTTGGATAGTATTCTTGTAGAGAACGAATAATTTGTTCTTCATAGCCGAATTTAATATGAATAAGTTTTGTAACAATAAACATGATTGCACCCCTTTTGTATTTGTAGTAGTAAATTAAATTGAATATCCTGTTTCAGTCACAACATGTGCAATCCTCCTATTATGCTTACGAGGTTATGGAGGAATCTTTAACGTAGATTTATCATGCTCGTAATTCATTTTTATAATGTAGGATACATTTAATATTATACTATTCTGAAAATTTAAAGTGAATAAAAGGAAGACGACAAATTTTTTATAAAAAAGAGCGCCCTATTTAGTAGGACAACTCTTTCAGCTTTATAGGAAAATAATAGTGAGTACCCCCACGGTGACACAATAAAAAGAGAAATATTTTAAATTCCCTTCCGCCATCAAATGTAAGGGAAAATGAGAGTTAAACCATATAAATCTATTTCGATTTTTCAATATATAAGTCACTGTTACGAAGAATAAAAAAGTGATCTGCACTTATTTTTTTTCTTTTTTAGATTGGTATGGGGCAAGGGAAGAATTTGACTGCTTCTATGCATGGCTTGATGCTCTCTTCCGCCCAAAAAGAAAGGTTTTATGATGGTTTTTTAATTTGGATTTATATAATTTGTAGAAGGTTGTCATATGTTGTCAACAGACTAATTTTGTATCAGTAAGGTTTCTACAGGATTTGACAATATTTTTAATGTCGTGTAATCTTTTGTTTCTAATATACGAATTTACATTTTGTAAGATTTGTATGAAAATCAGTTGTTAAAAGTTAAGAGTTCATTACATTTTATGGGTTGTTTTCATTTTTTTGTCATGAAAAATAAAGTGTATTTAATGAGTTTGTAAACAAACTGTAAAACAAATCATGTATAACTGTATGAGAAGGGAGTCGGATTATGAACTATTTTAAGCGAATCAGTAGTCTAGTATTAGCAGGAATTATTGGTCTTTCTAGTACAGTCGCTGTAAAAGCTGAGTCAAACGACGAGAAACTGGACAACATGCAACAGCAATTGCAGCAGAATAACAATGATATTCAGCAAAAAGAACAAGAGAAGCAAGCTGTTAATAAAGAAATACAAGGTATTGAAAGTGAACTACATAATTTAAATAATACAATTACAAAAAACAAAGAGGACCAAGCTGCTATTCAAAGTAAAATCGATGAAACGCATAAGCAAATTGAACAGAAAAAGCAAGAGATTATCGTTTTAGAGGATAAAGTACTTGCTCGTAAAGATATTATGAAAAAACGTATGGTTTCTGTTCAAAATAGCTCAAATACGAGTTTAGTAGTAGAAGTTGTAGTAGAATCAAAGAATTTTGCTGATTTCTTACAACGTATGAATGCAGTATCTACAATTCTAGATGCAGATAAAGAGATTTTACGTCTGCAAGAACAAGATCTTCGTCAAATTGAAGAAGACAAAAAAGTAATTGACGAAAAAGAAGCGTCTTTAGTAGTAGACAAACAAAAATTAGCAAAAGCACAAGCGGATTTACAAGAAAACTTGAAAAAGCGTCAAGAAAACTTACAAGCTGTGCAAGCAAAATATAATCAAATTGCAAGTCAAATTAATTTAGCTGAACAAGAAAAAGCAAAAATTGAATCAAGCATGAAAGAAGTACAAGAAACAATTGCTCGTGAGCAAGAAGCTGCAAGATTAGCAGCGGAAGCTCAAGCAAAAGCAGAAGCAGAAGCAAAAGCTGCGAAAGAAGCAGAAGCAAAAGCAATAGCAGACGCGGCTAAGCAAACAGCACCAGCGCCTAAGCAAGCTGAAAGTGGAAAAACACCATCTACTCCTCAGCCAGAGCCAAAACCGGCTAAAGGTGGTCGTGAATTTTATGTAACGGCAACTGCTTATACAGCTGATCCTTCTGAAAATGGAAATAAGCCAGGTGAAACTGTAAAATCTAAATTGGGTCATAACTTAACTGCAAACCCAGGAATGAAATTAATCGCTGTTGATCCAACTGTTATCCCATTAGGATCTCGCGTATATGTTGAAGGATACGGTGAAGCGATTGCTGGAGATACTGGTGGCGATATTAAAGGACATAGAATCGATGTATTAATGCCAGATGCAGCTAAATCTAACGCTTGGGGCAGACGAAGTGTTAAAGTGACAATTTTAAGTTAAAATCAAATCCAACTTTACAATATGTAAAGTTGGATTTTTTTACAAAATAAATGTTAAGTTGAGTTTACATTTTGTAAAGTGTAGCATACAATAGTGGTAAGAGGTGGTAAAAATAACCATTTACAATAGAGTGAAGGAGCTAAGAGCCCGTTTTAACTTTACGCAGAGCGTATTAGCTCAAAAAGTTGGCGTAACAAGGCAAACGATTGCAGCAATTGAAAAAGGAGATTACGTTCCATCGTTGTTATTAGCGCTAACGATTTGTGATGTATTTGATTTAAAGATGGAGGATGTGTTTGTTTTAAATAAGGAGGGAGAAAAAGGTGAATAGAATCATTCTGTCTTATGTGGTGAATGTGTTATTTATCGGATTAGCTAGCTGGGCATTTATTGAACTCTATTATTTTGAGGTGGAATTTGCAAATATTATTCAAACAGAGAAAGTGCCATTTGAAATATCGATGAGCATCACACCGTTTTTATTGTTATTGATTGTAGCTGTTGTATCAACTATTTTTTATAAAGTTCAAAAGAAGAAATATAAGAAATTATCTTTTGGGATGTTTCCCTTGTTATTTCCACAAGATGATGAGCGGGAAGAAATCATTACAGCAAAAGCATGTCGTACGACTTTTATGGCGCTTTGGTATGTTATGCCGACTGCAGCTGCATTGCTTGTTATATATCCGATTGTAACCCCGTATATTCCTGCGTACCCATTATATGTTGTGTTTTTAATCTTCTTTATACAAATGACTGTATTCCATATTTCACTTTATCGAAATAAATTTGCTTGAAGACGTGCCGCGTGCACGTCTTTTTTTGTAATAAACATCATATTTTTTACAAAAAATTAATGTGTGTCGAAGTGAAGATTTACAAATATTTTTTATGATAGAAATTGGACGTATCGAATAAGGGGAGTGGAGAAATGAAAAAAGTGTTCTTATATGGTGGGATGATTGCAAGTGTACTATGGACAGGAAATGATGTGAGTGCAGAAACAATAGACAAGGACGCACAAAAGGTTGTGAATAAAATAGATACGTTACCAAAGGGGAGTATATCTAACCCAGCGTATCGCGGGAAATTGGAACAGATGGTGACGGACTTTATTGGTAAAAAACATAAGGATACAAAAGTTAATCGAATCGCCTCATTTCAAATGCCAAATGGGAAGGCTGAAATTACAGCATCAACACCTGATGGGAATACACTTGTTGTTACGGAAGCAGATTTAGGACAAATTCAGATTCTATCAATTGCAGATTTAGAGAATATAAAAGTATTAGGAAATGTGAGTTTTAAAGAAATTCATTCAGAAGCAGAAGTAACGAGTGTAACGGTTACACCAGACGGAAAGTACGCATTGGCTGCTTTTCGAACTGGAGATAACTTATATTACGCAAATAAGGGACAAGTGGCGGTAGTGGACTTAGCAGCGCAGAGAGTTGTAAAAACGTATGAAGTAGGTGTAGGACCAGATTCAGTAGCGTTAACAGCAGATGGAAGAACACTTATTATTTGTAATGAAGATGAAGAAAACGATCCAAATGATGAAAATGAAGTGAATATGAAAAAAACAAAACGACCAGGAAGTATTTCTATGATTACATTTCCTGACGGTGATGTCATGCGCGGGGAACATATTGAGCTTCCAATCCATATGAGTAACATTAGTAATGGAGCAATCTATAAGCATGATCCGCAGCCGGAGTATGTAGCGATTAGCGCAAAAGGAGATAAAGCAGCTGTTACATTACAAGAAAATAATGCGGTAGCAATTGTAAATATTGTAGAAAAACGAATTGAAAATATATTTGGTCTTGGCATCACAACACATAAAGCAGATTTAAAAAAGGATGGTACCGTATCTTTTCAAGATGAGGTGACTGCACGCCTAGAACCAGATGGTGTGACATGGGATCCGTCTGGGCGATTTCTCATTACTGCTAATGAAGGGGATCTTGGTAAAAATGAGTTTAAAGATGGCGTGAAATCAGGGGGGAGAAATATTTCTGTATGGAGTCAGGACGGATCTCTTGTGTACGATAGTATGAATCTTATTGATGAAAAAGTAGCAGCTGCTGGGTTATATCCTGATAATAGAAGTGAAAATCGCGGAAGTGAAGTAGAAAATGTGGCGACGGGTATGATAAAAGGAAATTCCATCTTAGCAGTAGCTGCTGAAAGGGCAAATGCTGTATTATTTTTCGATATGACAATTCCAATGTTCCCGGTTTATATTGGACTTGCTCCATCAGCTGGGGCAGCACCAGAAGGAATTTATAAAGTAAACGGTCGAGATTTGTTTGTAAGTGCGGATGAAGTAGATGGAGTATTAAGTTTTTATCGTATCAGTAAATAAATTTCTTTTCCTTTTCGTCTCATACTTGTACATATAGTCATCTTACTTTATCATCTTATATAGAAGTAAGATTTTGTAAAGGAAAGGGATTATGTATGAATAAGAAGAGAATATATAGTATACTAGCAGTTCTTTTATTTGTTGTAGGTGGCATTTTAATTGGTAAGCCATTTTATGACGGATATATGGCAGAGAAGAAGCAAACAGAAAATGTACAAGCCGTTCAGAAGATGGAATATCAAAAACAGGATACGAAATTTGTAGATGCATCTAAAATTGACCAACCTGATTTATCAGAGGTAGCGAATGCATCATTAGATGAAACACAAGTAATTGGTCGTATTGAGATTCCAAGTATTTCATTGAAATTACCTATTTTAAATGCTTCTACCGAGAAAAATTTATTATCAGGAGCAGCAACTGTAAAAGAGAAGCAAGAGATGGGAAAAGAAAATTATGCATTGGCAGGACATAACATGTCAAAAAAAGGTGTTTTGTTTAGCGATGTATCTTCGTTAAAAAAGAACGATAAAATCTATTTATATGATAATAAAAATGAGTATGAGTACGTTGTTACGAATGTGTCAGAAGTAACACCTGATAAATGGGAAGTAGTAGAAGATCACGGGAAAACAGAAGTTACACTTATTACATGTGTGTCTGTATCTGATAACTCGAAGCGTTTTGTTGTTACTGGGGAGTTTGTAAAAGCGAAGAAAAAAAGCTGAGGGAGTAATCCCTCAGCTTTTTTAGTCCATCCATTTTACCAGTTTTTTAGAAAGTAGTAATAAAACACATCCTAAAACAATAGCGACTGCTCCTATAACTGTGAATACTTCTGAATATCCAAGTGAAGTTGTAAAACTAGCGAGTTGACCACCTAAAATGTTGGCGACCCCTGAACTAGCGAGCCAAACGCCCATCAGTAATGAAGCGAGTTTTACTGGTGCAAGAGAACTGACCATTGATAATCCAACAGGTGATAAGAACAATTCACCTAATGTGTGGAAAAGGTAAGTAAAGACAATAAATAGTAGGTTTGCTTGCTCTGTAATGTTGTGCTCATCACTACCTGTTTTTAATGTAGCGATAACAAGAACGATATAACCGATTCCAAGTAAAATCATACCGAGTCCCATTTTTGTTGGGATTTTTAAATCTCCACGTTTTGTTGTAGCCAGCTTAGCCCATAGTGCTGAAATAGCGGGAGCAAGCAAAATGATAAATAGTGGATTGACTGATTGGAACCAAGATGTTGGGATTTCCCATCCGAACACAGAACGATCAACAAACTTGTTTGTATATAACGTTAGCGAGCTACCAGCTTGTTCAAAACCAGCCCAAAAGAAGACGACGAAGCAAGTTAGAATAACGATAACTGCTGTATGTTGTTTTTCTTTTTTTGTGAGTGGTGTATTACCAGCTGTTTGTTTCCCTGATGCTGTTTGTAAATCTATTGTTGGTTTTTTACCGATATCACCAAGGTAGCGATTAGACAATGTTGTAAATAAAATTTGTCCAATAATCATACCGATTGAGGCAGCTAAGAATCCGTAACGGAAGCCGTAATGAACAACGCCATCTACTGTTGTTTTGAATAAATTTTCTGATAAAAATCCGCAAACGAGTGGAGCTAAAAATGAACCGACGTTAATACCCATATAGAAAATGGTAAATGCACTATCACGTTTTGGGTCGTTTTCTTCATACAGTTGTCCAACAAGTGTAGAAATATTTGGTTTGAAGAAACCATTACCAATAATAATAAGCGCGAGTCCAAGGTATAGGCCGATTTGGTTTTGCAGGGCAAATAGCGTAAGGTTACCGATTGCCATTGTCATGCCACCTATCGTGATAGCTAAACGTCTTCCAAGAAATCGGTCAGTTAAGTATCCACCAATCATTGGAGTAAAGTAACACGCTCCAGTGTAAAAGCCATAGATAGAAAGTGCCCACCCGGGACTAAATCCAAGACCACCGCTTACTAAAGCTGTTGTTAAGTATAGTGTTAATAACCCTCGTAATCCATAGTAACTAAATCGTTCCCACATTTCTGTGAAGAAGAGTAAGTATAAACCTGGAGGATGTTTCTTGTTTCGTTGTTGTTTTTTCTCAAGTTGTATCGTTGATTCCATTTCAGTTTCCTCCTGACACAAACAAAAACAAGGTTAATAGTTTTGTATATGTAATAGTTTACTTTATTAACTATTGCGTGTCAATAAAGGTTGATTTTTCAGAAGAAATTGGAAAACAGAGCGGATGTAGAATGGGGATTTCTTTTGTGGTAGACTATGGACTATGTTTGTTTTAGCGTATAAGTGAAAATTGAAAAACAATGTAAAACCTTTCTTTTTAGATGGAAGAGAGCATCCGACTATGTATAGAAGCGGTTAGGGCCTTTTTTAGCCCCATGCCATGGAAAACAAAAGGAGAAAACGAGTGGAGGTCTGCTTTTGTTTTCAAAGCCGCAACTGATATGTTGGAAAATCAAAATCGAGTTATATACCTCTTTTTTTAAATGGGAGAGAGCATTTGTTCATGGATAGAAGCAGTCAGATCCTTTTCCTGTCTCATACTAAGTGAAGACAAAGAGAGAAGATGAGTGCGAATCATCTTTTGTTAGGCGTAGCCGCAATTTATATGTGGAACAAACAAAATGTATATAGGATGAAAAGGATTCCACTTTATATGAAAGTAACGAAGGAGAAAGAAATGAAATCATTACAGAAAAAAGAAATTTTACTTATGAGTCTGATGTTATTTTCCATGTTTTTTGGAGCTGGAAATCTTATTTTTCCACCTTTCCTTGGATATGAAGCGGGGAATCATGTATGGATTGCATTGTTGGGCTTTATCATATCAGCAACTGGACTTCCGATATTAGGTGTAATAGCAATCGCTAAGGCCGGAAGTTTCCAAGAACTAGCAAATCGTGTACATTCCTCTTTTGCAATTATTTTTCCTTGCTTAATTTATTTGTTTATCGGTCCTGGGCTTGGTATACCACGTGCAGGAAGTTTAGCTTTTGAAATGGGACCAGGTCAATTATTTCCTGATTCCGGTAGTGTGTTGCTACTTATCTATACAGTCATCTTTTTTAGCATTGTATATTGGCTAAGTTTATCACCATCAAAATTGATGGGGCTGTTTGGGAAACTATTAACACCTTTATTGTTATGTATGATTGCCCTTATTTTTATAAAGAGTATGATTACACCAGTAGGAGATGTTCAAGTACCAGTGGGGAACTATGGAAATACTCCAGTATTTCAAGGGTTTTTAGATGGGTATTTAACGATGGATGCTTTAGCAGCGTTAATCTTTGGAATTGTTGTAGCAAATGCTTTACGTGTAAAAGGAGTACAAGATGAAAAGGACATAGCAAAGTATATGAGCATGGCAGGTATCGGTGCTGGGCTATTATTATCTCTTATTTACGTTATTCTCGGATATGTCGGATCAATAAGTGGCTCACTTGGAAAATTTGATAATGGTGCACAAGTATTAGCTCATGTGATGACTATATTATTTGGACAGAGCGGTATGATATTATTAGGAATTATTTTTACAGTTGCTTGTTTGTGTGTATCGATTGGACTTGTTACATCTTGTAGTCAGTTTTTTACAGAAGTATTTCCAAGAGTCTCTTATAAAGTGTGGGCTTTTGCTTTAAGTGTTGTTAGTATGATTCTTGCTAATTTAGGATTAACACAAATTTTAAAAGTATCAGTCCCTATTCTTGGGTTTATTTATCCGATTGCTTTAACACTTATTATTTTAGGACTATGTCATAAGTATATCGGTAAGTATACGTATATATATCCAGTGACTATTGGACTAGTAGCGGTGTTTAGTGGAATAGATATTTTAAATCGTAACGTGCTACTTTCAAAATGGACATCTATATTAGAACACATTCCTTTATATACAGAAGGAGTAGGATGGATGATTCCAGCGATTGTAGGTGGCTGCTTAGGAATGATTGTAAGTGCTTGTATGAATAAAAAGGATTAGAAGAAAAAGGTGTTTTCTATACTGGAAAACGCCTTTTTTGTTTAATCTAATTCACCTATAAACCAAATTTCTTTGTCATTGTAATCAGAATCAGTAAAAATTTCTGTATATCCTTTTACTTGTAATTCGTTAGGTATATGTAAGCCGCATTCTTGTTCAATATCGCGTTCTTGTGGTAATGGAATCCACTGTGGTCCGTCCATGTATCTACCTAGAAAGCCTTCAAAAAATCGTTCTATTCCTTGTTTACTACATACAACTAAGATATTAGAAGCGTGTAAATTAGGAAAAGAGACAACAAAATAAATACGATACTCTTTTTCAGTTGTAGTTTTTATACGGATTAAATGCTCTACTCGATTGATTGCTGTTTGTAAATAAAATCGTTTAATCGAGTTCGATTTACGTTTTGAATGCATATAAGAAGGATTGAAGGGGAGTGGAATAGACCAGGAACTTAAAGCAGACTGTTCATTAGCATTTGGTAAAGAGTTTGTATGTATAGTCGTATATTGCAAGAAATTCCGACATGCACGCCGTAGACCACGAGTTTTCTTTTTTGAGCCATTGTTCCCAATCGATTGTTTCAAAGCAATACCTCATAAGCAATATTTTCTATTTTTCTAGTTAAGCTGAAAAATAGAAGGGGAAATGCTATTTGTTACTATAATAGCAGAAGTTAGAAAATATTAGGGAAAATTCTCTTAAAAAATGAATAAGCTAATAGTATGATATAGGTAATTGGTAATTTCACCAATTATAGGTATATTACTGTTTTAGCAGCAAGATTATAGGGGGGAGAGAATGAAAGAGGATTTAAACAAAAAAATAGAAGCTCTAGAAACAGCAATTGATACAATACAAGAGGCGCTCTATGAATTAAAGGTACAGCAAAGGGAAATAGAAGTAGAAAAAGTTCAACAGGAAAGAGAGCAGAAGAAACAAGAAACTAGTATCCCTGCACCAAATGTGAGAAAAGAAGAAATTGTGGTTAGTGAAGAAAGAGTGAAAGAACCAGAAGTAAAACAAGTAGATATTTCTGCATTTAAGCCTGAACCGTTTGATATTATAAAATTTTGTCAAACATGGCTGCCACGTATTTTCGTTGCTATTATGCTACTTGGGGTAATTTGGCTCTTTAAAGCGGGAGTAGATGCGGGATTACTTACTCCAGCAATTCGTATTGTATTTGGCGTAGTATTATCAGTTGGTTTGTACTATGTAGGTGATCTGCAAATAAAACAGGAACGTCAAGCTTTAGGGTTAGTATTAGCTGGGGGGAGTATTACAGGTATTGTTTTAACAACATTCGCTGCACATTATTTGTATCATTTTTTTCCAGCAAGCATTGCATTTATACTTAATATTATTTGGATTATACTTGGCATCTATCTAGCTAAGCGATATCAATCAGAGTATCTCGCTATATTTGTATCTGTAGGTGCCTTTTTTGTACCGTTCTTATTAAATAGTACAACACCTAATTCTTACATTTTCTTTGGATATGAAGCAATATTAACGATTAGTTTATTATGGTATGCGTATAAGAACCGTTATCAATATTTATATATGGTGTCTTATTGTGTTTCTGTACTTGTAACATTTGTCTTCTTTGTCATTATGACAGTGTTACTAGGAAATTTAAATGTACAATTAACAGTTGTTTATGGATTCATTCATATTACACTTTTTTGGCATATGTTTATGAACCGAAGTTTTATTTATCAACCTAGAATGGCGTTGTTTAGTGCGAATGCAATCTTCTTTATTATGGCAATTGTAAAAATTCCAGACTTTACAACATGGGGATTATTGATTAGTACAATTGTGCACGCTGTAATGTTTGTAGCTGAATATACGAAAAATAAAAAATCATTATTTACGGATCTTTTATTTGGATTTGCAATGGGATCGTTTAGTTTAGCGATTTTATATGAGTTCAGCTTAGTAAATGGATCGATCGTCTTAATGTTACAAGGATTCTTAGGTGTTGTTACTTCTGTTAAATTGAAACAAGAGATTAAGTTTTATATAAGCGCTGTCATTTATGCGATTGGTATGCTTCAAACGCTCGTTAGTCCATTTGAAGCATTTATGTCAGCTGCTTTTGTAGCTCACTTCATTTTGCTTGGAACATTTTATTATGGCATGATGAGAGTGAAACCAATGTTACAACATTTTGGAAAACATGTGTATTCGATTACACTGTACGGCTTTATGGTACTTGTATTTATTACAATTACTAGAATAGGAGAGGTTCTTTCAACAAGCGGAAGTATCATTAGTATACCTGTCTCTCTTTTATGGATGATATATGCTTTAGTTTCAGTTTGGTTTGGGCGTAATAGAAGAATGAATGAAATACTGTATGCGGGGCTAGTGGTGTTAGTTGTGACAGTGAGTAAGTTATTCTTCTTAGATTTACCAGAAGTATCAATGATGATTCGTGCAGTATTATTCTTACTTATTGGTGGACTAGGAATTGTTATTTCTAGAATGTTTTTCTCAAAAGAAAAAGATGAGTAGTAAAAAAGCAATCCATTTAGGATTGCTTTTTTTATTATTTATTATTAATAGTGACAGCTTCATTATATTTTGTCGTTGTATTTTGACGAAGACGCAAAGTGGCTTGTCCAGTTGTATTTGGTGCGAGTTGTACATTTACTACTTTTTCAGCAAAACCTAGACTATTTGTTATGAAAGAGAATGCATTACTATATCCAAAGCTAGAAGGCCAAGTACCATTTTCATTTTGGATTTTCGCAACTTGTGATCCTCCAGTTGTGAAAATTCCTAGAGAATAATTACTATATGTTGTATTTGGTAATAAGTTATTTAATTGAATTTTCACTTGGAATACTTCATTGTTTGGCAGGATACTAGGATGCGTAACTACGTAATTATTTACAGGTGTAGTTACTGTACTGCTATATCCATATGAACCTGGCTTAAATGTATTTGTATTGAACCATTTATATCCTTGATTTGGGGCGCTCCAAGGTTCTGGTTGTGGCTCAGTTGATAAATTAGGTTGCTCAAATGTTTGTAAAGGTGTTGGGTTATCAAGTTGTAAGCCATTTACTTGATCTAAACTTGTATAGGTTTCTTGTTTAGATAACCAATTAACGATATTTTCCAATAAGATAGCGTCATTTTCTTCTTTATACCCATCATATGTTTTTTTTGCTTGTCCTGTATCTTCACGAACATATTTTGGTGAGGCATCCTCAACAGGAGAAGAATCGCCGATAAATGCTGCTTTTCCAAGACCAACTTTAGCAATAGCAGCAAAAGGACCTTCTGCAATACCGCCACCATTATAAACACCACTATCAACAGCGTTATTCCATTTTGATGGGTTTTCTGGAAGGTACACGATTCCTTTTGCTAATTTAGTGTTTGTAATGGCAAGTGTAGAACCAGCATGCATAGCTACTGATGAAACACCTTTCGTAATACCAAAGGATTGTTCAGGTGATACAATATTTTTGGCAGAAACATCTCCAAGCGCATTATAGCGAAAGCGAATACCAAAGTTTTGAGATAACCAATCGGAGCTTTCTACTCCTTGCATTGCTGGCGAGTTTGCTTCTTCACTAGACATACCTTTTGCAGGGTTGTCCCATGCACCACGTCTGTATCCATTAAATACCTCTGAAGAATCCCAGCGATTCTTATTTCGGTCTGCATTATAATGATCTGCGATAAAGAAAATACTACCACCATTTTTAACATACTGTAACATAGCATCTTGTTCAGATTTTTTATAAGGAATATTTGCTTCAGGAACAATAAACACATTATAATCTTTTAAATTTTCATATGTAATAGGTGTAGATTGGCGAAGCTCTTTTACAAAATATCCATTTTTAGAAATACCATTTCCAAAATCGGAAAAACCACCATCAATGACCCAATCAGCTGTACCTGCTGTTTGCCCATGTGTATTATCAAATAATACTTTCTTCCCATTGTTTTGATTTACAACTTTTGCAGCAATTTCAGGTGCTGGATCTGTAGAACTTTCAGCGAAAGCAGGTGGAATATAAGTGCTTCCGATACTGAGTGTAATTGCTGTTGCTAAAGAAAGTTTAAGCCATTTTTTGTTCTTCATAGAAGAATCCCCCTAATAATAAATATATGTCCCTTAATAATGTAATGGATTTTTTTATGAAAATAAAGATGGAAAATGTGAAATATACAAAAAATTTGTAAGAATAACATGAATTTTGTTGATAAATATTTGTGTGAAAAATAAGAAAACCCCTTCCTCGCTATCAGGAAGGGGTAACATATTTAACTGATTTTTGAATTTTCTACAGCATCTATCTTATGAAATCCTTTTAAGTAATATACAACTACCAATGCAATTAACCAAATTGGACCAACAATTAATGCAATTCGTGTATCCTCTGAATAAGCCATAATTCCTAATACTAATGTAAGGAAACCGAGTGAAAAATAAGAACTTAATGGATACAAAGGCATTTTATACGTTAAATTTTGCTTAGTTTGTGCTGGTAATCCTTTTCGGAATCGGATTTGGGTAACTAATATGATCCCCCATGTCCAAATTGCGCCGAACGTTGAAATACTAGTAAGCCATGTAAATACTTTTGCAGGAACAAGATAGTTTAAAATAACACCAGCTAGTAGGACGAAAGAAGTTGCTAAAATTCCTTTACTTGGAATCCCATTTTTATTCAAACGGCCGAACTTTTCAGGTGCCTTTTTTTGTTGCGCCAATGTAAATAACATACGTCCCGTACTAAATAGACCACCGTTACAAGAAGAAAGAGCCGCTGTTAAGACGACAAAGTTAATAATCCCTGCTGCTTTTGCTATACCAATTTGTTGGAATGTTAATACAAATGGACTTCCTTTATCGCCAAGTTCATTCCATGGATAAATTGCCATCATAACAAATAAGGCTCCAACGTAGAACAGTAAAATACGCCAAAATACGTTATCAATTGCTTTTGCGAGTGTTTTCTTTGGATTTTGTGCTTCACCAGCTGTGACACCGATGAGCTCGACTCCTAGATAAGCGAATAAAACCATTTGTAAGGAAAGAAGTAACCCAGAAAAACCATTTGGAAACCATCCGCCGTGTGACCAAAGATTTGAAATACCAGTGGCGATACCATCATTTCCAAATCCAAATAAAATAATTCCTGTACCAATTACAATCATACTGATAATTGTGACAATTTTAATTAAAGCAAACCAAAATTCAAGTTCCCCGAATACTTTTACAGATAAAAAGTTAAATGCACTCATTAATACGAGAGCCATTAATGCCCAAATCCAGCGCGGGATATCCGGGAACCAAAACTCCATATAAATACCAGCGGCAGTGATTTCTGCCATACAAGTAACAACCCATAAAAACCAGTAGTTCCAACCAGTGATATAACCTGCTAACGGTCCTAAATAATCATGTGCATATTTGCTAAAAGAACCAGCAACAGGCTGTTCAATTGCCATT
Organism: Bacillus sp. DHT2; assembly: GCF_026241455.1. Classification (NCBI taxonomy): domain Bacteria; kingdom Bacillati; phylum Bacillota; class Bacilli; order Caryophanales; family Bacillaceae; genus Bacillus; species Bacillus sp. DHT2. The sequence continues at coordinate 156,296 of NZ_JAPHWH010000013.1, forward strand.
TCCCCAAGAGCGCGCATAATGAAGAAGATAACGAGTCCAGCAATCATATAGGCTAACAGAATAGAAGGGCCAGCTAATTTAATAGCGGAAGCAGATCCTAAAAATAGTCCTACGCCAATAGCGGATCCAAGAGACATCAACGTGATGTGTCGTTGTTTTAGACCGCGGTTTAAATTTCCTGATTTGTTTGTGTGCTGCATAAAAAGCCTCCTTATAGGATGAAAAAGTTTGAATGCGTTTGCATAAAAGTGAAACTATTTTAAATTATAAAACATTTCTTTCTGTTATGCTACAAAAATTGTCGGTGTATGCTGTACTATATCTATATTTGTCAGACCTAAACTTAAAATTCAAACTATTATTGAATACATTGACTCTTCTTTTTATTGATTGGTAAGATTAAGTATTACATTTTCTCGTATAATAATAAGAATGTGTGATAATAATTCATTGTGTAGGAAGGGTACTTAAGCATGTTTCAATTACAAAAGTATAACACTTCTGTGAAGCAAGAGATTTTAGCTGGCATCACAACGTTTTTTACATTTGCGTACATTCTTGTCATCAATCCGAAAATATTATCTGATGCAGGTGTACCTTTTGATCAAGCATTTACGGCAACCATTATTGCGACAGTTGTCGGAACATTATGTATGGCGTTTTTTGCAAATTATCCAATCGTCATTGCTCCAGCCATGGGGATGAATGCATACTTTGCTTATTCTGTTGTACAAAAAGCAGAAGGCATTACATATGTTATTGCGTTTTCAGCAGTATTTGTAACAGGTATTATTTTTCTTTTACTATCTTTCACATCATTTCGTCAAAAGCTTATTGTAGCAATTCCAGATAGTTTAAAACAGGCTATTGCAGGTGGAATTGGGTTATTTATTGCTTTCATTGGTCTTCGTTTATCTGGGATTATCGTTGATCATCCATCTAATTTAGTTACAATTGGAGATTTTCATTCACCAGCTGTTATTTTAACACTAATTGGTTTAGTGTTAGCAGCAGTGTTAATGGCATTACGTGTGAGTGGTGCACTATTTATTAGTATGATTGTGACGGGCATCATTGCCTTTTTTACAGGTCAACTTAAGTTTGAGGATAAAATTGCAGCTATCCCTCACTTACCAAAGGGGATCATTGTTTCAAATCCGATGACTGCGTTATCTGATGTGATTGAATATGGATTATACGGAGTTGTGTTTTCATTTTTACTTGTACTGTTATTTGATACAACAGGTGCCTTGCTTGGTTTAATTAAACAAGCTGGTTTAAGTACAGATAACACTGAAAAACGTTTCGGTAAAGCATTTATTGCTGATGCAATCGGTGGTACAACGGGAGCAGTATTCGGGACAAGTCCGACAGCAGCAACGATTGAATCATCAGCGGGAATTGCAGCAGGTGGTAAAACAGGATTAACAAGTATTGTAGTAATCTGCTTAACGATAGTTACTGCATTTTTCAGTCCTGTTATTGCCTCTTTATCAAGTGTAGCAGCAATTACTGCTCCATCATTAATCATTGTAGGAAGTCTAATGGCACAAAGTATTCGCGATATTAACTGGAATGAATTTGAAGATGCATTACCGGCGTTTTTAATTTTCGTAGGGATTCCATTAACATCTAGTATTGCGAATGGAATTGCACTTGGATTTTTAATCTATCCTATCTTAAAGATTGTGAAAGGGAAAGGGATGGAAGTTCATCCGCTTCTTTATTTCTTTGCGATTTTGTTTGGATGTCATTTATTTTTATAATGAGATAGAAAAAGGTACTCCTCATAGGTAGTACCTTTTTTCGTGTATAATAAGGTAAAACTTTTATTCGTAGAAATGGATAATTCGTTATGAAGAGAGAAATTGCATTTCAATAATAATGTAATTTAATAATGGAATATATAAGTTACAATTAATAGTGAAGGAGGGGCATGGATTGGCTGTAAGTAAAATAAAGGTCGCTCGTGTTCAGTTAGATTTGACACAACAACAATTAGCAGAAAAAGTAGGAGTTACACGGCAAACGATTAGTTTAATTGAAAAAGGAAAATATAATCCTTCTTTAGATTTGTGTTTAAAAATTTGTTATGCCGTAAATCAAACGTTAAATGATTTATTTTGGGAGGATAAGGAGTGAAGGATATCGATGAGGATCGTGAAAGATGAACGCTTAATGATTCAAGGACTAAAACATACTAGAATAGCATTTGTTTTACAAAACCTTGTGATATTAGGTATGGTTTTTTACCGTTATGTCATAAAAGGAGTGGGATATGAAGGGGTTTCTGATTTACTGATGTTATTTATAGTTGGGATAACATCAGTAAACTTTTTAAATTTAAAACAGTCAGTAGATGTATATGAAGGCGGAGAACCGGTGAAACGAAGCTATTTTTTCAAATTGTTATTGCTCCCTATTACACTTGCAATTGTAATTATGGGAATTAATATGATTGTAACACCAAATGCTTCTTTAAAGGGCACAGGACTAATTGGTCTTGTTATATTTATTTGTTTCTTGGTACCATCGTTATATGCTTACAATTATAGAAGAACAATACGATCTGAAGAGGATGAATGAGACATAGAAAAACCTTCCGTGCATATGGAGGGTTTTTCTATGTCTTTTAAAGAGAAAATATGAAAAATCCCCCACCTACCTCAAGCTCGTGTAGAGGTAGGGAGGGGTAGTTCAATTCATAATGTTTTATACATTAATTTATGAAGTCCAATCGGATGTATATCGAATGTTTCACCATGCTCAAGGAATCCTAATCGTTTGTAGTAATCTGTAATGGTAATACGAGCATTACACCATAATATCTCTGCTTGACGCTCTTTTAAGATTACTTCAGCTTGTTGGATTAATGAGCTACCGGCATGTTGTTTCCGAAAGGTAGGTACTGTAGCCATGCCTCGTAAACGATAGTGATGGTTACCCTGTAAGGAAGGGGGGATTTCATGAGAGAACGAAGCAATGCTAATGAGTTTATCATTTAAGAAGGCACCGAGATGAAAGGAATTTGTTTCGTAATCAGATGGGTATTTACAATCTTCCAATTGTTGAGTTGGACGTAAAATTTTTTGACGTAGTTCGTATGTTTCGGAGGCGTCAATACATTTAATTGTAACCATACATAATCCACCTTTCTTATGAAGATTTTTCTATGAGTTGTAAAAAGAAATAGGCCGGCGCAACACAAAGGCCTAATATGCTACAAGTACCAATAATAAGGGAAAGAAAGAGACAAAAGTATTTCGTTCCATTTGGCTTCTTCCATCCATAGCTGCAAATTTCAATGCTAATACCGATGAGAATAATGGCTACAAGTACCTCTGCTAATAATAAAAGAGCTAAAGTTGAAATAGACATAGTGTGATTCATCCTCATAATTTATGATAGTAATATTTTACCATAAGGAAGTAAGAATCTTAAGAAAAAAATTAAAAGTATTATGGTTTAGGGAAACAAGGAGTAATTGTTTTGTGTTATTTTTTACATGTCGATTTAAAAAGTCCCCTCTCAAATTTTGAAAGGGGACTTTTTGCTATTCTAATATGCTTTTCATTGTATCAATGTGCTCTTTTGATCCTGTTACAAGAAGTGTATCACCATTTTGTAATTTTGTATCACCGTGTGGTATTAATGCTTTATTACCGCGATAAATTTGAATGATGAGTACGTCACCTAGGAATGGCAAGCGACGAAGCGGTAAACCGTTATATGTATTACTACGTAATTCCACTTCACGAACCGTTTCATTCGCAGTCGTAATTAAACGAACGAGACTCGGCTTATCAATGAGTGCACGTAATAAAATGCGTGTGGAGTTAATCGTCGAGAATACAGCAATATGCTCTTGCGTTGCTTTTTCCTGTAAAAGAGGATCTTCTACACTTGCAATGACATGCTCAACGCCTAATTCTTTTGCGTGTTCTGCTAATAATAAGTTTTGCTCATCATCACTTGTTGCGACGACAACTCGATCTGCGTCGAAGGTTTTTTGTTCTTCTAATAGTTCTATTGTAATTGTATCTAGTTTTACGATTGGGAAGTCATGAGATTTTGCTTCCTCGGCATTTACTTTATTTTGACGCATCATGTATAGTGTTACATCATAGTCTTCGCGTTTTAAATCAAGTGATAATGGAAGCGTGATTCGACTTGCACCAATAATAGAAACTCTTGGTTTTGGTGTTTCCACTTTTGGAAACATCTTTTTAAATAATACAGGTGCAAAAATACATGTAATAACTGCACTCAAGATAAGTGAAGCAGACAGACTCGGACTAATAATATTTAACTTTTCACCAATTTGTGCTGCGGCAATAACTAATGAAAGTGTAGAAGTTAATAAAATAGCACTTCCTAATACGATATTATGTGGGTACCATTTTCGCAGTACAAGTGATGGTAATAATTTTGAAATAAAGAGTCCAACAATTAAAATTGGAATCATTAACATACTAGAAGGCTCTTTAAAAATAGACCATACTTCTAGATTAACACCAACCATTACAAAGAAAATTGGAATGAAGAAACCATATCCGATGGAATCGAGTTTTTCAACCATATCTTCATTTGGTGATAATAAGGATACGAGTACACCTGCTAAAAAGGCTCCTAAAATGTTTTCTGCACCAACAGATTCAGATAATCCGACTAGTATTAAAATAAGCGCAAAAACAGCACGTGTGTCAATTTGTACACTACCAGCTTTTAGGCTTTCCAGGTATGGAATATTTTTAAAGCGTCTTGCAACAAAGTAAATTACAATACCTGCCCCAAATAGAACGAGAAGAAGCCACATGCTCTGACCGCTTTCGGAGTTTAATCCAACGAAAACAGCGAGTAAAATCATTGTAACTAAGTCCGCAATAACGGCGACTAACAAAATAATTTGACCGATTGCTGTTTTTCCTAAGTTGTTTTCTTTTAGTGTTGGGACAACAACACCTAAAGAAATCGTTGAGATAATCAATGTCATGAACATCGCGTTATCTACAAATCCAAGCCATACAAATATAAGTGATAGGGCATAGGATAAGATGAAAATAAATAAGAAGATAATGCTTGCTGCTTGGAACGTATTGGGTTCATTCGTCTTATTCTTTTTCCCTTTTTGTTTAAAGATAGAAAAATCAATTTCTAAACCGCTTAAGAACATTAAGAAGATAAATCCTAGCGTTGATAAAACTTGTAGCCACATATCTGGCTCGATAATATTAAATCCACTTTTTCCCACAAAAATTCCTGCAATAATTTCGGCAACAACGACAGGAAGTGCTTTTAGTTTAAAGCGTTGTAACAAAAGGGGAATGAAAAACGCGATTGCGACAACAATCATAAGTGATAGGACTGAGGAATGGTGTTCCACTGCGTTCTCTCCCTTCAAATAATATAGTACTCATTTTAGCCATATTATAGGAAGAAAAGCAATGCATGTGAACTCGATTCCATAAAGAAAGAGTTTTCTTAACATTTGTCATAATAAGTATAGGTTTCATGTTTATGTTTTAATTGCCGTAATGTGGATGATAAGAGAGGGGAAGAGAAAATAGTACAATAAATAAAAAAAGACTGCTGAGATTACCTCAGCAGTCTTTTTCATGTTCATTACATAGAGAAGAAAATCCAAACTGTACCAACAACCGTTACTGCAGCGATGAAAAAGTGGAATACGATTGTGATTGTTTGTATTACTCCTTCGCCTTCTGTCATGTGCATAAACATAACAAATTGCAATGCTGCTTGTGCCACAGCCATTACAAGAATGGCTGTTAAGATTGTTGAAAGTGGCAAGCTTGTATATAACGTTACATATACAGCGAGGAACGTTAATGCAAGCGATAAAATAAATCCGAAAACGTGTGACCATGGAAAACCGCTATGTGCGTTTGCTTGAGTATTGTTTTGTCCCATTATTACGCCACCATCCCATTCAAGTAAACTAGTGTGTAAATGAAGATCCAAACAACATCAAGGAAATGCCAGTATAAGCTGATAATAAATACTTTACGAGCTGTAACTGGTGTTAAACCTCGTTTTAAAATTTGGATAACAACACAAGTTGCCCAAATGATACCAGCTGTTACGTGGGCACCATGCGTTCCAAGAAGAACGAAGAATCCAGATAAGAATCCGCTTGTTTGGATTGTTGCGCCTTCTGCAACATAAGCCATAAACTCTTCAACTTCAAAGAAAAGGAAGCCTGCACCTAAAATTAATGTGAAGATGAACCATCCTAACATTGCTTTTTGGTTGTGCTTACGCATTTCATGAATTGCGATACCGCATGTAAAACTACTTGTTAAAAGTAGGAGCGTTTGAATTAAAAGGGTTTTAAGTTCAAACAGCTGAGCTGGTGTAGGGCCATCAGCCGTACGACCAGCAAGTACTAGATAAGAGGCGAAAAGTGTTGCGAACAGCACGATTTCAGCCCCAAGAAAAATCCAAAACCCTAAAATATTCAATCTGCTTTGTTCGGATTGATATTCTAGAGGTAAGCTTTTATCTAAAGCCGCCATTTCGTTTCACCTCTCATGCAACATGTTCTGTCTTTTTAATTTCATCTACGCTAACGTAATATCCGTCGTCGTAATCAAACGAGCGCCAGATCATACAACCTAACATACCAATACCACCGACAATTGCTAACCAGAACCAGCTAAATACTAGTGCAAAACCTGCAAGACCGATAAAACAAGACATAATGATTGGAACGCCTGTAGTACTTGGCATATGAATTGGTTTCAACTCTTCAGGTTTTGGTGTAATAGTTTCGCCGTTCTTCTTCATTTCCCAGAATACATCGCTAGACTTAATTTCTGGTAATTTTGCGAAGTTGTAATGTTGTACTGGAGATTGTGTTGCCCACTCAAGTGTACGAGCATCCCAAGGATCTCCGGTTACATCGCGCTCACCGTGACGAATGCTATAAACTACGTTGTAGCATAATAAGGCGAAGCCAATTGCCATCATTACTGCACCGACAGATGCGATTTGGTTTAACCAACCCCATCCAAGGTCTGCAGAGTAAGTGTACATACGACGAGTCATACCATCTAAACCTAAGAAGTACATTGGGAAGAAACAAATGTTAAATCCACTCATAAAGATCCAGAATGTCCATTTACCAAGGCGTTCATTTAGCATATGACCAGTCATCTTCGGATACCAGAATGTAAATCCAGCAAGCATCGCGAATACTGTACCAGCGATTAATACGTAGTGGAAGTGAGCGATTAGGAAGTAGCTGTTATGGTATTGATAGTCAGCTGCTGCCATCGCAAGCATAACACCCGTAACTCCACCAATTACGAAGTTTGGAATAAATGCCAATGACCAAAGCATTGGAACTGTAAAACGGATACGACCTTTATAAAGCGTAAACAACCAGTTAAAGATTTTAACACCGGTTGGGATCGAAATTGCCATTGTTGAAATCGAGAAGAATGAGTTAACTGCTGGTCCTGCACCCATTGTAAAGAAGTGATGCAGCCATACAAGACCACTTAGAGCTGCGATTGCAACCATTGAATACACCATTGCTGTATATCCAAATAAGCGCTTGCGTGAGAATGTACTTACGATTTCAGAGAAAATACCGAATGCCGGTAAAATAACGATATATACTTCAGGGTGACCCCATACCCAGAACAAGTTCGCCCAAAGCATTGGCATACCGCCGCTTGCCATTGTAAAGAAGTGAGCATCAAATAGACGGTCGAATGTCATTAATGCAAGAGCAACTGTTAATACTGGGAAAGCAAAGATAATGATTACACATGTAATTAAAATAGACCATGTAAACATTGGCATTTGCATTAACTTCATGCCTGGTGCACGCATTTTTAAGATTGTTACCATGAAGTTAATCCCTGTCATCAGCGTCCCGAGACCTGAAATCTGCAATGCAATTGCATAGAAATTATTTCCTACTCCAGGTGAGAATTCTGTACCAGCCATTGGGAAGTATGATGTCCACCCAGCGTCTGGAGAACCACCGATAACGAAGGCGATGTTAAATAACATAGCACCTACGAAGAATAACCAAAAACTTAATGCATTTAAGAAAGGATATGCAACGTCACGTGCTCCAATTTGAAGAGGAACAACAACGTTCATAAGTCCCATAACAAACGGCATTGCCATGAAGAGAATCATAACCGTACCGTGTGTTGTAAATATACCATTATAGTGTTCAGCGTTTAAATATGTTGTGTCAGGGAACGTTAACTGGGCACGAATCATTAATCCGTCCATACCGCCGCGGAACATCATTACAATTGCTGAAATGATATACATAACCCCAATTTTCTTATGGTCAACAGAAGTTAACCACTCATCCCAAAGCCATCTCCATTTTTTGTACTTTGTTAGCACAAAAAGGATCGCTAACGTCACAAGAACAATAGATACGTCCGCTCCATAGATAATCGGATCGCCTGTGACAAAAAATTCATCAAGCTTCACTATATTCACTCCAATCTGTCGGAATATTCGTTATTACTTTTTGTTTTTGTAGTAGTTGTAATCACAATATTCAAGTGATTTTGGATCTACGTATTTTAAATGTGTATTAGTGAATGTCATACGCCCTACTACACCAGGTTTAATGATTTCATTGTATTTTTCTTCTGTAAGTGGTTTAGCAGTTTCTTTTACTTCTTTTACCCACTTGTCATACTTTTCTTTTGTTTTTGCTTCAAGCTCAAATTCCATGTCAGTGAATCCTTCGCCAGAGAAGTTTGCGCTACGGCCAATGTAAGAACCTGGCTTATCAGCCTGTAGATATAAGTCCATAATCATGCCATCCATTGTGTATTTCATACCACCAAGCTCTGGAATCCAGAAGGCATTCATTGGACCAACAGAAGTTAGCTTAAATTGAATTGGTACACCTGCTGGTACATTTAAATAGTTAACGGTTTCAATATTTTCCTCTGGATAACTGAATAACCATTTCCAGTTGGCAGATGTAACGTAAATTTCAACTGGTTTCATATCTTTTGTTTGCTCTGGCTGCTTTTCCGATGCAAATGTTGCTTTTACTGTTGGGATTGACAATGCAATCACGATGATAACAGGGAAAATAGTCCAGATAATTTCTAAAAGAGTATTACCGTGTATATCAGGTGGCTCATAGTCCATATTTTCTGGTTTTTCACGGTAACGAATCAAGATGACTGTAAACAAGATAAATACAATTGCAATAATCAACGACATGAGTATGAATGACCAAACGATTAAATCATACTGTGTTTTTGCAACAGGCCCCTGCGGATTTAATACTGCAAGTTTTTTATCACAGCCACCGAGGAACAAGAGTAGTGATAGTGGAAGAAGCGAAGCCAACTTCCAAAATTTTTTTTTCAGTTGCACGATTGAAAATCTCCTTTCTCCTTGGATTGAAACTATGCCAATAAAACAATATAAACCTATTAATTTATAGAAGGCAATAGTTTTTGTCATATTGTTAAAAAATAGACACAAATGCACACTTTTTACGGTGAATATCATTTGTAACTTGATAACATTGTAAACTATTTTTTTGATGAAAACATGATTGTAAAAATTTTAAGATAAATAAAGTTATACCAGCATATCCAAAAAATAGAAAAAAACTATCTTATCATAGGATAAGATAGTTGAATATTTTATATATTTAGTTTATTTCTTGTGTAATATTTCGTTGCTGTTCAAATGTGACAACTTTTTTATATTTAATTTGATACAAGATGTAGCAAATAATCATAAATGGAATTCCGCAATAAAGTGCGATGCGTTGATCCGGTATAAAAGCTAAACTAACGAATGTAATGAAATTTAAAGAAAAAGCAACAATTGGAACGATTGGATAAAGCGGTGTACGATATTTTAAATCGTTTATATTTCCGCCATTCTTTATAAAATCTCTTCGAAAGAAAAATTGTGAAGCAGCAATTGACATCCAGACGACAACTGCTGCCATCGCGGCAATTGATGTTAGTACTAAAAAGACTGTATCTGCTGCAAATATGCTTGTTAAAAGCGAGAGGCTTGCAAAGACTAAGCTGAAAATTAAAGCATTCAGTGGTATTCCCTTTTTTGTTAATTTCGCAAATGCAGGACTTGCCATACCTTGTTTTGACATAGCCCAAAGCATACGTGAATTCGCGTATAATCCTGAATTTGCTACTGATAGTACAGCAGTAATAATGACAAAATTCATAATGTCAGCCGCATATGGAATACCAACTGTATCAAAAACAAGTACAAATGGACTTTCTACAAGATTAGCCTCCTGCCATGGAAGTAAACCAACAACAACAGCAATTGCTAGTACGAAAAAGAATAAAGTACGCCAAATTGTATTTCTAATTGCTTTTGGAATTGTTTTTTCAGGGTTTTCACTTTCACCTGAAGCAATTCCAATTAGTTCGGTTCCTTGGAAGGAATAATTTACAGTAATCATTGTGAGAAGAACAGCTAAGGCGCCATTTGGAAATAATCCACCATTTTCGGTGAAGTTATGAAGCATTGGTGCGGGTTGCCCATTGAAATCTAAGAACCCAAACATAACAGCGCCTCCAAGTATAATGAAGACAACAATTGTTGAGACTTTTACACTGGAAAACCAAAACTCCGTCTCTGCAAATGCTTTTGTTGATAAAGCGTTTACAAGAAAAAGGATTACTGCAAATGTAACACACCAAATCCATGAAGATACGTCTGGAAACCAACGCTTCATTAAAATGCTAACAGTCGTTAGCTCTACCCCAACTGTAACAGCCCAGTTTAACCAATACATCCAGCCAACGACAAATCCAAAACCAGGTGAAATAAATTTGCTTGCATAACTTTGGAATGAACCTGCTTCTGGCATGGCAACGGATAATTCGCCAAGACAGAGCATTGTTAAATACATGACGAAACCACCAACTAAAAATGCAAGGATTGCCCCACCAGGTCCGGCATTATGGACGATTTGTCCTGATCCCATGAATAATCCCGTACCGATGACACCTCCGAGCGCAATCATAAAAAGGTGTCTGCTTTTCATTGTACGTTTTAAACTAGTTTGTTCTGTAGTTGTTTGATTCATATTCCCTTCACCCCGTACTTTTCTCTTGTTTGTTTTACTCAATGAATATTGAGCTTGCTTCGTTTCGCTAATCATCAGTGGGGGATAAAAAACATACTGATTGCAGTTTTCTTTATGTTCCTATACGAATGGATTACGTATATTTTCTGGGTGCTTGAGTAGTCATAAAAAACAACAACGAAACGATTAGTGTTCCTTGATTTTTGTTTTGTGAATAAAAGAAATTCAATTTCTTTAACCACATTAAACATTTTTAATTCTAGCAAAATATTCTGAAAATGTATATTCATTTTTCTTTTTATTACAAAAAATTAGAATTTTAAAACAGTTAAATTGAATAATAATTCATATAATCTTTCTAGCAAACTAGGTAGAAGAAAGGTACAATAAAAAGGATAGTGTTTGATGAAAATAATGATGTAATGGAGTTTTGCATATGTTTAAAAAATTCAAATATATATGTATTGTAGGAATTATACTTGTTGTTGCTATTTTTGTAGGGAAAAATAAAATTCTTCAAAAAGTACAAGAGTTACGAGTGAATTTTTTGTTTGATATGAAAGAAACAGCTATGATTGAAAATGTTCCATTTATAAAACAACTTCCGGAATTACAGCGAGGTTGTGAGGTTACGAGTTTAGCAATGTTATTGCAGTATAAAGGTGTACAAGTGGATAAGATGCAACTTGCAAGTGAAATCAATCATGTTCCATTTAAAGAAAATAATCTTCGAGGAAATCCTCATGAAGGATTTGTTGGAAATATTTATACGAAATCCGAACCAGGTTACGGTGTTTATCATGGGCCGATTTTTAAACTTGCAGAAAAATATGTACCTGAAAAAACGATTAATTTAACTGGAAGAGAGATTGAAGATATATATAAAGTCATTAGTTCAGGCTCACCAGTATGGGTAATTGCAAATACAACGTTTCAGCCGCTAGCTGAGGAGAGTTTTGAAACCTGGAATACAAATAACGGTGATGTGAAAATTACATATTATGAGCATAGTGCAGTAGTTGTTGGGTACGATCAAAACTTTGTATATATGAATGATCCGTTAGCTAACAATCCGAATAAAAAAGTATCACGTTCTGAATTTGAAAAAGCGTGGGAACAAATGGGAAAACAAGCAATTACTATTTTATAAAAATAAAAGCTATCTAATGTTAGGTGGCTTTTATTGTAAGTTAAATATTCTGAATATTGTTTATTTTGTTTTTACTTCGAGCTATAATAACGTTTAGCTTAGTGAAGAAAGGAAGAGGATAGATGGGTGAAATCAAAGGTATTGTTCTTTCTAAAGAACGATTAATAAAATGGAGAAGGCATTTTCACAGATATCCAGAGTTATCTTTTCAAGAAGAAAAAACATCTCAGTATATATACGACATACTTCAAACAATTCCTCATCTAGAAATTTCAAGGCCGACAAAGTACAGCATGATGGCAAGATTAATTGGTGAACAACCTGGAAAAGTGATTGCAATTCGTGCTGATATGGATGCCCTTCCAATTCAAGAAGAAAATCAATTTGAATTTGTTTCTACATATCCAGGAGTGATGCATGCATGTGGGCATGATGGTCACATTGCAATGCTCCTTGGCACTGTATATGCGCTCGTAGAGCAAAGGGAAAAAATTAAAGGGGAAATTCGTTTTCTATTTCAACATGCTGAAGAAAATTTTCCAGGTGGTGCACAAGAAATGGTTGCAGCAGGCGTGATGGAAAATGTGGATTATATTATCGGGGCGCATCTTTGGGCTTCTTTAGAAGTTGGCAAAGTTGGTGTGATTTATGGTCCAGCGATGGCAGCGCCTGATGTATTTAAAATATCAATAGAAGGAAAAGGTGGACATGCGGGTATTCCGCATGAAACAGTTGATAGTATTGCAATCGGTACACAAATAATTACGCAGCTCCAACAAATCGTATCGCGTCTTACGAATCCGCTAGATTCTCTCGTTTTATCTGTAACGCAGTTTCATGCGGGAACAACGCATAATGTAATTCCAGAACAGGCAACAATTGAAGGGACGGTAAGAAGTCTGAAGCATGAATTACGAGAACAAACTGCGCAGCGAATTGAAAAGTTTGTTAAACATATTACGGAATCTTATGGCGCAAATTATACATTTTCATATGAGTACGGCTATCGTCCAGTTGTAAATGATGAACAGGTTACGCAATTTGTTGAAAATACAGCACTAGAGCTTTACGGAAGGGAACAAGTAGTTCGTTTAGAGCCGACGATGGCCGGAGAAGATTTTTCGGCCTTTTTACAAGAAGCGCCAGGCACATTTTTCTTTATTGGTGCTGGGAATAAAGAGAAGGGGATTGTGTATCCGCATCATCATCCTCGTTTTACAATTGATGAAGATGCTTTGCCGATTGGGGTAGAAGTTTTTGTTTCATCTGTGTTGAATTTTATGAGAAAAGGAGATAGTAGATAAAGTGAAACTTTAATCAGTGGGGGTTTTCTCCATCCCCCACTGATTATTAGCACTCACCAATCGGGAGTGTTACTGTCCGTTAATGCGGGATAAATAATTCATATGTAAGAGCTATCTTATAAAAGAGATAGCTCTTTTTGTATATATTTGTTTCTATTGGCGAAATCTAACTACAACTTGTTGAAAAGAAAGTTAGGTGGGGAATTTGTTAAAGTTAGATGCTAACTTATCTAAAATTACAAAGGAAATTCGAGAAAAGTTAGATTCACCTAATGATCTAACGGTTAGAGAATTTACACTTGCCGGTTGCTCTACACGTTGTGCGGTTGTTTTTTTATGCGGATTAACAGATAAAGATAATATTTATAAGTTTATTATCAGGCCACTTCAATATGAAGAATTACCAAAACAAGCTGCAATCATTCAAACTCTGCTGGATCGTTTCCTTTCTATTACAGAGGTGAGTATTGCAAAAACGTTTCCGGGGATTATAAATGCTCTTTTAGCTGGAGATACAATCGTACTAATTGATGACATTCCATCTGCGGTAGTTGTAAACAGTCGAGCGTGGGAAAAAAGAAGTTTAGAATCTCCGGTTACAGAAGCTTTAATCCGTGGACCAAGAATTGGATTTAATGAGGATATTAATGTAAATAAAATGTTAATTCGTCGTAGTCTGCGTGATCCGCAGCTCAGGTTTCAATCTTATATCATGGGGAAGCGTTCGCAAAAAGAAGTAACTTTAGTATATATAGAAGATATTATTAATCCTTATTTTGTAGAAGAGTTAAATCGAAGGCTCCAATCGATAGTAACAGATATTGTTCTTGAAACAGGAACAATTGAACAGTTAATTCAAGATAATAATTTGTCGCCTTTCCCGCAATTTTTGAGTACAGAAAGACCTGATAATGTAGTCGCTTCGTTGGCGAAAGGAAAAGCGGCAATTTTAGTAGACGGATCTCCTTTTGCTCTCATTGCCCCACTAGTTTTGATTGATATATTTCAATCCGTAGAAGATCATTATGAACGTTGGATAATTGGAACGTTACTAAGGTTTTTACGAATGGGGGCTGGTATTATTGCAGTTTTATTGCCAGCTATGTATGTAGCTCTTGTCTCTTATCATCAAGGGCTGATTCCATCGAAATTGGCTTATTCTATTGCTGGAGCGAGAGAAGGGGTGCCATTTCCAGCTTATATTGAAACGTTTATGATGGCGCTCACGATGGAACTGATAAGAGAGGCCGGTATCAGGCTACCAAGACCGATGGGGCAAACAATCGGAATTGTTGGTGGGCTTGTAATTGGAGAAGCGGCAGTAAGTGCAGGGATTGTAAATCCTTTTTTAGTAATTATCATTGCTGTAACTGCCATTGCTACTTTTTCTCTTCCGGTATATAGCATCACAATTACATTTCGAATTTTATTATTTGTATTCGTTTTAGCTGCTACAGTATTCGGACTATACGGTATTATTTTGGCTTTAATTGCGCTAGCAATTCATCTTACAAATTTAAAGAGTGTGGGAGTACCTTATACCACGCCTATTGCGCCAGCATTCTATAAAGATTGGAAAGAAGAAATTATTCGCTTACCAAAAGCAATGCTTAAGGAACGGCCAGAATATTTACAAACGAAGGATGATACATTACGTCCAAAGGAGCGGGAGTAAATTGAGACCATTTGAGTACGGGGATGAAGAAATTGGATCTCGTGAACTTGCTGTTGCAGTATCTTCAGCTATTATTGGTACTGGTGCATTGGCAATGCCAAGGGTCATTGCTACACAAACTTTGTTTTCTGATGGTTGGATCATTTTATTAGCGGGTGGAACTATATGTGCATTTTTTGCATGGTTTGTAACAAAAGTTGCGATTTTATTTCCAAAACAAAATTTTGTTGAATATACAAGTGTTTATTTAACAAAACCAGTTACTTACGTATTTAGTGTTATTTTGATTTTGACATTTGTTGCATTGACAGGGTATGAGGTCAGAACAATTTCTATTATTTCACAAATGTATTTATTTAGTGATACGCCTATACAATGGCTTTCTTTTTTCTTTTTACTGGTTGTGATTTACGGAGTAAGTGGATCAAGAGCTGCATTACTAAGACTGAATGTAATATTTTTACCGATTGTCCTAATAGCTATGTTGCTCTTGTCTTTATTAAATATAAATTTAATGGAGGTAGATAGCTTATTGCCAGTATTTCAAACAAAAGTAAGTAAATATGCAGCAGGAATTAAAGATTCTATTTTTACTTTTATTGGATTCGAAGTTGCTCTTTTTTATTCCATGATGTTGAAGGGGAATATAAAAAAAGCTCCTTTGGCTGTAGCCAAAGGAGTAATGGTAACTGTTATGTCGTATATTTTAATTTATGTAACCTGTATTAGTGTTTTTTCGTATATGACAACGAGGGGATTGACGTATCCTACAATTGAGTTGGGAAAGGAAATTGAAATTGGAGGAGGGTTTTTAGAACGATTCGACGCAATCTTCTTTACGACTTGGATTATTACGGTTTATAACACAACAGCTATGTATTATGACATTGCTTCTCTATTGTTTTGTGCAATGTTTTCTAAATTAAATAAACATATTTTTATTTTTATAAGTGCACCTATTATTTTTATGATCAATATGGTTCCAGGAGATGTGAGAAAGTTATCGGATTATGGTACATATTTAGCTTGGATAGATATGGGGTGTATCCTATTGGTGCCCTTACTAGTGCTAATTGTATATAAAATAAAAAGAAGGGCTGGTAGAAATGAAACGCCTTCTTAAATTCATATACCTGATTAGTTTGTTATGTTATCTCAGCGCTTGTTCCGAGCAACAAGAAATTGAGGAGAGAGGGTTTGTTGTAGGGGCAGCGTACGATCTTGTAAAAGAAAAAAAGTCCAATCCGGTTATGAAGGGAACATACCAAATGGTTTTGCCTAGAACGCTAACACCACAAGGAGCACAAGGAAATACGGGGAGTAAAAACTATATTAATATTAGTGCGGTAGCAGATGGGGTTTTTGAACAAATTCGTATCGTTGCTAAAAAGATTAGTCGTGCACTATTTTTCCCTCATATACAAGTGCTAATTTTTTCTAACGATTTGTTAGCAAAACCGTATGTGTTAGAAAATACATTGGATGTATATGTTCGTGACCATGAAATGAGACGGAACATTCGTATTTTTGTTTCTGAAAAAAAAGCAGAGGATATATTAAACCAAAGTGCAAAACCTGAGAATTTACCTGCAAAGTATATTGATATGTTAGTTGACCACGCTCCGAAAAATGCACAGATGATAGAAGCGGCTCGGATTGGTGATATTCAGGAGAAAATTACAGCTAAAAGAAGTTTTGTATTGCCTGTTTTAGGATTGACAAAACAAGGGGTGCAAATGAATGGAGCGGCTTTATTTAGAGGGAAGGATAATAAGCTTGTCGGTAGGTTGAGTGGAGAAAATACACTAGGATTAAATTATATTATTGGAAAGAAGATGGCGGGTTTTTTTACGATTCGTAAAGGGAATGAATTTGTTACATATGAAATTCATAAAATGCGTCGTAAAATTACTACGTCTGTTACAAATGCTACTAAGCCAAAGTTTGTTATTGATTTATCGTTAGAAGGAACTTTGGCGGAACTGCATTTTAGTGATCATGACCAAGTTGTGGAAGAGAAGAAACTAAAGCAGTATATTGCAAAAGAGATGAAAAAACGTATTCAAAAAACAATAAAAATTGTGCAAAAAGATTATAAGGTGGATGTATTAGGCGTGGGAGAAGAATATAAACGTCATGATTATAAAAAGTGGAGCAAAATAAAAAAGAATTGGGATCAAGGTAAGAACTATTTTAGTAATTGTGACATTGTGGTTCAAGTACATCCAACAATTGAACATTCGGGTTCTTCATTGCCGACTCGGGTAAAGTAGGAGGGGTTGTCTTGTTTACTAAATTAAGTATAACCTGCACGGTATTAATGGCAATTCTCCCATATACAGTATACTTTCTTCATAAGAAAATTATGGAGTATGGTGCACAGCCGTGGCAAAAGAATAAGCAAAAAAGGAAATCTGAATAAATCTCAGAATTCCTTTAATAATCAACGAAGCGTTAATGAGATTCCCTCTATTGATACCTGTCTCACTTTATCCCGCATTAACGAAAAGTAATCCACCCACCGCAAAATTCAAATGAAAGCGAGGAAGATAGGTGGTGAATAACTGTCCGTAAAAGCCCGATTGATGCGGGCCTTTACAGACAAGTGGGGATGAAGAAAACTCCCGACTGATAGAAGTTTCACTTTATACAAGCCCTAACCAATGTACCAATTGCGATGTGAGGAATGTAACAACAATGGCGATTACGGTAGGGATTGCAAACGATAGAAATGTCCATTTGGGACTTTTTGTTTCTTTATATATGTTAACCAATGTTGTTCCGCATGGGAAATGAAGTAGTGAGAACAACATTGTATTTAACGCAGTTAACCAAGTCCAGCCATGTTCTAAGAACAAGTTTTTAATTTGGTTTAAATCATCTAGTTCGGTTAAAGCACCAGTTGATAAATAAGACATTAATAAAATTGGAATGACAATTTCATTAGCTGGCAAACCAAGGATGAATGCAGCTAGAATAAATCCGTCAAGACCGAGTGATTTAGCGAATGGATCTAAGAAATTCACAAAATACATAAGTAGGCTTGTGTCACCAACATAAATATTTGCTAATACCCAAGTTAGCATAGCGGCCGGTGCAGCTACGATAACCGCGCGTTTTAAAACATATAATGACTTATCAAGTGTGGAACGTACAATTGTATTCCAAATTTTCGGCTTACGGTATGGTGGTAACTCTAACGTATAGTGAGTTGGGACGCCTTTTAAAGCGGTTTTTGATAATACCCAAGATACAGTTAATGTTACAATAACCCCAATTATAACCATTCCGACTACAACACCTGCCGTAACAAGTGTTTGCATACTGCCGGTATATCCAGCGGCCATGAATAATGATGCCATTAATATTAATGTAGGCCAACGTCCATTACATGGAACGAAGTTATTTGTTAAAATCGCTAACATACGCTCGCGTGGTGATTCGATAATACGTGTTGACATAATGGCAGCAGCGTTACAACCAAACCCCATTGCCATTGTTAATGATTGTTTTCCGTGAGCGCCAGAACGTTTGAATAAACGATCCATGTTAAAAGCAACACGCGGTAAATATCCGTAATTTTCCAATAAAGCAAACATAGGGAAGAAAATAGCCATAGGTGGTAACATAACACTAATTACAGCTCCAGTACCACGGAATAAGCCGAGAATTAAGATGCCATGTACCCAATTCGGTGCATTCATCGCTTGAAACCAAGCGGTTAAATGACCTTCTGCCCACCCGAAAAATTCAGCAATCATATCAGATGGCACGTTAGCTCCTGCAATTGTAAGATAAAAAATAATAGATAAAATTCCGAGCATAATTGGGAATCCGAATATAGGAGAAGTGAAAATTTTATCTAGCCTCTCTGAACGGTATAACTTATCAGTATTCGTGTATTGAACAGCTTCTTTACATATACTTGCGGAAGTTCGATAAATATCACCTACAATATCATCTCGTATATCATCTTTTGTAAGTGTTTGTGCATGTTGAACAATATAATCTAATGGAAGAGCCTTACTGGCTGAGTGAGATTTCATTTATTACGACCTCCCTTATCAGCGGCTCTTTATGATGTTTTTGAAGTGTAGCTAGAAAGTTTTTATCTCCATCTAGTATTCGTAGTGCAACCCAGCGTGCAGGGTATGTATCACCGAATACTTTATAAATTTGAGGTTCTAATTCCTGAATCATATTTTCAATTTGTTCATTATAAGTAATTTGAACAGGTGTAGGAATTAATTTTTTGCTAGCCACCTTAGCAATTACATTTAGCAAATGTCCGATTCCAACGCGGTTTCGAGCCGAAATTTTGACTACAGGTACACCCAGTGATTTTGCTAATTTCTTTTCATCAATGACGATTCCTTTTTTTTCTGCTTCATCGATTAAGTTAATACACACTATAACGTCGTTAGTCATTTCCATCACTTGTAACGCTAAATTTAAATTTCTTTCCATTGCAGTTGCATCTACAACTACTACTGTTACCTCAGGTTTTTCAAAAATAATATAATCCCGTGCAACTTCCTCATCTGCAGAGTTTGAATATAGGGAGTATGTTCCAGGTAAATCAATTACGGTATATACACTTCCGTTATGTTCATATTCACCTTCTGCTTTTAATACAGTTTTGCCAGTCCAGTTTCCGGTATGTTGTTTTAATCCTGTTAACGTATTAAACAATGTGCTCTTTCCGGTATTTGGGTTTCCTGCTAGCGCAATGCGATGGTTTTTCATACTAAATCATCTCCTATTAATCTCCCGAAAATAAGGGAACTTTCTTCACTACGCAGTGCAATGGTCGTATTGCTCACTTGATAAGCGGTTGGATCTCCGAGCGGGCTTCTTTGCAATACTTTAATAGTAGCTCCGGGAATAAAGCCTAAATCTAATAAACGACGTTTCATAGTTCCTTCTAATTGTATCTTCTCGATTTGTACAAACTGCCCTGTTTGGAAATTTGAAAGGGGTTTGATATTAGCCGATACCATAAAAGTTACCTCTTCTCTATATTTTTAGTGTTGGTTTAAAAAGTTTGCCGAGGGAAACTTTTTGTTACTAATATAGTAGACTACATGAAATGATGTTGTCAATTGGTACTTTAAAAATATTCAATTATTTTTAGAATTGTTCCAATTTATTGTGTTGTACAGAAAAATATTACTGAAATTATGTGGGATACATGTGGAGTGAACGCTATAAAGTTCAAAAAATAAAGAGATTTGTAAATGTATTTTTAATATAAGTAGTGAAACCAAGAATTTTATTTACAATACATTTACATTATTAAAAGTAAATTTACAATACGGGCAATTTTGTGTGGATTCTTTTGGTCTTTCTTATAAAAAGAGTTGGGATATATGGGTTTTTAGACTTATGACCTCTATTTACTTAAAATTAAAAATCGCTTAACACTAACACAATATTATTGTCCTACAATGAATTTGTGTTCGAAAGAAGTAGATGAATGTGAAAAAGCGATAATCCAAATGGGGGTACAAGACATGGTTATGAAAAAAGGTATTAAATTTTCGTTAGCGGCATTAGTGGTTGCTGGTGCTTTAGTTGGATGTGGCAAATCAGAAAGCACAGATAGCAAAGAAACTGCTAAAGGTAGTAACGATGCAAAACAAGAATTGTCGGGTACAATTGCGGCAGCTGGTTCTACAGCTCTTCAACCGCTTGCTGAAGAAGCGGGTAAAAAATTCATGGAAAAGAATTCGAAAGTTTCTATTCAAGTTCAAGGTGGCGGTAGTGGAACAGGGATTAACCAAGTAGCTTCTGGGGCGGTTCAAATCGGTAACTCTGATGTTCCAGCTGCAGATAAAATAAAAGATCCAGAAAAAGCGAAGGAATTAGTAGATAACAAAGTGGCAGGTATTGCATTTGCACTTGTTGTAAATAAAGATGTGAAGGTTGATAACTTAACTGTGAAACAAGTACAAGATATCTTCTCTGGAAAAGTTACAAACTGGAAAGAGCTAGGCGGTAAAGATGAGAAAATTAACGTGGTAAACCGTCCTGCATCTTCTGGTACACGTGCTACATTTGAAAAAACAGTTATGAAAGATGCGAAGATTAACGATGGAACAGGTACAACACAAGATTCTAACGGTGCGGTAGAACAAGCAATTAACTCTACTCCTGGTTCTATTAGTTATCTTGCAATGTCTTATATGGTAGGCGATAAAAAAGGTGCATTACAAACTGTGAAAATTGATGGTGCAGAGCCAAAAGTTGAAAATATTTCTGCGGGCAAATATCCATTCTGGTCTTATGAGTACATGGTAACAAAAGGAGAAGCGAAAGAAGCTACAAAAGCTTATATCGATTATGTAAAAGGTAAAGACTTCGAAAAACAAGTTGAAGATATGGGTTATATTCCAATGTCTAAACTGAATAAGTAAACATTTAACGGGCTGGCTGCGAGGCCAGCCTTGTTCATTTCAATCTATGAAGTGGGGTTGTGTCCTGTGATGAAGGGGAAAAAACAAATTAATTATGTAAAAAGTGAATATATCGGAAGAACGCTTGTTACGTTTTGCGGTATATTTATTGTTCTTGTTACATTAGCAATTATTGCATTTATTTGCGGGAAAGGAATTCAATCTTTTACGCAAAGTGGTATTTCATTTTCTGAGGTATTGACGTCAACAAAATGGAATCCGAATGCTGATCAGGGATCGTTTGGTGCTGTTATCTTTATTGTTGGCTCAATGCTTGTTTCATTAGGTGCGGTCGTTATTAGTGCGCCAATCGCGCTTGCTCTTGCGATATTTATGAACTTAATTTCACCAAAGTTTGGGAATAAGGTATTAAAGCCTGTTTTAGAATTGTTAGTTGGAATTCCTTCAGTAGTATATGGTTTATTAGGGGTTACCATTTTAGTTCCGCTTTTACGTGATTCATTCGGTGGTGTTGGTTTTAGTTTAATTGCCGGTATTATTGTGCTCAGTATTATGATTTTACCTACTATTGCTAGTATTGCTTCCGATGCAATACGTTCGGTTCCCTTTGATTATTTGGAAGCCTCTTATGGTTTAGGTTCGACGAAATGGCAAGCGATTAGCCGTGTTATTGTTCCAGCTGCAAAAAAAGGTATTTTAACAGGGGTCGTTCTAGGATTAGCTCGTGCTTTCGGCGAAGCGTTAGCGGTTCAAATGGTAATTGGGAATACTGTTAAATTGCCTGAAGGGATATATAGTCCAACGGCAACGTTGACAGGTATTCTAACAATGGATATGACGAATACGTTAAATGGAACTGCCTGGAATAACGCTTTATGGACATTGGCAATGATATTACTTGTTATTTCATTCCTGTTTATTTTAGTAATACGAGCAATTGGCCAAAGAGGTGAACGATAGCGATGAACGCAAGAAAAGTAAATAATATTTGGACGGGTATTTTATATGCAGTTGCAGCGTTTGTAGTAGCTTTACTTGTTTTCTTAGTATACGAAATTTTGCAAAAGGGTTGGGGTTTTTGGGATCCAAGTTTCTTGTTCGGAGAACCAAGCAATACAAGAGCTGGAGGTGGAATTGGTCCGCAGTTATTCAACTCTTTCTATATGCTTGTTATTACCTTAGTCATTTCAATTCCGCTTGGATTAGGAGCAGGGATTTATCTTGCGGAATATGCGAAACAAGGACGCTTTTTAGGATTTGTTCGTTTATGTATTGAAACGATGGCATCACTACCTTCTATTGTTGTTGGGTTATTTGGTTTATTAGTGTTTGTTACAATGACTGGTTGGGGCTATACGGTAATGGGAGGAGCGCTTGCTTTAACGATTTTAAATTTACCGGGTCTAACGCGTGTTTGTGAAAGTGCGATTACGGAAGTTCCGTCTAATGTAAAAGAAGCGAGTCTTGGGCTTGGTGCAACAAAATGGCAAACGATTGTGCGAATTATTATCCCCACAGCATTGCCGCAAATTATTACGGGGGTTATTTTAGCTGCGGGTCGTATATTTGGTGAGGCAGCGGCGTTAATTTATACAGCGGGATTAACATCACCGATTTTAAATTCTGCTGCCGATTTTTCAAGTCCTGCACACCCGTTGAATCCATTTCGACCAGCTGAAACATTAGCAGTTCATATTTGGAAATTGAACTCTGAAGGGATTATTCCAGATGCGAAGTTAATTGCGACAAAATCAGCAGCAGTCTTAATTATTATGGTATTACTCTTTAATATTATTGCCCGTTTCACTGCATCTGTACTTCATAAACGTTTTACGGGAGCTAAGAAATCTCGTAAAACAACGAAAGCCAAAGCGGCTTAAACGCTTGTACCCTAAATGGATAAGAAGCTCTCTGTTTATAAAAAAACAGGGAGCTTTTTTGTGTGAAGTGAATCCGGTAATCTCGGTTATAGCAGGAGTATGAAGATAAAATATTGTATATATACCTGTGTATGTAAATGCTGAAATGGAGATGGAGAGGAAGTTTTTCATGTTTTTTCTACAAATGTCAGGCTTTCCGGGTTCGGGAAAATCAACACTTTCTAGACGTATAGCGAAAAATACAGGTGCAATTGTTATTGATCATGATATTGTGAAAACGGCCTTACTAGAGTCGTTGGAAACTCGTCAAATTGAAACAACGGCCGCTGGTGGAATTTCGTATGAAATCGAATGGGCGCTAATAGATTTTCATCTATCCATGGGGCATAGTGTAATATTGGATAGCCCGTGTCTCTATATAGAAATGGTGGAAAAGGGGACGATCTTGTCTAGGGAACATCGTGTGAAATACAAATATATTGAATGCTATCTTAATAATATAGAAGAAATTAATAATAGGCTAAAGACACGAGAACGAATGATAAGTCAAATTGAGAAAGTGGGATCTGAAGAAGTGTTTAAAGAAGGGTTAGATGGTAGTAAACGACCATCTGATTTTACATATCTTATTGTAGATTCTGGGAAGCCTTTAGCGGATTATATTGATGAAGTGATGACGTATATGAATGAGTAGTCGTGAAATTATAATTGTATATTATAGTAGAAAAAACGTTATCTTCAAAACAGAAGATAACGTTTTTTGGTGTTAAGCTTTTGGTGTATCTATAGAAGAGACTACTTTTCTGCGTGAGCGTCGTTTTTTACCGAATTTATCTAACAGTTCATACATAACAGGGACGACAACTAGTGTGAGCACAGTTGAAACTGCTAAACCACCGATTACAACAACCGCTAAACTTTTTGATACCATACTGCCGGCTTGTGATTGGCTGAATAATAATGGTAACATCGCTACTATTGTTGTAATGGCTGTCATAATAATTGGTCGTAGCCTTGTAGAGCCTGCTTCTAGTAAAGCTTCCCGTGTCGTCATGCCGTGTTCTCTATTTTGTTGAACACGTTCTATTAATACAATGGCATTGGTGACTACGATACCAATTAACATTAATGCACCGATTAGTGCATTTAAATCGACTGGTGTTCTTGAAATGATTAATCCTAAAATACCGCCAACAGCAGCTAGTGGTAAAGAGAATAAAATCGCAAATGGGGCGCGTGCTTGCCCGAAAGTAATAACCATAATTAAATAAACAATCCCGATGGCGATACCCATGATTTTGAATAAATTTGTAAAGTCTTCTTGCATTGATTCAGTTGCACCAGCAATTTTAACTTTCGCACCGTTTGGTAGGTCTAATTCTGAAATAGCTTTGTTCACTTCAGTGTTTACTTTACTTAAATCTTCATTTGTTGCTTCGGCAGTTATTTGAATGGTTTCTTTTCCATCTTTATGGAAAATTTCTGTTTGTAATCGTTTTTCTGAAATGGTTGCAATATCTTTTAAAGGAATTGATCCTGCTATAGGTGATAAGATGTTTGTGTTAAGAATATCTTCCTTGTTACTTATCTTTTCTTGTTTATGTTCCAACATAATGGTTGTTTTCTCATCATTAATTGTCAGTTGCCCAATTGGTGATTTTTTCATAAGGAATGTAACTTGTTGTCCGGCTGTTTCTGGTGTTAATCCAACTTGTTCCGCTTTCTTTTGATCAATATCGATTTGCCATTCTTTTTTTGACTCTTCTCGATTTGTTTTTACTTTAGAAAGACTGTCTATACTTTTTAGTTTTGTTTCAACGACATCAGCAGCTTTTTTTAAATTTGTCTCATTGTTTGCTGTCACATTAAATTGTAAGTTGTTTCCTCCGCCGGAATTAGAATAGCTTGCTTTTGTATAATCGAATTCGGCTGGTTTAAAGTCTGCATGCTCTTTTTTAAGTTTTTTGATATATTGATCGATATCTGTTCCTTTTTTGAAGACTACAGCAATAGATGCAAGGTTATTTTTAGTTGTAAATCCAAACTGTGCATCTTCAGCACTGGAACCCATTCGTAAAATAACATCTTTTACATCGCTGTTAGAAAGTAATTTTTTTTCAAAATCAAAGGCTGTTTGCTTTCTAGATTCAAAATCGTAATTTGCTGGGAATGTCATCTGAATTGAAAGCATCGTATCGTCTTCTGATTTGATATTTGCTTTTGGAAGTAATATATAAGCAGCAATCGATCCGGCAAATAATAAGAAAGAAGAAAATAAAATAATAAACTTATGTGAAAGGGCCCACTTTAAAGTAGCTGTATACTTTCTTGAAGGTTTCGGTGTACGCTGCCTTGTTTTTCTCAGTAATAAAAATGCCATAAGTGGAACAACGGTTAAGGCCACCACTAGTGAAGAAAGTATAGAGTATACAACGGCCAATACCATAGGTAACATTAGCTTACCGATTGTACCTGATACAAGACCGATAGGTAAAAAGACAGCGACTGTTGTTAAAGTAGAAGAGGTAATCGCAACCGCTACCTCTTTTGTGGCGTCTAGAATGATGTCTTTTGAAAAATGTTCTTTTTGTAAGCGCCGGAAGATATTTTCAATGACAACAATACTATCGTCAACAAGTCGACCAACCGCTACTGCTAAGCCCCCGAGAGTTAAAATGTTTAATGTAACATTAGATTGATCAAGTAAAAATAGTGTTAGTAAAATGGATAACGGAATACTAACGACAGCGATAAGGGTTGTTCGAACGCTGCGTAAAAAGATTAAAATAATAAATGTTGCAGCAATTGCTCCTAAAATGACTTCTTTCCCCATGCTCATAACTGCATTTTCAACTTGTTCGTGAGTAGAGGATATTAATTTAATTGTATAAGTATCTTTATATTCTTTGCTTATAGTTTTTATTTTTTTATCAATTTCTTTTCCGATTGCAACAGCATTTTTGCTAGGTTCTTTCATAATAACTAATCCAGTTCCCTCTTCGCCATTCACATGTGAAACGGTATCAAAATGTTGTTTTATTTTTACTTGAGCTATATCTTGTAATTTGATTTGAGGGGTAAGTGACATGTTTTTTATTTCATCTACATTCTTGACATTTCCAATGACGCGTAGGCTGTGGTCTTCGTTATTGACAGTAACTTGACCAACTGGAGTGGAAGTTTCTTTTCCTTGTAAAGCGGCTAATACTTGCTGTGGTGTTACGTTTTTATTTTTCATTTCATTTGGGTCTAAGAGGATAGATAACTCGGATGTTGATTTACCGTAATACATGACGTTAGCAACGCCGTCGATATTTTCAAGTTGCGGGATGATTTCTTCTTCAATCTGTTTTTCGTCTGCTTTTGTAAAACCATTCTGTTTTTGAACGGTAATTTGTGCAAGTGGAATCATAGAGGTATTAAGTTGACTAACGACGGGTCTTGTAATTTCTTTTGGGAAATTTACGTTGCTGGTAATTTTTTCGACCTCGCGTGTAGCATCCTTCATATTAGCTTTAGATGTATACGCGATATCGATACGAGATAAACCTTCATAAGTAGAAGAAGTTATTGTATCGACGTGTTCCAAATTTCGAAACTTTTTTTCGAGCGGTTCGGTTACTTCTTTTGTCAATGTTTCAGCATCTAGCCCTTGAGACATTGTAGTGACAGTTATTGCGGGATTATCGACGCTGGGTAGAAACTCCATCGGTAATTTGGAGCCGGAATAAATGCCGAGCACAGAAATGAGAAAAACCATGATGATGATAGCGGCTCGATTTTTTAATGAGAATTTTGGTAACCTATCCATAAAAATGATTCCTCCGTTTAAGTTGTTTTTTAGCCTACTTCGTTACTATATAACAAAATCTGGATATCTTTCATTAATTAAATGTAAAAAAATTCTAAATTTATTCTTAAGTAGCGAGTGAATAGGGTTTTGTAAGGAAGAGCTAGAGAGTTGGCTGGGTATTTTATCCTTTTAAAATTCTGTTGAAGTCAGGAGGAAGAAAATCCATTTAAATATGAAATAAAGAGGCGAAATTATTAAGTGGAAAACTTTTTTAGTTTTTTTAAAAAAACACTTGTGATTTAAAAATAAGGATGGTATATTAATAAACGTCGCTGATGCGGAACACGCAGAAAGTGAAAAAAAGAAATTAAAAAACTTAGTTGACATCGAAAAATGAAGATGCTAACATAAGGAAGTCGCCAATCGGCGATGGACAAGTTCTTTGAAAACTGAACGAAACAAACAACGTGAAACGTCAATTTTTATTTTAGATGCTAGACAAACTAACTTTATTGGAGAGTTTGATCCTGGCTCAGGATGAACGCTGGCGGCGTGCCTAA
>NZ_JAPHWH010000014.1:0-147799 GCF_026241455.1 Bacillus sp. DHT2
TCTACTTTGATCATTGCCGGACGATCTTTCGCATTATCGTCTTTCCATGTCTTCGTTCCTTCTACTTTTGTTTGGCTTACTTTTGTATTCGTGATGTCATAACCTTTTACTTCGGATTGATATCCATCTACCGGTTGTTCTTTCACTTCATACTTGTATGCCTTACCTTCGGCATCGTATGCCGCTAAATCTTTGAATTCATACTTCCAACCGCTTGCTGCGCTCACTTCTTGCGTTGCGATTACTTTATTATTTTGTAGTAGGTCTACTTTGATTGTTTCTGGACGTCCTTCACCATTTCCGTCCTTCCACGTCTTCGTTCCTTCTACTTTTGTTTGCGCCACTTTTGTATTTGTAATGTCATACCCTTTGACTTCTGATTGATATCCATCTACCGGTTGTTCTTTTACTTCATACTTATATGCTTTTCCTTCGGCGTCGTATACCGCTAAGTCTGTAAATGCATATTTCCAATCGCTTGCTGCGCTCACTTCTTGCGTTGCGATTACTTTATTATTTTGTAGTAGGTCTACTTTGATTGTTTCTGGACGTCCTTCACCATTTCCGTCCTTCCACGTCTTCGTTCCTTCTACTTTTGTTTGCGCCACTTTTGTATTTGTAATGTCATACCCTTTGACTTCTGATTGATATCCATCTACCGGTTGTTCTTTTACTTCATACTTATATGCTTTTCCTTCGGCGTCGTATACCGCTAGATCTTTGAATTCATACTTCCAATCTTTTTCCGCTGTTACTTCTTGTGTTGCGATTACTTGGTCGTTTTGTAGTAATTCTACTTTGATCGTCTTCGGACGATCTGGTGCGTTATTGTCTTTCCATGTTTTCGTTCCTTCTACCTTTGTTGTTTGTACCACTTTTGTATTCGTAATATCATAACCATTTACTTCTGATTGATATCCATCTACCGGTTGTTCTTTTACTTCATACTTATACGCCTTACCTTCGGCATCATATGCCGCTAAATCTTTGAATTCATATTTCCAACCGCTTGCTTCTGTTACTTCTTGCGTTGCGATCACTTTATCATTTTGTAGTAAGTCGACTTTAATTGTTTTCGGACGATCTTTCGTATTATCGCCTTTCCATGTTTTTGTTCCTGCAATGGATGTAGTTTTCACTTTATTTGGAATTGGCAACTTAACTCCATTTACAACACCTGATTTAACTTCGAAACTTACTTTTGCTTGAGGATCGAAATCAACATAGTCTGGAGCTGAAACCTCTTGCACATAATATTTACCTGGTTGTAAATTAGGAATTTCGATTATACCTTGCCCATCTGTTGTATATACATCTCCAACTTGTTCACCCGACTCTTTATACAACTTAAATGAAACATTCGGTATGAATTTATCTTCATTCCCTTCAAGATACTTAACAATTTTTAGCGTTCCTTTTGAAGGCAAGTCACCTTCAGCACCACCGCCAGCTGTCATATTTTCGACTGGGTAACTACCCGATTCAGTAACTGGGTCTTTGTGCAGAACTTGGTAATCAATCGTATAATCATTCTTAAAAAACTCTTGCTTCTTTCCGGCTTCCGTTATAGTAGATGTATAACCAATCGAAAAGGAGGCAAGACGTGCTTTATCCTTATAAAGCACAACTTTAAATGATTTGTCACCAGTAAAGGTAATCGTTCCGTAACGTTGCTTTTCAAACTCTTGTAGCGTTAAAGATCGACGACCTATATAATCATCAATAATTATATAGAAACTATCCTTATTAAGTGTTTGACCTTCCTGTAAATTATCAGTCACAACAATATCGCGACTTAACTCTTCTTTATTTAAGTTTATATTCAAGAACCAACGTACTTCATTGTCCTTACCTGAGTTCATATCACCAGTTTTATAAAAAAACGGTGGCTTTCCAGGATCTGTACCACCACCACCGCTTGGGCCGGTAATTGTTACAGATTGCTTATCTACATTTGTACCGAAATTGGTTTCAATCTCTTTCTTTTGATCCGTTCCTACATTAGCGGCTTCCACGTAAAAGTTTAAATACCCTTTAATATTTTGATGTGTACTCACTCTATCATTAAATGTACATACCACAGTACCTGCAGTGACTTTACAAGTACCATAGTCATCTAATAGAAACTCTCTATCTAATCCTTTTAATTCTGGAGGCAGCGTTAATGTTAGTGTATCTACAGGCTTCAGCCTAAGTCCATTTTTTTCACTGAAGTTTACAGTTACTTTAGTCCGTTCTGTGGTCTGTAGATTTGTTTTACCAATCTGAAAACTATCCACAAACCCTGCTGTATTTAACTCTTGTGCATTTGCTACTATACCTAAAAAACTCTGACCTATAGTAAACATAAAAATCATTATAATCGAAAAAATCGAAGTTATTCTTTTTAAATACATGCTTTATGTTATCCTCCCTATAAAATTAAATGTTGCTAGATTCTGGTACAAACATACTATGACAAAGATTCTATTATTCAATGTCATTAAGCTATTTTATTTAAATATGTTTGATAGCTATTATCATCTTTTTCTCTTTTTTCAACTCTTCTATTGTTTAGAAACTTGAAATTTGCTTTTTATATAGATTCATCTAATTTCTCCCACATGTCTAAACTGTGTTATTTCTGGTCTATATTGTTTACCAAAAATAGATAAGGGAAAGGACAAACTTTGATAAAGGAATTCCAATTACAAATACACATGAATGGGCCATAGAACAGCTTCAGAGTCAGGAGAAGGCAATTCAACAAGCATTCACGATAAAACTCATGGCAGTCATTCGTCTTATTATGCCGTAGAGTTTCCTAAATTTCTTCATATCTAGCGCAAACGATTGCTCCATACGCAAAAAATTTTAGTGTGAGCAAGTATAGACGAGCTACTTCACAGCAAATATGCATTTGGTCAACCCCCATAATTATCCTCATAAAGAATAACAAGAAGTACAGCGTATAATCGAATTTAGCACCCCAGCCGAAGAGAGTTATGGCTTTGAAACGTGCTAGGATACTCGTATTCTAAAGGATGTCATTGAAGATATGTCTTCGTTTTCTGTCATCATGAGTTGAAGTGAAATTAGCCATATGTTAAAACGTTTTATGTTTCGTTGCACAACTGAACTACACACCGAAACAATCAGACAAGAAATGTTCCAATATAAACGCTATATGATTAAAAATGCTCCGGACGAAGTATTTTGCCTATGAAGATAAAAGTCATATTCTCCAAATCTGAATACAGTGGAACGAATTTGGGGGTAAATAAAAAAGAGTGTACTGGGCAACTAATTTCATGTGAATCGTGCAGAAATATGAAATTCAGCCTTTTCATTTTTGGAGTCTATAAATGAGTGTCGAGAAAAAGTAATTTACCTAATGGATCTATGGCTATGTCGAAGAATTAAAATGAACTTATACATACATTTCACTTACTCGCTAAGAAGAGTTAGCTTTTCTAGGGCGACATTACATTTTAATATCGAGAGATTTATATATATAAGTGATGATAATATCAAAATCGAGAGATTTATATCCTTTCATTATTTTTATCAAATCATGAAAACTTTAGTTGGACTATATGTACTATTTTAGACATAAAATCCCTAGTTTTTTGACTAGGTTGGAAGTTTTCAAGATTAATTACTAATTGTGTAGATACTTGGTTAGATGAAGTGTTAGTTTAGTATTTGGCATAGTTGTAACAACATCATTTACAACAATCACACCATTTACTGGTAACATTTCATCTACTAATACTACATGTATAGCTTTTTGATAATTTTACCCCCGACAACCTATTATTCTAGAATTGTTCTAAAAAATCAATAGTTAATTGATGTTTTTCTATTTTCACTTCATCACCATAACATATATTTAGAGTAGAAAACTGAAACAGAAAAAGAGATAGCTTTGCTATCTCTTTTTCTGCCCAGCTTCCCCTCATCAAGCCGTACGTGAGGTTCTCCCCCATACGGCTTTTCGATGGTCTGCTTTCTTTGCCATCTAATCAGTCTATAGACTGATCAGATGTTTTTATATCAACCTGTATATCACTTTTAAACAAAAATAAGCATCTTTTCTTTTGCCTATTACATTTTCTCAGGTGCAGATACACCAACTAATGCTAATGCATTTTGAAGTGTAATGCGTACTGCACGCATTAAGTCGTAACGAGCTTTACTTAATTCTAAGTTATCTGGGTTTAATACTTTTTCTGCATTGTAGAAGCTATGAAGCGCTGCTGCTAATTCAAACGCATAGTTTGTAATGCGGTGTGGCAGACGTTTTTGCGCTGCTTCTGCAACTGCTGCTGGGAATTCACCCAGTTTTTTCAGTAAGTCTACTTCTTTTTCAGAAGCAACAAGTTTGTAATTGATATCTCCACCTGCAGTTAATCCAAGTTCTTCACCTTGACGAAGGATACTGCATACACGTGCATGAGCATATTGTGCATAGTATACAGGGTTTTCGTTAGATTTTGATACCGCCAAGTCCATATCAAAGTCTAAGTGAGAGTCACCGCTGCGCATTGCAAAGAAGTAACGCATTGCGTCCACGCCTACTTCTTCCATTAGCTCACGAAGTGTAACAGCTTTACCTGTACGCTTACTCATTTTTACTTTTTCACCGTTTTGGTATAGTTGTACCATTTGGATGATTTCTACTTCTAACGTCTCTTTATCGTAACCAAGCGCTTGAATCGCTGCTTTCATACGAGGAATGTAACCGTGGTGGTCAGCGCCCCAAATGTTGATTAATTTATCAAATCCACGCTCTAATTTATCACGGTGATACGCGATATCTGGCGTTAAATATGTGTAAGAACCATCATTTTTAATTAATACGCGGTTTTTATCATCACCATAAGTCATAGAACGGAACCAAGTTGCTCCGTCTTCTTCAAATATTTCATCGCGCTCTTTTAATACCGCAAGAGCTTGATCAATTTTTCCATTTTTGTATAGTGATGTTTCAGAGAACCATACGTCAAACTTAACACGGAAGCTTTCTAAGTCTTTTTGAAGTTTTGCTAATTCGTATTTCAAACCGTACTCACGGTAGAATTCATAGCTTTCTTTCTCATCAGCTTTTGCATAACGATCGCCAAACTCTTCAGCTAAGCGTTGTCCGATTCCGATGATATCCGCACCATGGTATCCATCTTCTGGCATTTCTTTTTCTAGCCCTAATGCTTGCATGTAACGAGCTTCGACAGAAAGCGCTAAATTATGAATTTGGTTACCAGCGTCATTAATGTAGTATTCACGAGATACATCGTATCCTGCTTTTGCTAATACGTTGCATAATGTGTCACCTACTGCCGCACCACGTGCATGTCCTAAGTGAAGGTCACCTGTTGGGTTTGCAGATACGAACTCAACTTGTACTTTTTCACCTTTACCAGTGTTTGTTTCACCATAATTCGTGCCAGCTGTAACAATTACCGGAATTAAGTCTGTTAAATAGCTATTATCCATATAGAAGTTAATAAAACCAGGACCAGCAATTTCAATCTTTTCAATAGAAGCTTTTGCTTTATCGAAGTTTGCAATTAATTCCTCTGCAATCATACGAGGAGCTTTTTTTGCTACGCGTGCAAGCTGCATCGCCATGTTTGTAGAGAAATCACCATGCGTTTTATCTTTTGGAGATTCTAATACAACGTTTGGAATTTGTTCTTCTGTTGCTAACTCTGCTTTTAATACGGCAGCTTTAATTTCTTCTTTAATCAATTCTTTTACTTGTTCTAAAGAGTTCATTATTTTGCCTCCTTCAAATTAATCGTAATTGTATATCGACCCGCTTCTTGTTCACTTAGAAGCAATGCGTACGTTAAAAAGAGTTGTCCTTTTTTCTTCTCGTCCGACCATTTAAAAAGAACGTTATCAGTTTTCGTTTGCAATGCAAACGTACCAAGTTCACTCGTATACGTACCAGTTGTCCATTCACCTTTTGCATGCGTCTGACGCATAGAAACAGCACCTGAACGCATAATGAGAACTTGTTCACCTTGAATTTTAATGATTGTCTTTACTTCGCCTTGTTCGTTCGGCTCTTGAAACGTTACATATGTACCTTGACCTTTTACATAGTATTGACCATTTGCCTCAAAAGCAACGGTCTCCTTTCGTGCCCCTTCACGGATTTCTGTTACGAAATGAACGTGTACTGGCAAGCCTGCAAGTTGTTTCTCCACGTCTTGCACACCTTTCAATATGTTATAGATATTAAATAAATTTTATAATAAATCACTTTTCCTATCATATCAAAAAAAACCTATGTCTGTCTGCTGAAAAATCAGGAAAACCCTGTTTCGAAAAAACAATTTATAAAGATCTATCTCTTATGATAAAATGTCTTTTAAATCTAAATTTTCTTTCATTAAAAGGAGTGCTCCAAATGATACCACCAAAGTTAAAACAAGGTGATGAAATTCGAGTCATTTCACCCTCTTGTAGTTTAAGTATTGTCTCAGATTATAATCGTGAGCTTGCTATGAAACGAATAGCAGATATGGGATTTCGTGTTACATTTTCAAAAAACGCTGAAGAAATTGATCGTTTTGCTTCTTCTTCCGTTTCTTCTCGAGTTCAAGACCTCCATGAAGCTTTCGCAGACTCCAATGTAAAAGCAATCTTAACAACACTTGGAGGATATAATTCCAATGGGCTACTAAACCATATAAATTACGACTTAATTCGTAGCAATCCAAAAATTTTATGTGGTTATTCTGATATTACAGCTCTAGGCAATGCGATTTATGCAAAGACTGGTCTTATTACATATTCAGGTCCTCACTTTTCTTCTTTTGGAATGGAGAAAGGGCTCGATTATACGATAGATTACTTTTTAAAATGCATGACTTCTGAAGAGCCAATAGAAATACAACCTGCTGAAACATGGAGCGATGACTCTTGGTATATGGACCAAGAAAATCGCACTTTCTTCCAAAATGAAGGTTATATTTCCTTACATGAAGGTGAAATAGTTGGCGAAATTATTGGCGGTAATATGAGTACCTTTAATTTACTACAAGGCACAGCATATATGCCGAGCTTACGAAATAAAATATTATTTTTAGAAGAAGATGCTCTTACAGGGAAAGCTACAGTTAAGACTTTTGATCGTTACTTACACTCTCTCATCCAACAACCAGATTTTGAACATATAAAAGGCATTGTAATTGGAAGACTACAAAAAGGTTCTGAAGCTGTCATAGAAGATATTCAAGAAATGATTTATTCAAAACAAGAGCTTTCCCACATTCCTGTAATTGCAAATGCCAACTTTGGTCATACAACTCCAATCTTCACTTTCCCAATTGGCGGACGTGTAGAAATTGTTTCTACTCAAACAAACACATCGATTACAATTTTAAAACATTAAAAAAGGAGCGAACAATTCGCTCCTTTTACACTTTCTGTAATTGTTTTAAGGCTTTTTCTGGAATTTCTTCTTTTGAAATTTCAGCCCAGCCTTTTCCTTGCATGCCCTTAGCATAAATTTTTATAAAAGCACCTGAATGTAGCTGACGATTCATGATCTTTTTAATCGTTTGTTGCTTTCCATCCTCTGTATATCCTTTGAATGTATACAAATATTCATCGTCTATTTTCTCACCCTTATTTATAACTGCGTAATAATCTTGTATTTCTTTATTTGAAAAGAAGTTATCGACAAAAGCCTCTACACCTTCTGTTTTTGATTGTAAATAATATGCCGTACCACCTAAAAGAATGGCAAAGACGACTAACACTTTTATTACCAATTTCATATATAGCCTCCTGTTTATTCTTATCAGTCACATATTTATATCTGTATTATACAGATAAGGGCATACTATATACTATTGAAATGTATTACAATTTCCTTACACTATTGTAAGGAAAGCGCTCACAGTATTTTCCCAATAAAAAAATTTTCCGTTTAAACAACTTTTGTATTATTATTGAATAATACAAATTTTTATAAACAAAATTAAAAAGGGGACATTTTTCAAATGGCTATCTTGCAAGGTTTAGCACTACTACTCGTTGTACTTTTTCTTTTTACACTGTTTAGCTTTCGTGCTCCTTACGGAATGAAAGCAATGGGGGCCCTGGCCAATGCTGCAATCGCAAGCTTTCTTATTGAAGCATTTCATCGATATATCGGCGGCGAAATGTTTCATAACAACTTTTTACAATCGGTTGGACAAGCTTCCGGTAGTATGAGCGGTGTCGCGGCTGCTATTTTAGTAGCACTCGCAATTGGTGTATCTCCTGTATATGCTGTTTTAATCGGTATCGCCACTAGTGGATTTGGTATTTTACCAGGATTTTTTGCTGGATATGTATGCGCCTTTGTCGTTAAATTTCTAGAAAAGAAATTGCCAGCTGGTGTAGAATTTCTTGCCATTTTATTCGTTGCAGCACCACTTTCTCGCGGAATGGCTATGCTTATGGACCCCGTTGTAAATGCTACACTTGGAAAAATCGGCTCTATTATTTCAATCGCAACCACAGAAAGCCCAATTATTATGGGAATTATGCTTGGCGGACTCATAACAGTTATTTCTACATCTCCATTAAGCTCCATGGCGCTAACTGCTATGCTTGGATTAACAGGTTTACCAATGGCTATTGGTAGTCTTGCAGTAGCAGCCTCTGCTCCAATGAATTTTATTTTCTTTAAACGTTTAAAGATCTGTTCAAAGAAAGATACAATTGCTGTAGCAATTGAACCATTAACACAAGCCGATGTCGTAGCAGCAAATCCCATTCCAATCTATACGACAAACTTCGTGGGTGGTGCACTTGCTGGTATTATTACATCCTTATTCCAACTTGTGAACAATGCCCCCGGTACAGCATCACCAATTCCAGGACTCCTTGTTCTCTTTGGGTTCAACGATGTAATGAAAGTAGCCATTGCAGCTATATTATGTGGAATCGTGACCACAATTATTGGTTATATCGGAACAATTATTTTCCGTAAGTATCCAATTCGTTCCGCTGATGAAATTCGCGGAATCGCTTCGGAAGAAAAAGTTGCATAAGAAAAAAGGAGCTAGTTCCATCAGGTTGGACTAGCTCCTTTTTTCTTATACGTTTTGTAAACGGATGTCGAATTTTGCAGAAGCGTCGATATATCGATGCTGCGAGCCGGCTTCCGCTTTTACTTTATCCAGCTACAGCGGCTAGAATCTCTGGCCATTTCACACTCTCGGTCGAAGCCAAAAGCGCTTCTCGGTCGAGTGCTCCAATGACCTGCGATTCTGAGCAAACTGCCTCCGCTTTTACTTCACCCAACCAAGAAGCATTTCCCGCACGAATTTGCTTGCTGCGATTGGTGTTTGATCACTATGATCATAGACTGGAGCTACTTCTACTAAGTCTGCTCCAACTACTTTTATATTTGAATTTGCAATTGCTACGATGGAATCTAATAATTCTTTAGATGTGATACCACCAGCTTCTAGTGTTCCTGTTCCAGGAGCATGTGCTGGATCTAACACGTCAATGTCAATTGTGACATAAACTGGGCGTCCTGCAAGCTTTGGTAATACTTCTTTCAACGGTTCTAATACGTCAAATTTGTATAGGTTCATGCCCACTTCTTTTGCCCATTCGAATTCTTCTTTCATTCCAGAACGAATTCCGAAAGAATATACGTTTTCCGGACCAATTAAATCGCACACTTTACGGATGGGTGTAGAGTGAGATAAAGGCTCCCCTTCATATGACTCACGCAAATCAGTATGAGCATCCATATGAATGATTGCTAAATCCGGATATTTTTTTGCCATTGCCTTAAAAATTGGCCAAGACACTAGGTGCTCACCGCCAAGACCTAGTGGAAACTTACCGGCATCTAATAGTTTTGTTACATATTCTTCAATCATGTCTATACTGCGTTGTGGATTTCCGAATGGTAGCGGAATATCACCAGCATCAAAATATTTTACATCTTCTAGTTCACGATCTAAATATGGACTGTACTCTTCTAGTCCAATCGATACTTCACGAATACGTGCAGGACCAAAACGAGAGCCTGGACGGTAACTTACTGTCCAATCCATTGGCATCCCATAAATTACTGCCTCTGCATCTTCAAAACTTGGATGACTTTTAATAAATACTTTACCTGAATAAGCTTCATCAAAACGCATATTCTTTTCCTCCTTATGTGGAACTTAAGGTATCCCAACCTTTCATTATTTCTCAAATTTGGAGTGCTACACTCCTCTTTCTCGATTTACCTCAATCTTCTTTTAGCGATAGAAGATTATTTTATTATAATAGCGTCAGCAGCTAGCATGTCCGTTCTATCGCACACCTTGAATGAGCTGCTTCCGCTTTTCTTTTGTCCAGCTACAGCGGCTAGAACGCTCGGTGGCTTCGCTTCTTCCTACGAGGGCAAAAGACGCCTCTATGTCTGAAGCTCCATCCCCCTCCCATTCTGAACGAGCCGCTTCCGCTTTTAATTATTATTTAATTAAGTCTCCAACAAACTTCGGTAATACGAATGCTGCTTTATGCAGTTCTTTTGTGTAATATTTCGTTTCGATTTCGTGGAAACGCTCTTCGCTTACTTCTAATGGGTCATATTCTTTAGATCCAATTGTAAATGTCCACATTCCACTTGGGTATGTTGGGATATTCGCTGTGTATAAACGTGTAATTGGGAAGATTTCTTTTACGTCTTTAAACACAGTTGAAATTAATTCTGGTGTAAACCAAGGGTTATCCGTTTGAGCAACGAAAATCCCATCTGCTTTTAACGCTTTTGAAATTCCAGCGTAGAATCCTTTTGTAAATAAGTTTACTGCTGGTCCTACTGGCTCTGTAGAGTCAACCATAATTACATCGTACTCATTTTCGCTTTCTGCGATGTGTAGGAAACCGTCTCCTACTTTTACTTCAACACGCTCGTTATCTAACGCACCTGCAATTGATGGTAAGTACCGTTTAGAGTACTCAATTACTTTACCGTCGATTTCAACAAGTGTTGCTTTCTTTACGCTTGGGTGCTTTAATACTTCACGGATTACACCACCATCACCACCGCCAACAACTAATACGTTCTCAGGGTTTGGATGTGTAAATAAAGGTACGTGTGCCACCATTTCGTGATACACAAACTCGTCCTTCTCTGTTGTCATAACCATGCCATCTAAAATAAGCATGTTTCCGAACTCTTCTGTCTCAACCATATCAAGCTTTTGAAATTCTGTTTGCTCCGTATGTAATGTGCGGTTAATACGCGCCGTAATTCCAAAATGTTTTGTTTGTTTTTCAGTGAACCATAGTTCCATCGTACAATCACGCCTTTCATTGCAAATTTATAATAGGGACATCATTAATGTCCCCTAACAAAAATAAAACAAAACATACAAAATGTATAGTTAAAAGTACAAAAATACCGAAAATATATTTTGGTAAAAGTATTTTTATTCATATATTATTTAAACACTATATTTAACAACAAAGAAAACCCTTTCTTAAGAAAGGGTTTCTGATTCTAATTTAGAACCTTCTCGAACAGGAATCAAAATCATAACACAACCAACTAATACAACAATTCCCCCAACTAAAAATGGACTTTGCGGTGAAATCGCATGGCCGATAATTCCTGATAAAATTGGTG
Source organism: Bacillus sp. DHT2 (assembly GCF_026241455.1). NCBI lineage: Bacteria > Bacillati > Bacillota > Bacilli > Caryophanales > Bacillaceae > Bacillus > Bacillus sp. DHT2. The sequence goes on from NZ_JAPHWH010000014.1 coordinate 11,627, forward strand.
CAATTGCCCCGCCAAGCCAACGAACGAAATTGTATACACCGGACGTAATAGATCTTTCATAAGGTGAAATATCCATGACATAGCTTGTATATAAAGCGTTATTTAGTCCCGATGCTAATCCAGATAAGACGATAAGAACAATTTGTAACCACATAACTTTAACAAAAAATAATGCGATTAGCAGAATTGCAAATACAAGTAAGCTAAATCGTAACAATGCTTTCGGTTCATATTTCCCTTCTAATTTATGCGCTAATATTGCAGATCCATATGCTAAAGCAAGTCCCCAACCGCAAAATACGAAACCTAACTGAATTGCCGATAAATGCATAATAAGTGGTGAATATGCTAATACAACGAAAAATCCGTAATAATATAACATACCTGAAATTGCACCTTGCATAAACGGTTTATACTTAATAAGATTAAGTAATTCCTCCACTCCAGCTGCTTTTCGCTGTACTTTTCGCTCCGGCTCTTTTACAAAAAAGAAAACAAGAATAAATGCTAATAAAATTAAAAGACTTGTCGCAAAAAATGGGTAACGCCAAGAATGTCCACCTAGTAGTCCTCCTAATAATGGTCCACCGGCCATCCCTAAACCAATCGCAGCTTCATATAAACCAACCGCTTCATGTACTTCTTTACTAAGAGCAATTAATAATGTCATCGCTGTTGCGAAAAACATCGCATTACCTAGCCCCCAGCCAGCACGGAAAAGAGATAACTGGGCAATCGTTTGTGATATACCACATATAAAAGCAAATACAGTTACAATTGATAAACCAATTGTCATCATTCTCTTATCACCAAACCGTGCTGCGAATAAACCAGCCGGTAGCATCATAATTGCCATCGTTAAAATATAAGCTGTAAATAACATCTCCACTTGCCAATGCGTTGCCCCTATCTTCTCAGCGATAATCGGCAAAATAGGATCAACTACTCCGATGCCTGAAAAGGCAAGGAAAGTAGCCAGCACTGTAATCAATCTCCCCAATTTTTGTTTGCTCTCCATATTCATTACTCTCCTTTTGTGTCCTCCAAGAATTTACGTGCACGCCCTAAACTATTCTCTAATTCTGCTTTCACGCGCTCCATTTGTTTCATTTTTGTATCCAGCGTTTGCACTTGGTTCTCAAGCATATCCTTAATTTCTTGAATCACTTCACGGTCACGTGGATTGTCACTATTTCGTCTTTGTTCCATGCGTTCTTTTAATGATAAGAAATGCTGCATTTCTTGAAGTGTGATTCCTAATACTTCTTTCGCTTCTACAATCTTTTTAATACGTACAATATCTTCATCTGTATAAAGACGAATATTCCCTTCGCTACGCTCCGGCGGATAAATTAAACCAATTTCCTCATAATAACGAAGTGTACGTTTTGTTAATCCAACTTGCTTCGTTACCTCATCAATCTTATACATGTTTATTCCTCCCCTCATCACATTATTACATTTTACGTTAACGTTAACTTTTATGCAAGTGTTATACTTCTGTAAATGTTTGGCATATGGATTGTATTTTTCTCGTCGCAGTTTCATAATGGAAGAAATGAACTCATAAGGAGATTTTCAGATGAAAAAACCACTTATTTTTGCCCATCGCGGAGTTAAAGGAACACATCCGGAGAATACAATGATTGCTTTCCAAGAAGCAGAGCGTGTTGGTGCCCATGGCATTGAACTTGATGTTCACCTTTCGAAAGATGGTGAGATTGTTGTGATTCACGATGAAACTGTTGATCGCACAACAAGTGGAATTGGACTTGTTTCTGAAAAAACAGTAGTGGAATTACAGTCTCTTGATGCCGGTAGCCATAAAAGCCCTTCTTTTCATGAAGCAAAGATTCCAACCTTACGCGAAGTATTCATTTGGCTCTCTACGACAAATTTACAACTTAATATTGAATTAAAAACAGACGTAATCCACTATCCAGGTATCGAAGAAAAGGTTGTCGACCTCGTTCGTGAATATCATCTTTCAAACCAAATTATATTCTCATCTTTTAACCATGATTCCGTTTCCCTACTCGCGGAAATTGCACCTGAAATTCCAAGAGCTATTTTATACGATGAACCACTCAGTGATCCAATTGCTGAAGCCAAGAAAAGGGAGGCGTCCGGATTACACCCGAATTTTCAGTTACTAACAAAAGAATTTGTGCAAACTGCACAGCAACAAGGCTATGTTTTCCGTCCCTATACAATCAATGAAAATAAAGACTTACAAACAATGATCGATTACGGTGTAGATGTAATTATTACGGATTGGCCAATGCGCGCTTTTGAGCTTCTTTCTTAATTGAAAAGGCTCTTTTTCATTTTGTGTTTAAAATACGAAAAAACCCTCAATACTAATAAAAGTATACGATGAGGGGATGAAAAAGATGGATCAAACTGTGAATCCAAAACTGAAAAAATATAAACGTCTTTTCTTCACCGCACTTTTTTCATGCATTCTTTTTTTCGTTTTTTCGTTTTTTATCATCATCATAGTAGCAAAGATTATGGGGCCGCCTCCCATCGCTGTCCCGCAAACGAGCACCTTTTATGCCAATGATGATACTGTAATAGGACAAAGCAAAGGGCTGCAAAAGCGCTATAACGTATCTCTCGACCAAATCTCTCCTTATGTGAGAGAAGCGACACTCTCTATTGAAGACCAACGATTCTATGATCACCATGGCTTCGATATAAAAAGAATTGCTGGTGCAATCATTGCAGATATAAAAGCAATGGCAAAGGTCCAAGGTGCTAGTACGATTACGCAGCAATATGCCCGCAATCTATATTTAGATCATGATAAAACTTGGAAACGAAAAGCGTTAGAAGCAATATATACCATTCGTCTTGAGGTTAATTACAGCAAGAATCATATTTTAGAAGGATATTTAAATACGATTTATTACGGACACGGCGCTTATGGTATTGAAGCCGCTTCCCGTCTTTACTTTAATAAAACTGCTAGTGACTTGACATTAGCAGAGGCTAGTATGTTAGCTGGTATCCCAAAAGGCCCTAGCGTATATTCTCCCTATTTAAAGGAGGAACGAGCAAAAACAAGACAATCAATCATTTTAGATGAAATGGTAGAGCAGGGCTATATTACGAAAGGGCAATCTTCCTCTGCCAAAAAGGAAAAGCTTACATTTGCTTCATTAGAAACAAAAGAAGTCGCAGAAATAGCACCTTATTTCCAACACGCTGTACACTCCTCTCTCCTGCATGATATTGGACTCGATGAGCAAACATTACAGCGCGGTGGATTCCATATTTACACAACACTAGACCCAAAACTACAAACAATAGCCGAGCAATCTGTAAAAGATACGATTCCAGAAACAACTAATATACAAACGGCTCTTGTCTCAATGAATCCGAAAACAGGAGAAGTAGCAGCTCTTATTGGTGGAAAAGATTATAAAGAAAGTCAATTTAACCGAGCGATTCAGGCATCTCGCCAACCAGGATCCACCTTTAAACCTTTTTTATATTATGCTGCACTCGAAAAAGGATTTACACCAGCGACTCGCTTAAAAAGCGAATATACAGTATTTACATTAGGAGACGGTGTTTCTAAATATAAACCGAAAAATTATAAAGACTACTATGCCGATGATTTTGTGACGATGGCGCAAGCCCTTGCAGTATCAGATAACGTATATGCCGTGAAAACACATTTATTTTTAGGAGACGACTCTTTAGCAAAAACCGCTAAACAATTTGGGATTATAAGTTCATTAAAAGATGTACCATCCCTTGCCCTTGGTACGTCTCCTGTAAAACCAATTGAAATGGTAGGTGCGTACAGTATGTTTGCCAATGGGGGAAAACAAGTAAAACCAACCTTTATTCGCCGCGTTGTCGATCATGAAGGGAATATTTTATATGATGCACATTTAGAAAGTAAACAAGTGCTCGATAAAAATAATACGTTTGTAATGGAAGAAATGATGACAGGAATGTTCAATAAAAAACTAAGTGGGTATGCTTCTGTTACAGGACAATCCCTGCTTCCAAAACTATCACGTACGTATGCAGGAAAATCTGGTTCCACAGAAACAGATAGCTGGATGATCGGCTTCACTCCGCAAATAGTAACAGGTGTATGGGTCGGATACGATCAGCCAAAATCCATCACAAACCCAACAGAACAAGGCTACGCAAAAAAAATATGGGCCGATACGATGGAAAAAGGACTAGAGGGTCAGCCTAAAAAGGAATTCAAGCAACCAAGTGATATTATTGCTGTAAATATCAATCCTGAAAATGGAAAAATCGCAACGAAAGGCTGTCCAGTTTCCGTGAAAATGTATTTTGCAAAAGGAACAGAACCGACTGAATACTGCATGGATCATATTGATGATAAAGAAGAATTCGAGAAGGCTAGCAAAGAGAAGAAAAAAGAGAGCTGGTGGAAAAAATACTTTCCATGGTAAATACTTATCTTATTTGTAGCATCAATATATCGGTGCTTCGACACAACATATCGACGTTCCGACAATATACGACATAAAGAGAAATACTACCATACCCCAAAAACACCAAAGGCTACCAGAATTTCTCCCGGTAGCCTTAAAATTATTCTCCTAATAATGCATGACGCAATTCTTCACTAGACTCGTTCCAAATTGCTTCATTATGCTCTTTTAAGAATGTACCAAGCACCTTCTTAGATGGTTCATCCATATGGTCAACCATGATGTAACGTTTTAATGATTTATCCATCTTGTTTACATGCTCTGGAAGTGATTTATAACCACGGCGAATTTCACGATCAACTGTCATCTCACAAGCTGTTACACCTGCATAGTAAGCACCTTTTGCCGTTCTCTCAATTGTTACCCACACAAGCCAATACGGTTTTCCATTTGGAACTTCATCTTTATTTGTTAAAAACTTAATCCCTTTTTCCACAGTACTACGCGCATGCATCGCACCAATATCAACAAATGCAGTTTGCTCTAATACATCTACAAAAACAGGTGAAATATTTTCTAAACTTAACGCCCCAACACCAAAGCCACCATGCCCATCTGTTGAATCATTCTTCACAATATTAAAACCGATTTTTTTCTTTTTCTCTGTCATATGTAAACTCCTCCTCACTCATGTATTACATTAGCCCAAATATAGGTGCAATAATACTTTGTAAAAATCCTAGTACGTGCGGGATTACTACACTGAAAATTGGTTGAATTGTATAACGGTCAAGCGGTGTAATAACAAGAATCAATAAAGCAATTGCTCCATATTTCTCATATTGCGTCATTTTCGCACGAACATTTGCCGGTGCTAAGTCTTCAATTACACGATATCCATCCAGCGGTGGAATCGGTAATAAGTTGAAAACAAATAAAACGATATTAAGAACAATAAAAATTTGGAAGAATTGACCTAATGTATCCGCCACCGCAAATGGGATGGCATCTAGTACTCCAAACCTTAACAAACTGTACCAAATGATTAAACCGATAGCACTTAAGATTAGGTTACTAATCGGTCCTGCAATAGAAACTAGTACACCAGCAAGACGTGGTCTTTTAAAGTTATAAGGGTTAACAGGTACCGGACGTGCCCAACCGAACCCAAGAATTAATACTGCAATCATTCCGATCGGGTCTAAATGAGACATTGGTGATAAAGTTAAACGCCCCTGCCTTTTCGCTGTATCATCACCAAACTTATATGCAACATATGCATGTGCAAATTCATGCATAGACAACGCGATAATAATAGCCATTGCTACCAGTGGAATTTGGTGCAGTGGATATCTAAATAACTGATCCATACTTCATCTCCTCTTCATTATGTCAAAAAAGAAAATATTTGTTTTTTCGATTGTTCTTCCTTAGAATCCGTTATAATAAGATTGTAACTTACATAAAAGGAGCGATTGTACATGCCATACGTAACAGTGAAAATGCTAGAAGGACGCACAGAAGAACAAAAGAAAGCTCTTGCTGAGAAAGTAACAACAGCAGTAAGCGAAACAACTGGTGCTCCAGAAGAAAACATCGTTGTTTTCATCGAAGAAATGTCTAAAAATCATTATGCAGTTGGCGGAAAACGCTTAAGCGACAAATAATTTCAGTTTTCTTTACTAAGAAGCAGTCCTATGACTGCTTCTTATTTTTTTCCTTCTAATAACTCAATAATTTTCTCTTTATATTTTCCTTTTCTTCCATCTTCATAGATTAAATCATGCGGATAGAAAAGTTTTTGATCCCTTCTCTTCTTACCAGTAATCGCTTCTACAATATCAGATTCACGCGAAAGCTCTCTGAGATCTCCATTTGGCATAAGAAGCAAGATTGGAAGCCGCTCTTCTTCTTCTCCGGCACGATAAAAGTCATACGGTAAGTCCGATGTTGAATCAACAACTAAATAGTACTCTGGATCGAGTCCAATCTTTTTAAATAAACTACTTAATTCCATCCAATTATCTAAACCATGATTCTCTGTAAACTCTACATATTTAAAGAGATTTCGGTTCATAAAACGGCGACATAAATCACTTAGAATTTGGTCATCTTCATCTTGCCATACCTGGAAATAATAATACATTACATTCTCGTCTAACTTTAAATAATCCTCTACTGTTACCTCTTCTTCAAATAAAGAATAGAAATGAACAGGATGATACTTAAATGTATAATACTGCTCATGCAATGTTTTCGCACGGTGTAAAATCTTTGTTAAAATAACTTCTGCACTGCGCGTTACCGGATGGAAATACACTTGCCAGTACATTTGATAGCGACTCATAATATAATGCTCAACAGCGTGCATACCGCTATTTTTAATTACTACTTGATTTCCGTATGGGCGCATGACACGCAATATACGTTCCATATCAAAATTCCCATACTTCACACCAGTAAAATAGGCATCTCTTAATAAATAATCCATACGATCTGCATCAATTTGACTAGAGATCATACTAATTGCTAATTTATTATCAGACGTTTTCGCAATAACATCTGCTACTTTTTGTGGAAACTCTCGGTCTACGCGGCCGAGTACATCATTGATTTCCGTATCACCAACAATAATTTTTTGTGTGAACTTCTCATGATCTAATGAAAAAACTTTTTCAAAGGAGTGTGAGAACGGACCATGTCCAACATCATGCAAGAGCGCTGCACATAAACATAATAATCTATCTTCTGCATTCCAATTTGGTCTGCCATCAAACACATCATCAATCATACGACGAATAATCTCATATACACCTAATGAATGAGTAAAGCGACTATGTTCCGCACCATGAAATGTAAAAAATGTCGTTCCAAGCTGCTTAATACGGCGCAAACGTTGAAATTCCTTCGTTCCGATTAAATCCCAAATTAAGCGATCACGCACGTGTACATATTTATGTACTGGGTCTTTAAACACTTTTGTTTCGCTGAGTTTGTCGTTTAAATATACCATATCGACACCCTCCTTCCTTACTACATTCTTATCTTTATTATAAACGAAAGACTATAGAAATGCATAAAATTCCCCTATATACAGAAAATCACCTTCGCCAAAACGAAAGTGATTTTTCTGTATATATTATTTTCCTAAAACAAACTCAGCAATTTCGTCTAAGATCATTTCTTTACCAAGTGGGAAGTACCCTTTGTTTAGGTCTTCGTTTTTGATTGTGAATACGTGGTTGTTCTTAACAGCGTTCATGTTTTTCCAAATTGTTTCTTCTTGGAATTCTTTTAAGCGCTGAGAACCATCACCAGTTGTAAATACGAATAAGTAGTCTGGGTTGTAATCAATTAAAGCTTCTTTTTGTACTTGTACTAGCGGTTTATCAGTTGGTGTACCTTGAACAGCTGGTAATTTTAAATCTTTAAAGAGTACGCTACCGTAACCGTAGTCACCATATACACGGAATGCATTTGGATATGCAGCCATCTTCATGAACTTCGCATCACCAGTTTTTGCAACGATTTTATCGTGTAATTTACTTGCTTTTTCATCATATTCCTTGAACCATGCAGTTGTTTCTTTTTCTTTACCGAAGATTTTACCTAGTTCTTCAAACTTGGGACGCCATTGATCTAATGGAGTTTTTAACATAACTGTTGGTGCAATTTTAGATAATTGATCATAAATTTTTTCTTGGCGGTTGTTCACAAGAATTAAATCTGGTTTTGCAGCAGCTACTGCTTCAATGTTAATTTTATCGCCCCATGCAGAGCCAACTGGTTTTACATCTTTTAATTTATCTGCAATATGTGCATCGATTTTCTCTTGAGACGTATTTGCAGTAATGATTGGTTTCATTCCAAAGATTAATAATTCTTCTGTTGAACCACTAAGGTCAGCAATTTTCTTTGGATTTGCAGGAATTTTAATTTCCCCTTTTGCATGTTGTACAGTGCGCTCTTCAACTTTCGCATCTGCTTTCTTTTCTTCTTTCTTATCAGAAGAACAAGCTGCAAATAGTACAGAAGTAACTACTAGTACCATTGCTAGTAACGTCGCTTTGAATTTCTTCATATTCCCACTCCTTCTGGATGTATTTCTCTTATAAGCTACATATCACTATAAGAAACTACAACCAACAATTTATTAATATATATTTATTAATCGTTATATGTAACCCGCTCTAACGGGCGTTCAACTTCCCAGCTCGAATGAGAAGCTCAACGTCCATTAGAATCCCTCCCCTCTATCAAAGTAAGAGGGGAAGATTCCATCTATGCTTTCTCACGTAACTGATTATTAATCATCATTAAATCGTATGTTAAACAAATTGGTTTACAGTTTACAGGACATGGAACAATTTGTGCTTCTATTTCAAACACATTGCGAAGCGTTTCACTTGTCATTACTTCATCTGGTGTCCCTTGCTTCATTAACTTACCAGCTTTCAAAGCAACCATATGATCTGAAAAACGAGAAGCATGGTTTAAATCATGAATAACCATGACAATTGTGCGGCCTTCTTCTTGATTTAATTTTTTTAATAAATTTAATACTTCCAGTTGGTGAGCCATATCTAAGTATGTAGTTGGTTCGTCTAATACGAGTAAATCCGTACCTTGCGCAAGAGCCATTGCAATCCAAACGCGTTGACGTTGACCACCCGATAAGGCTTCTGCTGAACGATTCGCAAATTCTGTCATCCCTGTTACCTCAAGTGCCCAGTGGATGTAGCGATAATCTTCTTCCTTCAACGTGCCAAACCCTTTTTGATGAGGGAAACGGCCATAAGAAACAAGTTCAAACACAGTAAGACCAGTTGGCACTTCTGCAGTTTGTGGCAAAATCGCCATTTTCTTTGCGACTTCTTTTGTTGGCTGTTTCTCAATTGCTTTTCCATCTAAGTAAACAGTACCTCGTTTTGCTTTCAAAATACGAGAAGCTGTTTTTAACAATGTGGATTTTCCGCATCCATTCGGCCCAATAATTGTTGTAATTTTCCCTTCTGGAATTTCAACTGACAATCCATCAATAATTAATCCTTCATTATAACCAACAGATACCGAATCAACCGCTAAAGTTGCCATACAAAATGCCTCCCTTTATTTTGTTCTCATAAGTAAATAAATGAAATACGGTGCACCAATTACAGAAATAACAAGACCGACCGGTATTTCTGATGTCGTTAACACACTTCGTGAAATTAAATCTGCAAATAACAGCAAGAGCGTTCCAATTAATGCCGCTGTAGGCAACATAATTTGATGCTTTCCGCCAACGAGTCGCCTTGCTAAATGCGGTGCCATTAAACCAATAAAACCAATTCCACCAGCAACCGCAACAGATGCTCCCGCTAAACAAACAGCAATGAATAATAATTTGCGTCTTTCTTTCTCTACGTTCACACCAAGTCCAACTGCCGCTGCATCTCCTAAATTCATTACATTTAACACATGCGCTTTCCGAATCGCAATTGGTAAAAAGATGAGCATCCAAGGAAGTACGCTTAATACGAATTTCCAATCTGTTCCCCATAAACTTCCCGCTAACCAAATCGTGGCAAAACGGAAATCATTCGATGTCATTTTCATTGAAAAAATTAAGCTAACAGCGCTAAACCCAGCTGCTACTGCAATACCGACAAGTATTAAACGAGTTGATGAAACGCCGTCCTTCCATGCCAGTGCATAAATGATAACTGCTGCTAACACTGCACCAACTAATGCAAAGAATGGAAGAATGAATACAGATAGAAATGTACCCGTCCCGACTTTTCCAAAAAAGAAATATACGAAAACAACAACTGTCAATCCCGCCCCGGCATTAATACCAATAATTCCAGGATCAGCAAGTGGATTTCGTGATAATCCTTGCATAATGGCACCGGATACCGCTAATGCTGAACCAACTAAGATGGCAATAACCATACGTGGCATACGAAATTCGAATAAAATAACGGACTGATCTTCTGCTCCTAGCCCGACCAATGACTTTAACACATCCATTGGTGGAATTTTAAACGTTCCTGTATTTAAACTAATAAGGAATACTGAAAAGATTAATCCAGCCAAAATCGTTACAATTGAAATGTTCTTTTTTGTTAAGACGCTTGTTCTCACATTTTTCCTCTCCCTTCATTACGTGCTAAGTAGAGGAAGAATGGAACGCCAATTAGTGCTGTAATCGCACCGATTGGTGTTTCAAACGGCGGATTAATAATACGAGATAACATATCCGCACATTCAATTAACAATCCGCCTAATATAGCAGAACATGGAATAACCCATCTATAATCTGAACCGACAAGAAAACGTGTCATATGGGGGATTACAAGCCCAACAAACCCAACGGATCCTGCCATAGATACAGCTGAACCTGTTAAAACAAGAACAAGTACAGTTCCGATAAATTTAATTAATGTTGTATTTTGTCCAAGTCCAATCGCAATTTCTTCACCGAAACTTAAGATTGTAATGTACCTGGACATCATAATCGCAATAACGAGACAAATAAGTCCAATCGGCAATAACATATCAATGCTTTGCCACTTCACACCAGCAACACCGCCTGCATTCCACATACTCACCTCTTGAGCAAGATTGAAATACAAAGCGATTCCAGATGAAATGGCCCCAAGTAAAGCACTAATTGCCGCTCCAGCTAACGCTAACTTAACAGGTGTTAATCCTCCTGGTGAAGAAGCTCCAATGCCGTATACAATACTTGCACCAAATGCTGCTCCAACAAAAGAAGCGATAACAAACATTAAATACGGTGAATTTGGAAAAAACGCATACATAATTGCAATTCCAAACACAGCCCCATCAGTAATCCCCATTAATGATGGAGATGCGAGCGGGTTTCGCGTCATTCCTTGCATAATGGCACCGGATACCGCTAAAAACGCACCAGCAACAACACCGCCAATTGCTCTAGGCATGCGCAGCTCCCAAATCACATTATGATGCGTCAAAGAACCATCAAACTGAAAGACAGCTTGCCATACAGTCTTTAAACTAATATCCGCTGCACCAAATGAAATTGAAGTTGCCATACTTAAAGCTAATAAAATTGTTCCCGCTATTAAAATAATAGAAGCAATAAGCGGTCTGCTCTTAATCTCTTTCACATTTACTTCTTGTTGTTCTATACTCCTCGCACTAGCTTCCATCCCTCAACCATCCTAACCAACAACATATATTTAACAAAATGAGATTTATTCTCAAGAAACAGCAAAAAGAAAATTGGGTGTATCTACCCTTTTGATAATGATTATCAGAATCACATTTTCTATTCTACCTACCATTACAAAAGGCTGTCAACCATTATTTTGCAATATAAAACTAATGTAGTTCATACGAAACCGATATCATAATAGGAAGTTTATCCACTAGTAAATGACCCAATAACAGTCCTCTACCTTTCCTTATTTAAAAATAATTTTTCTTTTTTAGAACATAAAAAAAGAAGAGTAGATTGTTTACTCTTCTTTTTCTTATTTATTTAGTTTTGCTTCAATTTTTTTAATCAGTTCATCTTCATTTGGTGCTGCAACTGGACGATTATTAACAAAAGCGAACGACTTTTTACGTCCCGGTCCACAATATGATTGACATCCAACTTCGATATTTGCACATGAATCTACCTTTTTGAGTCGTGGTATCAGCGTCTTAATATTCGTTGCCTGACAATCATCACACACACGAAATTCATTTCCCATTCTATATAACACTTCCTCTATTTTCAACTTTTCACAAGTACATTTAAAAATAAACACTAAATGGTATTTTACCGCTCTTTGAAGGTTGATGCAAGTTTTCCTCTGTACGATTCATTTCTAATATTTTCTCGTTATCCCTCTCTTTATAAGCACAATTCATCCACATATATAAGTACAAATTAAAAAAACGATATAAAAACCTTTCTTTTTAGGTAGGAGAGAGCATCCGGCCATGCATAGGCGCGGTCTCCTGCCCCATGCCAAGTAAAAACAAAGAGAGAAAACGGGTGCTTCTTCATAACCGCGACTTTTATGTTGGAAAATCAAAATGGATTTGTATAGAAATTCTTCTTTATCAAAATCTACCATATTTTTAAAAGCTTTGTATAAAAGCAATTTCTTTTGTCCATTATAAAAATAGGAAGTTTATAAAAAGAAAGGGAGTTGAATCTATGAAAGTAAGACAAGATGCTTGGACAGACGAAGATGATTTATTACTCGCTGAAACCGTACTACGTCATGTTCGAGAAGGAAGTACACAATTAAATGCATTTGAAGAAGTTGGCGATCAGTTAAATCGCACATCAGCTGCTTGTGGTTTTCGTTGGAATGCTGTCGTTCGTTATAGCTATGAACAAGCGCTGCAACTAGCAAAAAGACATCGAAAAGATAAAATGAGAGCTGCTAGTGGTGAACATGCGAAAAAACGCCTGCTTTATACGCCATCAGCTTCAGCAGTAATTACAGTCGATGAAGAGCCAGTCGTAAATAACACCGTTCTACGTTCGGAACCAGCTGTATCTAGTACCTCTATAACAATGCAAGATGTAATTTACTTTTTACAAACGGTAGGGTCTTCAAGCGTAAAAGTAACAGCTCTTGAAAATGAGAATGTGAGATTGAAACAAGAAATTAAGGCGCAAATGCTTCGAAATGAAGAATTAGAGAAGAAACTAGAAAAGCTAGAACAACAATCTAATACAGTACAAGAAGACTACGAAACGCTCATGAATATTATGAACCGTGCTCGTAAATTAGCATTAATGGATGATGAAGAGCAAACGCAAACCTCATTTCGCATGGATCGAAACGGTAATTTAGAAAAAATTGCAGAATAAAAAGGATGCGATGAACGCATCCTTTTTATTTTGATTCAATCATATAAGCTTCTTCTATATAAGTACAAATTGAAAAACCGACATAAAACCTAATCTTTAGGTGAGAGAGAGCAAGTGCAGGTCACCTTTTGTTCTTCGAGGCAGCGACTTATATGTTGAAAAATCAAAATGAATTTATATATTTTAGACTCTCTCTTTATATCTGGGAAATCTCTTTTTTTCGGATTTCCTTTACATGCTACTACCCCAATTGTTTTTACTGACTGACTAATTGTTTGATATGATACATCGCTTACGATTGCGTACATATCTGCATATTTACGTGCATCGCCAATAATTACATTACCTTCATATTTCATTTTCTTTCCGTCAACCACTACATCATTTTGCTCCATGTTTGCTATAATAAAGATTGTCATTTTATAGATAAGGGGTTAGTTATATGAGCAATTCCCGTTCGATTTTATCTCAACCAGAGTGGCGTATCGTGGATCAGTCTAGTTTAGGCCAGACTTTTCATGCTCTACAGTCATTTGCAATGGATGATACGCTATGTACAACAATCGGAAATGGTACATCTGCTTCAGCAATGCGCTCTTGGGTTCATCACAATACAATTGTTCTTGGCATTCAAGATTCTCGCCTTCCTCATTTAAATGAGGGGATTTCCTTTTTAAAAAAGAACGACTTCCATGTCATTGTCCGCAATTCAGGTGGTCTTGCAGTCGTACTTGATGAAGGGGTTTTAAATATATCACTTCTATTCCAAGAAACAGAAAAAGGAATTGATATCGATCTTGGATACGATACGATGTGGCATTTAATTAAGGAAATGTTAAAAGATTACGATGTCGATATCGAGGCAAAAGAAATCGTTGGCTCTTATTGTCCAGGTAGCTATGATTTAAGTATTCGTGATCAAAAATTCGCAGGTATTTCACAACGCCGCATTCGCGGAGGGATTGCCGTACAAATTTATTTATGTGCTACAGGCAGTGGCTCCGAACGCGCGGCACTTGTTCGTGATTTCTACAACTTAGCAATTCAAGGAAAAGAAACAAGATTCACGTATCCTGAAATTGTTCCAAGTACAATGGCCTCATTGTCTGAACTACTTGGTAAAACGATTACCGTTCAAGACTTAATGATGCGCCTGTTAAAAACATTACAGCATTTCGCACCCAAATTAACACCATCACAATTAACAGTTGATGAAGTTCCTTTGTACGAAATGAATTTACAACGTATCATCGATCGCAATAATAAAGCACTTGATCTCGAAAAGTAATAAAAGCCCCGCTATATAGCGGGGCTTTTTAATTATAGTGCTTGAGCTGCTGTAATTAAAGCTAGCTTGTACACTTCTTCTTCGTTACAACCGCGAGATAAATCGTTTACTGGCATGTTTAAGCCTTGTAAGATTGGTCCCACTGCTTCAAAGTTACCTAGGCGTTGTGCAATTTTGTAACCGATATTACCAGCTTCTAAGCTTGGGAATACAAATACGTTAGCATCACCTTTAATAACAGAACCTGGTGCTTTTTTCTCAGCTACAGATGGTACGAATGCAGCGTCAAATTGGAACTCACCGTCTAATGTTAATTCAGGAGCCATTTCTTTCGCAATGCGAGTTGCTTCTACAACTTTTTCTGTTTCTGGAGATTTCGCAGAACCTTTTGTAGAGAAGCTTAACATTGCAACACGTGGATCGATGCCGAATAACTCAGCAGTTTTCGCACTTTCAATACCAATTTCAGCTAAATCTTGGCTGTTTGGTGCAATATTGATTGCGCAATCAGCGAATACATACTTCTCATCTTCACGTACCATGATGAATACGCCTGAAGTTTTTGTAACACCTGGTTTTGTTTTAATGATTTGAAGTGCTGGACGAACTGTGTCAGCTGTAGAATGAGCTGCACCACTTACTAAACCGTGTGCTTTACCCATGTATACAAGCATTGTACCGAAGTAGTTTTCGTCTTTAAGGATTTTACGTGCATCTTCTTCTGTCGCTTTCCCTTTACGGCGTTCAACGAAAGATGCTACCATTGCATCCATTTCTTCATATGTAGCTGGGTCATAAATATCAACACCTGCTAATGTTAAGTTCATGCTAGCAGCTTTTGCACTAATTTCCTCTTTATTCCCAACTAAGATTGGCTTTACTAACTCTTCTTTTGCTAAACGCTCTGCAGCGCCTAAAATTCTTTCATCAGTTCCTTCAGGAAGTACGATAGAAATACCTTTTCCTTGAACTTTTTCTTTTACTGCTGTAAATAAATCGCTCACGAATAAACCCTCCTACAAATGTTAAAAAACTCTACTTTTAAGAATACTTCTTTTCATCTATATTTTAAACTTATAGCTCTTAAAAAATAGGTAAAATAAAAATGATTATATTTTCATAAAATTCAGCATGGTTAATTTGTTATAAAACATTGATGAAAAACCTTTCTTTTTAGATGGGAGAGAGCATCCGGCTATGCATAGAAGCAGTCAGGAAATTTTTCCACCCCATGCCAGGTGAAAACAAAATGGATTTATACATATTCTCTTCCTAGCATTTTTAAAATGTGACAATTTTATGCACCCAAGCTTTACACAGGTGACTTTAAACCTATATATGCTATAGTTAACGTGTAAAATATCATTAACTGAGGTGAATAGAATGAGTGAAGCAGCAAAAACGTTAGATGGTTGGTATTGTTTACATGATTTACGTTCTATCGACTGGGCAGCTTGGAAAACATTATCTAGTGACGAACGCGGACAAGCAATGTTTGAATTTTTAAACGTCATCGAAAAATGGAACAAGGTCGCATCCTCAAAACAAGGTAGTCATGCAATGTATACAGTCGTTGGTCAAAAGGCGGATATTATGTTTATGATTTTACGTCCAACAATGGAAGAATTAAATGAGATTGAAACAGAATTAAATAAAACAACATTAGCTGAATATATGGTTCCTGCATACTCTTACGTATCTGTTGTTGAGTTAAGTAACTACCTTCCAGCTGATGAAGATCCATACCAAAACCCTCAAATCCTAGCACGCTTATACCCTGAATTACCAGAAGCAAATCATATTTGTTTCTATCCAATGGACAAGCGTCGTCAAGGTGATGATAACTGGTACATGCTTCCAATGGAAGAACGCAAAAAACTTATGTACAGCCATGGTAAAATTGGTCGTCAATATGCAGGTAAGGTACGTCAAGTTATTACAGGTTCTGTCGGCTTTGACGATTACGAGTGGGGTGTAACGCTATTCGCTGACGACATCCTTCAATTTAAAAAGCTTGTATATGAAATGCGCTTTGATGAAGTAAGTGCTCGCTATGGTGAATTCGGAACATTCTTTGTTGGTAACATCTTACCACGCGAAAAAGTAGCAAAATTTTTATACGTATAGTACAAAAAAGGAACGAAATTCGTTCCTTTTTCTTAATATCCTATCAAAACTCTTCAAAATCCTCTTTTTTCGTCAAATTCAAACAATATTAGACAAGAAATCGTCAAATTCCCCGTTAAATTATAACTTTCTTATATTCAAAATTATGCTAAAATGGTACGAGCTATATGCTAATAACGATGCGAAGGTGATAATGTATATGAGGAAAATTTTATCTATTTTACTAGCGTTTCTATTGTCATTTTCTCCCTTAGGAGTAACAACCTCCCATGCAGAAGAAAAAATACATATAGAAGCGGCTGCTGCCATTCTTTTTGATGCAGATACAGGAAAAATACTGCATGAGCAAAATCCAGATGAATTACTAGCTATTGCTAGCATGTCAAAACTTATTGTTGTTTACTCCGTTTTGGAAGCAATTAAAGAAGGAAAAATAACATGGGATACAAAAGTAAACATCTCTGATTACGCTTATGAAATTTCCCGTAATAATGAATTCTCTAACGTTCCTTTCGAAAAAGGCCGACAATATACAGTTAAAGAATTATATCATTCTATTGTTATCTTCTCTGCAAATGGATCCAGCATTGCGCTTGCTGAACTTCTTGCGGGAAATGAAAAAAACTTCTTAAACCTTGCAAATGAACACGCAAAAAAACTAGGGTTAAAGAAATATAAATTTGTAAATGCGACTGGATTAAATAATGCTGATTTAAAAGGAAAACATCCGGAAGGAACAGATCCGAATGGAGAAAACTCCTTATCAGCTCGCGACATGGGTATTCTATCAAGAACAATCATTACAAAGTATCCAGAAATACTAGAGGATACAAAACAAAGATTTAGAAACTTTCCAGATAACCATCCAAAACCAATTCGCATGGAAAACTGGAACTGGATGTTACCAGGTGCTGCTTTTGCTTATGAAGGAACAGATGGTTTAAAAACGGGAAGTTCAGATACAGCTGGGTATGGATTTACAATTTCTGCAAAACGCGGTGATCTACGTCTCATCTCCGTTATTATTAAAACAAAATCAATGGATGAACGTTTCACAGAATCACGCGAATTAATTGATTACGGATTTAATAACTTTGAAAAGCAGAAATTAAAAATAGATAAAAACAATACAATTTCTGTTGTAAAAGGAAAAGAAGATACTGTAACTGTG
Organism: Bacillus sp. DHT2; assembly: GCF_026241455.1. Classification (NCBI taxonomy): domain Bacteria; kingdom Bacillati; phylum Bacillota; class Bacilli; order Caryophanales; family Bacillaceae; genus Bacillus; species Bacillus sp. DHT2. Next base: position 29,485 of record NZ_JAPHWH010000014.1, read on the forward strand.
ACACCTGAAAAAGAGATAATGGTGATCACAAAAAAAGGAAGTAAACCATCTTATAAAGTTTCTACTGAGGCAGATAAATCACTTGCCGAAGATGGGAAATTAGTTGCGCCAATCAAAAAAGATGCTAAAGTAGGTTCACTTGTTTTAGAATCAACTGATCAATACGGTTTCTTAGACGGAAGTAAGAAGATGAAAATCGCTGCAAAAACAACAGAAGAAGTAGAAAAGGAAAATTGGTTCGTATTAACAATGCGATCAATCGGTGATTTCTTCTCAAATATGTGGTCAAAAATATTCTAATTCATAAAAAAGCTAGCACATTTGCTAGCTTTTTCATTATCTTTCTCCCTCTAACGCTAAAATTCCCCTCCCTAAAACTTTGTTTGGTTGTCATATCTGAGTCCTTTTCCTCATACGTATGAACTAGTAATTGCTCCACAATTCATCTAGAAATAAACCTCTTTCTCTAGTGCAATCCATAAAGAGAGGTGAGACATAATGGGCGTTATCAACTATACAGAAGAAGACGTAAAATTATTAGCTAGACTCATGCGTGCAGAAGCTGAAGGCGAAGGGCAACAAGGCATGCTGATGGTTGGAAATGTAGGTGTAAATCGAGTTCGAGGAAATTGCTTAGATTTTAAACAAATACGGAATTTACGCCAAATGGTTTATCAAAATCCGGGTGGTTTTGAAGCAACGCAAAAAGGATACTTTTATCAACGAGCCCGTGAACAGGACATTGCCCTTGCAAGGCGTACAATTGAAGGGCAACGTTTTTGGCCTGCCAATTTTGCCTTATGGTTTTTTAGGCCCGAAGGTGCTTGTCCACCAACTTGGTATAATCAACAAAATTCAGGCCGTTTTAAGAAACACTGCTTCTTTCAACCATCCGCCGGGGATTGCCCAGCAGTATATTAAGGAATGAAAACGAGGAGGGACTTGTAATGGCACAGCAACAAAATCCATACTATGGAACGGGTTTTTATCAACCTTCAGGGGGATATATGCAACCACAACAACAAATGACGCCGCAGCAGCAACAAGCTATGCAACAGCAAGCTATGCAGCAACAAACTGCTCAAGCACAACTTGCAGTATCTCAAGGTATGCTCCCACTAGAGCAATCATATATTGAAAACATCCTTCGCTTAAACAAAGGAAAACCAGCAACTGTTGTTATGACATATGAGCGCGGTAGTTCACTTGGCACACAATCCTATACAGGTATTATTGAAGCAGCTGGACGCGATCACATTGTCATTAGCGAACCAAAATCCGGAAAACGATTCTTACTACTTATGATTTACTTAGATTATGTAGAATTCCCTGGAGAAATCACGTATTTACCTAGCCAACCAGCAACCTATGCTCCAAGACCATAAAAAAAGCTGGCATTTGCCAGCTTTTGTTTTTGTCTTTATAATCCTTTTACAACTGCAGTTCCTAGTAAAATCCAGCCTACAATAAACGCTACACCACCAAGTGGTGTAATCGGTCCGAAAAACTTAATACCCGTCGTACTTAATGCATATAGACTTCCAGAGAACATAATAATTCCCGCTACCATAAACCAGCCTGCTGTGCTTACAAGAGAAGATTGAATCTTATCCATTAATAACGCAACAACAAATAATCCTCCAGCATGAAACATTTGATATGTAACACCTGTTTTCCAGACTTCTAACATTTTTGCAGAAACCTTATTTTCTAAACCGTGTGCGCCAAAAGCACCTAACGCGACAGATAACCCGGCTGCAATACAGCCCAATAAGAAGAAAATTTTCATTGGAATTCCCCTTTTTTATCTTTATAATAAGAAATTTTTACATATTAGCCAACCAATTTAGCTTTTAGAAGTCAAATAACGAATTACCATTTGCATCTTCTTCTTTTATATAGACAGGTTCTTCAGAAACCGCCGCAATCGGTTGAACCGTCATCGTCGGATGTGGTGTTATAACTTGTGATTGTAGCCTTGGCTCTACATATGCAGAAGTTTCAACCTGCTCATCTAATAATAAATCACATAAAGCACGAACCACTAAAAGATGTTCTTTTGCCTTTCGTCCTTCACTATTTTTTGCTTTCGCAACTTCATTTGCCATTTTATTTAAAATTTTATCGCTCGATATTTGCATTCCTAATCACCTCGTACTTTGTAGTTCTTTCTCAAATTGCCCCAGCTTCTCTACTGGACCAAATACTATTATCATATCATGTTCTTGTAATTTTTCCTGCCCTGTTGGATTATGAATAATATTTCCATCTCGTAAAATCGCTAAAATTGTAACATCAAATTGATTTCTCACATTGCTTTCTATCAATGTTTTTCCAATTAAAAAAGACCTTTCGCCAATTTGAACTTCCTCTATTGCAAAAGCCTGATCTGTTCCATAAAGTACCGTATCAATATAATGAACCGTTAACGGATTTGCGATTCCTTTTGCAATATGAATTCCAGCCATACTGGATGGATTAATAACTTTATTGGCACCAGCACGGCGTAATTTCCCTTCCGTTTCTGGCTTTTCAGCTCTAGCCACAATTTTAATTGTACTATTTAATCCTCGTGCTGTTAATGTAATGAATACATTTTCAGCATCATTTGCAACAATCGCTACTAAGCCAGCAGCCCTTGTAATTCCCGCCTTACGTAACACCTGATCTTCCGTGGCATCACCATGTACATATAAAAGCTTTTCTTTCTCTAGTACTGCTTCTTCTTTATCAACAACAACAAATGGAATATTCTTTTCTTGTAACTCGTGTACAACTTGGAGCCCTACTCTACCACAACCGCATACGATAATATGGTCTTGTATTTGCGCTATTTGTTTGTCCATTTTCTTCCTCCGCACTGCATGAAATAAATTCCCCTCAATAATCATTGCTGCTACTACCCCGATTGCATATGTAACAATTCCTACACCAACAGGAATAATAAGAAGTGCAAAAATCTTCCCAGCTTGTGTTAATGGAACTGCATCTCCATATCCAACCGTTAATACTGTAATCATTGTCATCCAAAAGGCTTGAAACAAACTAATCTCTTCTATCATCATAAATCCGATTGTTCCAAGAACTACAACAAAACACATACATATAACTGCAATCCATAATTGCCTGCGTGCATTCATCTCATTCTTCAACTCTTTTCTCTACTACAATCTTTGCCAGAGGAAATGAAATACGTATATACTAGAAGCGGAATCTACGAAAGAGGTTGATATAATGAAAACATTTCTTTCTGCCTTGCAATGGGCATTATTTATTTTGGCCGGTAGCCTCATTGTACCAATTAGTGTTGCTGCTAGTTATGGCCTTGAAGGTGCTGAAGCAATTGCATTTGTACAACGAACGTTATTTGTTCTTGGCTTTGCTGGCCTTCTGCAAGCTATATTTGGTCATAGGCTACCGATTCAAGAAGGGCCAGCTGGTCTTTGGTGGGGAATCTTCTCACTATACGCGAGTTTAGGTGTCGTATTATTTGGATCAAATAATGAAACACTCCGCGTCTTACAATACGCATTTCTGTTAAGCGGCATCATCTGTATTATCCTTAGTATTTTTGGACTTATTGATAAACTTGTCCGTTATTTTACACCAACAGTAATTGGAACATATTTATTCCTTCTCGTTGCCCAGCTCAGCGGTTCTTTTCTAAAAGGAATGTTCGGCCTTGATGGACAACATACTGAAGTACAAGCAAACGTCTTTATTCTTTCACTCATTGTTATTTTACTATCTTTTTTTATTATGAAGCTACCTATTATTGGACAATACTCTGTTCTGTTCAGCATTGTCTTTGGATGGATCCTATTTGCATGCTTCGGATTATCTAATCAGGTTACACCGGTAACAGATATCATCCGTCTACCGTCTCTATTCGTGTTTGGATTGCCTCGTATCGAATGGAACATGGCAATTACCGTTGTCTTTGTCACACTGTTGCTCTTAACGAATATGTTGGCAAGCATCCGTGTTGTGCAAAAGGTTGTTTCTAAATATGAAGAAAGTGCAGTTCAAAATCGATTCAAACATGCCGGAATTATAACGGGCATAAATCAGCTTTTAGGTGGTCTTTTCTCAGCAATTGGACCAGTAGCTATTTCAGGTTCAGCTGGATTTATTGCAACAACAAATATTTATAAACGCCTTCCTTTCCTATTAGGGTCAAGTTTTATTATTGTAATTAGTATATTTCCAAAGATTACATCATTCTTCGCCGCTATTCCTGTCGCCGTTGGATATGCTGCTATTTATCCTGTATTTGCAAGTATGATTGGTCTTGCCTTCCGTGAATATGACACCGTAGAAAATAAAGAGCGTTTATTCCGCGTCGCTGGTCTGTCTCTTTTCACGGGAATCGGGGTTATGTTTGTCCCGCCGCAGGCATTTTCGACCCTGCCACCATTTTTAGCATCATTTTTAAGCAATGGCCTTGTACTTGGTTCTGTCATGGCTATTTTACTTGAAGTTTTATTTTCCCGTTCAAAGGAAAAACAACCATCGTAAATTGGAAAACTTCCATTATTGCACTCTACTTTCAGAGTTGTTACGATAGAATTATCATGGGCAATATGCCCATGATAATATATACTAACAATACAGTAATCAGGCTCACTATATAAAATGAAACTTCCATCACCAATCAGGTTTTTGGTTTTTCACATATACATTACTGCTTTAAAAACAAAAGATGACCTGCACTCATTTTCTCCCTTTGTTTTAACTTGGCGTGGTGGCAGGAAAAGGATCTGACCGCTTCTATGCATGGGCGGATGCTCTCTTCCATCTAAAAAGGAAGGGTTTCTATCTTTTTTTCAATTTATGTACCTTTAAAGAGGTTCGATGTCTTACTATTTAATCCTCATCGTTTTGCTAGAACGAATTTCTAACAATATCAACTTTCAACAAAGAAAGGAACTTTCTATATGTCTTATAAAATGATTGTTTTAGATTTAGATGATACTTTACTACGTGATGACCATACGATTTCAGAACGTACAAAACAGGCCTTAATGACTGCTCAAGAACAAGGTGTAAAAGTTGTGCTTGCTTCTGGCCGCCCAACATTTGGTATGCGTCATATTGCAAAGGAGCTTCGTCTAGAAGAATATGGAAGCTTCATCTTATCGTTTAATGGTGCAAAAATTATTAATTGTAAAACGGATGAAGAATTATTCAGCAGTACACTATCTCCTGAAATCGTTCACAATCTATATGAAATTAGTAAAGAAGAAGATGTTTGGATTCATACGTATATGGGCGATGATATTATAACGGAAGAAAATAATCCATATACAGAAATTGAAGGAACTCTTACAGGCATGTCAATTATTGAAGTAGACAGCTTTATCACTGCTGTACAAGAACCTGTTGTAAAAGTATTAATGAATAAAGAAGCTGAACGCCTTGTAGAAGTAGAGAAAAAACTTCAAAAACAACTAGAAGGCAAACTAAGTGTAATGCGTTCAAAACCATACTTCTTAGAGTTCACAGAAGCTGGTGTAACAAAAGGAACAAGCTTAAATCAATTGATTCAAAAACTTGGTATTAAGCGTGAGGAAGTAATCGCAATGGGCGATAGCTACAACGATCAAACAATGATCGAGTTCGCTGGCCTTGGTGTTGCGATGGGCAATGCTCCAGATGACATTAAAGAAATTGCAAACTACGTAACAGACACGAATATGAATGATGGCGTTGCTAAAGTTGTAGAGAAATTTGTGCTAAAAACCGAAGTTCTTGTTTAATATATAAATTTTTCAACATACAAGTTACTGCTTTGAAAACAAAAGGTGACCTGCACTCATTTTCCCCCTTTTTTTAACTTGGGGCATGGGGCTAAAAAAGGACCTAACCGCTTCTATGCATGGACGGATGCTCTCTCCCATCTAAAAGGAAAGGTTTTTTGTACTTATATAGATGCATTCACAAAACCCATTTGAAGTCAAATACTTCAAATGGGTTTTTATTTAAATGTACGTAGCTTTGTGAAGATATTTTGAACTTTACAACATTCTCGTAGTGTAAACTTTGTTTTTGTATATAATGAAACAAAACATACTATTTTATTTGGAATAAGAATACAAATTTACTATATACAAGCGCATGTTTAAGGAGGCACTTTTATGTTATCTACACCAATCGGAAGATTAAGAGCAATTGGATTAGTCGAAGGGATTTCCTTTCTACTACTATTATTTGTAGCGATGCCGCTAAAATACTTTGCGGGGTTTGCAACAGCAGTTAAAATTACAGGTATGGCTCATGGCGTTCTATTTATATTATTCATCTTTGCCGTGATTCAAGTAACAATCGTACATCGTAAGTCTATCTTATGGGCTTTAGGTGCGTTGATTGCTTCCGTTATCCCATTTGGTACATTTGTACTAGATGCAAAATTAAAAAATGAACCGCAGTGATTAAAAAAGGTAGCTAACAGAATGACTGTTAGCTACCTTTTTTATAGATTTGGAATTTGCCAATCAATTTTTTTCTCATCCATACTAGATAAGAGGTCATTTACTTTTGAAAACGGCTTGCTGCCAAAGAAACCTCGTCTTGCTGATAAAGGACTTGGATGTACAGATTCAATAATATGATGATTCGAGTTTGTAATCAGTTTTTTCTTTGCTTGTGCATGGCGCCCCCACAATATGAAAATTAAAGGTTTTTCACGTTCATTTAACAGTTCAATAACACGATCTGTGAAATGCTCCCATCCTTTTCCCTTATGAGAATTTGCTTCTCCTTGTCTCACAGTTAACACCGCATTAAGTAATAATACGCCTTGCTCTGCCCATTTCACTAAATAACCGTTATTCGGAATTTCACAACCAAGATCTGCATGCAATTCTTTGTACATATTTTGCAGTGATGGTGGTGTTTTCACGCCAGGTTGCACAGAAAAACTTAACCCATGCGCTTGATCTGGTCCATGATATGGATCTTGTCCTAAAATAACAACCTTTGTATCCTTATAACTTGTATAATGTAGTGCATTAAAAATATCATTGGCTTTCGGATATATGACATGGGTACTATATTCTTCTTTTAAAAACTGTCTTAGTTTTTGATAATATGGTTTCTCGAATTCTGGTGCAAGTAACGGCTCCCAATCATTCTTTAAAATATGTTCCATCTCTTCACTTCCTATTCATTTAATTGACCATGTCTTGCTTCGTAAATACGACAAATGAAATGATAAGAGAAACTACAGCCCAAGCTGTTAAATTCATCAATGAAAAGCTCATCGATAGACCTTGCAATGCCGGTAACTTCCCTGATAAATAATCTGTGAGCGATAAATTTACGCTAAAAATATATTTTGCCCCTTCCCAAGACGTTGCGAAGGAACTTAAGATACCACCTGCAATTAACGCCGCTAGCATGACTCCCATACCAGCTGGTGTATTACGAATTAACACAGAAACCATAAAGGATATGGTTCCCACAACAATCGCAACAAACCAAGCTAATCCATATGCCATTAAAATATATTGCCACTGCGGAATGAGGTGGACAAAATTTGTATTCAATGTTTCTTTATCAATTCCAAAACCCGTCAGTACCGGTAAATTCCACCCGGCATATCCGAAAACAACGCCCGATAATACATAGGAGAAAATCCCCACCAAGAGCAATATAAGTGAGATAAATAACAACATCGTCACATATTTACTGAGAAGAATTTTAAAGCGTCGAATCGGCCGCGTTAGAAGCATTTTCATCGTTCCATCACTTCGTTCTCCCGATACAACGTCAATTGCAACAATCATTACAAGTAGCGGAATAAACAATGTAATTCCTTGTTCAATGAATGCTCGTACAAACGTTGGTGCTCCTGGTGCTGTTGGATTAATATCATGATCTAAATAATATTGTTGCTGCTCCACTCGTACTTTCAGCCAATCCCGCCATTCTTCTGGCAACCTAGAATTATTTAAACGATTTTGCGAATCAACAATTTGCTGCTGAAGTGCTACCTTCCAATCGCTCGTACCAAGGCGTTTTTGCGTTGTCTGCACTTCACGATACTGTGCATAAACAAACAAAGGAATTAAGATTGCCAATATGAGCATGACGACAACAATACGTTTCTTTCGATAGATTTTTTCTGATTCATTTAAAACAAGATTCGCAAATTCACGCATGTTTCTCACTCCCTGTGAGTTCAATAAATAAATCTTCTAGTGTAAATACAAGCTCCTTCAAACTATGTACATCTATTCCGTTTTCTACAAAGCGTTTATTCCAAGCACTAATTGTATTAATATCCATTCGGCACAATAAACGTTCATCATCTATGCTAATTTCCCTAACTTCTTTTGAAGTTTTTAAAAGTTCTAATGCTCGGGAAATCGGTGTAACAATCCATTCAACACGATCGCTCGCAGTTTTAATCAACTCTTCAATAGGTGCAACTGTAATCATTTTTCCCTTATGAATAATAGCGACACGATCACATATCATTTGTACTTCACTTAGTAAGTGACTCGAAATAAAGACACTCATGTTTTCTTCTTTCACAAGCTTATGTATAAACTCCCTCATCTCTCTTATACCAGCTGGATCTAGGCCATTTGTTGGTTCATCTAGTATAAGGAGTTTCGGGTTTCCAAGAAGAGCCTGCGCGATTCCAAGGCGTTGTTTCATACCCAGAGAATACGTTTTCACTTTATCGTGAATACGTTCATCTAAATGAACCATTTTCGCAATTTCTAAAATACGTTCATCTGATATACCGCCAAGCATACGTGCAAATTGCTTTAAATTTTCCCACCCTGTTAAATATGTATAGAGCTCTGGATTTTCCACGATGCTACCAATTTGCCGCATCGCTTCTCGAAAGTTCTCTTTAATATTATAACCACCAATAGAAATCGTACCTTCAGTCGCTTTAATAAGACCAACTAGCATCCGAATTGTTGTTGTTTTCCCTGCTCCATTTGGTCCTAAAAATCCAAACACTTCTCCTTGGTTCACATCAAATGAAATGTTTTCAACAAGCGTCTTTTTCCCAATGACCTTTTTCACATTTCGTACTGAAAGTACCGTCGTCATTTCGCACCTCCTTCATTTAGCTTCAGCTTACTTACAACGCCTTGTAATAAGCGATCCGCCATATATGAGTAGCCAATTTCATTCGGATGAAAATGATCTGAGTATAATAATTCTTTCCCTCGGTTTTGAAACAGATCAAACGTTGGCGTTATATATACATTTTTATTATCTATTGCTAACTTCTCTAAAGATGCATTCCAATCTACAACAATGGATGAAGAACCTTTTAAATCTTCAACATCCTCAAAAGGATTGTATAAACCGAGCCAGAAAATCGGGCTATCTGGATTTAGCTTTCGAATTTCTGTTAAAATTTGTTTTGCCTGATTTTGAAATGTTTCTGTATTAGGGCGATATGTTTCTAGATCTATCTTTCCAAGTGATTCCCATCCTGGAAATAAGTCATTTCCTCCAATTGTTAAAATGATAAGATCCGCTTGCTTAATTGAGTATTGTGCACCACTACTTGCTATTTGTTTCAACAAATCCGGCATTTTCGCACCACTAACAGCTAAATTCGTTAACGCTACCTTTTGTTTGTAATCCTTCTGCAAACTTTCTTTCACTCGTCCCACATAGCCAATTCCTTCTTTATCTCCAACGCCACGCGTTAAAGAATCGCCTAAACTGACAACTTGTAATGTTCCAGGGTGCTGTTTCCCCTTTACTTGTATTTGTGCTGTCTTCATAGTTAAATTTGAAGCTTTCGGATTTAATACATCATTAATCCCCGAAATAAAACCATATGCAAATAAACAAAAAGATGCAATTGTAATGAGTAAAATTCCTTTTACTAATTTGGATCTCATGTCAAAACCCCTTTTAGCCTCATAGATTGTCCCTAATTATACCAAACGCCTTTTCGAAAAGCGATTTTCATACTTTATGCATTATGTAGTTTCACGAAGGGTCAACTGTGGTAAAAGTTCAATGTTCTTCACATCTATTTTTTCATCCTCTATCTTCTCATATAATATTTCAAATGCTTTCGCACCAACTACTTTACTAGAATGAGCAATTGTTGTAATTCCTAACACATCAGCCACCTCTTGGTCATCGCACCCAATAATTGCAAGATCTTCAGGAATACGAATTCCTTGTTTTTTTGCTTCCGTTACCATACCTGCTGCGATTGGATTACAAGAAACGAGAAATGCTGTTGGTTTCACAGACATGTTAATCCACGCTCTTATCACTTCACGACCATCCTCTACTGTAAAATGCTCTGTAAACTTCCATTCTTCTCGAGATTCTATAGAAATCTCCTGAAGCGCTTCCTCATAAGCTTGTTTTCGTTTTTGACTATTTACGCTATGACTTCTGCCAATACAATATCCAATATGGGCGTGTCCGTTTTCTATTACGTATTTCATCCCCTGCGAAAACACCTTATAGTGATCAATATGTACGCTAGAAATACACTTAGATTCTATTTCTTCACATGTTACAATCGGACCAAAATTTGTATATTCTTCTATTGTTTTGCAGCCATTCATTCTCGAGCATATAATTACACCATCAAGCTTCTTCATTTTTAACATATGCAAAATTTCAAGTTCTTTTTCGGCACTATAGTTCGTCTGACAGAGCATCATATTATAATTTTTTTTGGCCGTTTCTTTAGAAATCCCCTCAATAATTGCACTGTAATATTGATCATTTACATGCGGCAAAATAACACCTATCACATTCGTCTTTCCTCTTACTAAATGAATCGCATTCACATTTTGGGTGTAATTTAGCTCTTCAATGATTTCTAAAATTTCCTGCCTCTTTTTATCACTTACATACGGATGATTATTTAATACACGTGAAACCGTTGACACTGATACACCGGCAATTTCCGCAATCTTTTTTATATTTGTCATCTTATTTCCTCCCCTTCCCATCATTTAAATAAACCTCATCAAAAAATTCTTTCTTGACCTGGTAAGCTTTCCACAATATATCCTTTTCTAGCAAATACATTCAGAAAGGATTTGAAACATATGATACGTCTAAAACTAGACTATATATTTTTTATTAGCGGACTACTCATCCTATCTCTTGGAATTAACATGATGACAACTATTACTTCATTTGGCCTTAGTCCTTATGATTCGTTTTTTATTGCGCTATATCAAAACTTTGGAGTAAGTATTGGCTTTTGGATTTTTATGATTAACTTCGCCTTTACACTTATTGTGCTATTTTTGAATAAGAAGCATATTACAATCGGAACAATTGTTACTATGGTTCTTATTTCTGTTTTTGTTGATTGGATTGGTTCTATTACTATCATTATGGATTCAATCCGCTCTCTTCCAAAATATATAACACTTGTGTGCGGAAATCTATTTGTTGGCGCTGGAATTGGAATTTATGTCTCCACACAATTATGTGCAGCACCACAAGAGGCCTTTGTCTTAACAATGTCTGAAAAGAAAAAATGGACGTTTCGCAGAACAGAAATTTCATTAGCTTTGCTATTTTTGACACTCAGTTTCTTATTAGATGGGCCTATTTACTTCGGAACAATTATCCTTTCCTTTACAACAGGCTGGATCATTCAAGCATTTATTCAGATTGGTACAAAAATCCTCCACATGAAAAAAGCCTATTGAGCGAATAACGCTACAATAGGCTTTTTTCATCTATTTTACCGAAAGACAGCTCCCTGAATATAGTCAAAGACAACCTTCTCATCATTTTGTAACACGACTGGTTGAATTCCCTTCGTATCAATGGCGATATTTGGATCCTTCAAACCGTTACCTGTTAATACCGCTACAATTTGGCTTCCTTTTGTAATTTTCCCGCTTTGCAATTGTTTATAAACACCTGCAAGAGAAGCACATGAAGCCGGTTCTGCAAAGATTCCTTCATACTTGGCTAGCCATTCATACGCTTCAAGAATTTCACGATCTGTTACTTCATCAATTTTACCTCGAGATTGTTCTGCAGCTAGGGCGGCTTGCTCCCAACTTGCGGGATTTCCAATTCGAATTGCTGTTGCGATTGTTTCTGGCTCTTCAATTTTATGTCCGTGCACAATCGCCGCTGCTCCTTCAGCCTCAAAGCCGCGCATCTCTGGTAAACCCGTACCAAGTCTTTCGTGATACTCTTTGAAACCTTTCCAATACGCTGTAATATTGCCTGCATTACCAACTGGAATTGCTAAAATATCCGGCGCCTTCCCAAGCGCATCACAAATCTCAAATGCAGCTGTTTTTTGCCCTTCAATTCGGTATGGATTAACAGAATTTACAAGTGTAATTGGTGATGATTCGCTAAGCTTACGTACAATTTGCAAAGCATGATCGAAATTCCCATCAATACTTATAATCTCAGCACCATACATGACAGCTTGCGCTAATTTACCGTATGCAATCTTCCCATTTGGAATAATAACGATGCACGACAGTCCTGCCCTAGCTGCATAAGCTGCCGCAGATGCAGACGTATTACCTGTAGATGCACAGATAATCAATCCGCTCCCTGCTTCTTTTGCTTTTGCTACCGCCATTACCATACCGCGATCCTTAAACGATCCGCTTGGATTTGCCCCCTCTATTTTCCCGTAAATTGTTACGCCCCACCGCTTTGAAAGGTTTTCTAGTAAAATAAGTGGTGTATTACCTTCATGCAATGTTAAGGGAGGTGTCTTTTCCGTAATAGGTAAAAACTCCTTATACTCAGCAAGCAAACCTTTCCACATTACCTAGCATCTCCTTCGATTCGATAGTTTGCTTTCACACAATCTATTTCTTCGTATGTCCCCAATGTATGTAAAATATATTCATAGTCTGCAAGTGATGCACGATGTGTTACGATAACAATCTCAGCCTTTCCTTTCTCCCCGAGTGGCATTTGAATAATTTTTTCAAAGCTAACACCGCGTTCAGAGAATAAAGATGTAATTTTTGCAAACACACCAATTTCATCTTTTACATGTAGGCGTAAAAACTTCTTCACAAAAATTTCATCTGGCTCTTTTAATACCTTTTCATACTGCGGAGAAACTGCGCTATTCCCAGTTACGCCAAGGCGCACATTTTGCATTACCGCAACTAAATCAGAAACAACCGCTGTCGCTGTCGGTAAACTTCCTGCACCAGGTCCATAAAACATTGTTTCTCCTACCGCTTCACCATATACATATACGGCGTTATATTCATTTTGAACAGCTGCAAGAGGGTGTGTATTCGGAAGTAATGTTGGCTCAACTGTTACCTCTAACTTTTCACCATCACGCTTCGCCAGTCCAATTAATTTAATTGTATATCCTAAGCTTTTACTATATGCGATATCTTCCTCAGTAATGGAAGTAATCCCTTTCACCTTCACATCTCCAAGCTCTACATTTGTAGAAAAACCTAGAGTAGCTAAAATCGTCATTTTCCTTGCTGCATCTAAACCTTCAACGTCTGATGTTGGATCTGCTTCCGCAAATCCAAGCTGCTGCGCTTCTTTTAACACGTCGTCATATGCTCTCCCTTCGTCAGACATTTTTGTCAGAATAAAGTTTGTTGTTCCGTTCACGATTCCCATCACTTTCGTAATAAGATCCGAAGAAAGTCCTTCTACAATGCTGCGCAGAATTGGAATCCCTCCAGCTACGCTCGCCTCGTAAAATAAGTCAGCTTGATTTTCCTTTGCCACCGTCAGTAATTCTGCTCCGTGCAATGCCATTAAATCTTTATTAGCAGTAACAACATGTTTACCATTTTTCAAAGCTTGTAAAATATATGCTTTCGCTTCCTCTATGCCACCCATCACTTCAATGACAACATCAATATCAGGATTATCTATAATTTCATTTGCATTTTTCGTTAATAAGGTAGAGGGTACTTGGACCTCTCTCTCTTTTTCAATATTTTGCACTAATACTTTTGTTACTTTCACTGGGCAACCAACTTGGTGCATAAGACGATCTTGATGATTCGTAATAATACGAACCACACCGCTGCCAACCGTTCCAAGGCCTAATAAGCCCACTTGAATTTCATTCATGATACTGTCCACCCCTCTAAAGAATTGTATTTAGATGCCATTATATAAGTTAAGATTCTGAAAAACAATATATTTTGAACATTCGGAAAAATATAAAGTAATCCGTGTAAAGAAAACGTTGCCACGTGTTATATAATGATCAGCTTACAAAATATAAGGGGTTTCTTGATACACATAATAATTTAACCAATTTGAAAATAATAAGTTTCCATGACTCCGCCATCTTATAAGTGGCTTTTCAGCTGGATTATTATGTTTAAAATAGTTTTTGGGAACCTTAATATCTAGCCCTCTTTGTTTATCGCGTTCATATTCTTGTTTTAACGTATCGCAGCTATATTCGCTATGACCAAGAACAAAAATATGCTTTCCATCTTGCCCCATAACAAGGTGGACACCTGCTTCTTCTGATGTTGCTAGTAATGTCAACTCTCGTACTTTTTCAATATCAGCTGCGCGTACTTCCGTATGGCGTGAATGTGGTGCAAAAAAGAGCTCATCGAATCCTTGTAACAATTTCACATGCTGCTCATGCACTTCATGCTCGAATACACCAAACATCTTTTCTTCAAGCGAGTATTTCGGAATTCCATAGTGATAATACAGACCCGCTTGTGCTCCCCAACAAATATGCAATGTAGATGTTACATTCGTTTTTGAATAGTCCATTATGCGTCCAAGTTCTTCCCAATAATCTACATCTTCAAAAGGAAGTGTTTCAATTGGGGCCCCTGTAATAATGAGACCATCAAATTTGTCTCCCTCAATATCGCGAAATGTTTTATAAAAACTTGTTAAATGGTCTTGCGCTACATTACGGGATATATGAGACTCCATATGAAGCAAATGCACATCCAGTTGAAGTGGTGTATTACCGAGTAACCTGAGCAATTGCGCTTCTGTTTCTTGTTTTGTTGGCATTAAGTTCAAAATTGCAATTTTTAGAGCACGTATATCTTGTGTTTCAGCTCGCTCTTTTGTCATTACAAAAATATTTTCTTTTTGCAATATTTTACGGGCTGGTAACTCCTTATCAACAATGATCGGCATGCGCTTTGCCTCCAACTAATGCTTCCTCTAGGTCCGCAATAATATCAGAAACATCTTCGATACCGACTGATAAGCGAATTAAATCAGATGTAACACCTGCTAAACGTTGTTCTTCTTCATTTAACTGTCTGTGCGTTGTACTAGCGGGATGAATCACACATGTTCTTGCATCTGCAACGTGTGTCACAAGAGTTGCCAGCTTCACATTTGCAATGAACTCTTTCGCAGATTCTAGTCCTCCTTTAATACCAAATGTTAAAACACCACTTGCACCTTTTGCTAAGTACTTTTGCGCTAACGGATAATTTTCATTACTTTCTAATCCCGGATAATTCACCCATTCAATACGATCATGGTTAGCAAGCCACTTCGCAACTGCAAGAGCATTTTCACTATGACGCTCCATTCGTAAATGTAATGTTTCTAAACCGATGTTGCTAATATACGCATTGAATGGGCTCATACAGTTTCCATAGTCTCTTAATAGTTGAACACGAGCTTTCACAATATATGCCGCCTGGCCAAAATTCTGCACATAACTTACGCCATGATAACTTGGATCTGGTTCGACAAGCTCAGGATATTTTCCATTTGTCCAATCAAAATTTCCTCCATCAATGACAATTCCACCTAATGAACTCGCATGACCATCAATATATTTCGTTGTAGAATGAACAACAATATTTGCGCCATGCTCAAACGCTTGGCATAAATATGGTGTCGCCAAAGTATTATCCACGATAAACGGTACTTCCAGTTCTTTTGCCGCGTTTGAAAACTCTTTAAAATTTAAAACATTCATCGCTGGATTTCCAAGGGACTCTGTATAAATCAGCTTTGTTTTTTCAGTTGCAAGTGCCACAATCTCATCAGCAGTTAAGTTCGGATTAAAGAATGTTACATCAATACCAAGCTTACGCAAACTTACTCCAAACAGGTTAAAGGTTCCCCCATAAACGGTTGAAGAACAAAGCAAATGATCACCACTGCCACAAATATTTAAAACAGCAAGCATAATAGCCGCTTGACCAGAGGCTGTCGCAACAGCTCCGGCTCCGCCTTCTAACTCTGTTAACTTTTGTTCAAATGCTGCTAGTGTCGGATTCCCAATACGCGTATAAATATAGCCCTCTGCCTCTAAATTAAAGAGCGCTGCTAAATCATCGGACGTATCGTATTTATACGTCGTACTTTGATAAAGTGGTAAAACACGTGGTTCACCATTCTTCGGTGTATAACCACCTTGCACACAAATGGTTCCTTTTCCCCATGATTCTCCCATTCCTTATTCTCCTTTCTTTTATAGAAAATAAAAAAACTGCTTCTTTCCCGAACAAGAAAGAAGCAGTTTGAAAACACGCTCTAAAGTCTCTTTCTTATCTCTCAGGGTTATTACCTGCAGGATTTGGCACAATTCCGTTACACGGCTGTTGCCAAGGTTTCATAGGGCCTGTCCCTCCACCTTTTCTTGATAAGACTATGCAATTACCGTTGATTTTATAGCAATAATTTCCTAATGTCAATTATTTTTCTGAATATTTACAAAAGATTTTATTAACTGTTTATTATCGAAATTCGAATTTAAAGAAACAAGGGAAATATCCCCTTGTCCTCAAGGTAAGCTTAAATAAGAATTACAATGATGAATACGAAGAATAGTAGATACCCTAGAGGTTATGCTCTAATTACTCGAATCCCTTTTACAATATTCCAAATAAAAAAGTATAGACTAATTAGGCCGCAAATACATACCATAATCATTGCGCCAATAGCCATTGTTGTACCTGGTTGCTTAAAACCGACATCCATAATTCCCAATACTACAATTCCTATAAAAGTAGTAATTCCCGGAATAAGATGTGTCCATAGAGCTCGTTTCGCATGACCTTTTGTTTCATGATCTCCGAGAATCCAAACAATTAGTGGGAATAAGGCAGGGGCAAAAAGAACACTCCAGTATGAAAAAGAAGATAAAACTTTATTTCCATTCATATGTATCACCTCATGAAATTGTGTTTGTTGTTATACCTTTATTATGTAGGGAAATCTATTCTTTTACTATCGCTAGACCTTACAACAACATGACAGTTTTGTAAGATTCTATAGTGGTAATTTGGTAAGCCTACTGCTTGATATCATGCACGTGATATTCTAAAAAAATTAAGGGCCAAGGATTTTTTGAAAGAATCCTTGGCCATTTTCGTATTTATGAAATATTTGCTTATTTTGCGTGTAAAGCATCTACTGTAAGTGATATATAGATCATATACCATAACACAATCGTTAAAGTAAGAGGTCACAAGTCGTTCAATGGTATAACAATTTATAAAATGCTTATAAAGAACAGTAAGCATGAACCATTAACATTTATGCTTTGTTGTTTTTAAACATAAGATTTTCTTTTATAATAGTCTGTTGAAACTTTCTCATAAAACGCTGCTTTTGTAGTATAAAAATATGGAATCAACCATAAGAAACCGATTCCTAAAGTAAGGATACTTAGTATAAACCAGCCAATAAAACTTAAACATATTAAGAAATAATCTATCTTATGTCCGTTCATCATACGACGACTTTCCGTAATAGCTTGGTTCATTGAAAATTCCGGATAATCATTTAAAATAAAAAATGTCATAGTGTAAGAGAAAATTTTAACAATCCCTGGAATGATAAATAGCAATGTCCATAAAGTAATATAGATATCCATTAGTAAATATATTAAAATTGATTTAATAAGCTTATTTAACCCTTTACACCATTTAAATAATTGCCCAATCCCAACTGTCTTGTCACGAACTGTATTTAAGGCAAGATAGTAAGCACCTAAAGTTAAGGGCCCAACCATTAGCATGACAATAATATCCATCATAAACGATTCTATTACTTTACTCCAGCTCCAAGACCATACGAAAGGGAATATAAAGAACAATGTAGTAACTCCTACTGCTAATCCCCATCTTTCATCAAGCTCATCAAGCGCTTGTTCTTTCAAATCACGAATCAAACAAGAGACCTCCTAAATCTAATGCGTATTTTAACTTATACTAGTATACAATTCTCGTAGGGATTACAATAGCATTTTAAACAATTTATATTTATTTCCGTACATGACATGATCAGTATCATTTCGATGAAATCAAAAGCTTTAAACATCACTTGTATTTTGCTTCTTTAAAAGAAATAATACTAATGATGTTTATAATATATGTTGAATAAGTAATTCTTTAAAAAGATAATATGCATATTCAATTCATTATTTTCGTATTAGAATCTCTAATTTTTCATAATAACGTATAAATAGAGGAGGCATAAAAATTGACTATTAGGAGAAATATGCACTATTTACTCATCGTGTACGGTATATTTCTAGGTTCTATCGTTGGTGCCACAGTCTGGTTATTTTTAGTTGTCACCAATGCTGGAATTCATTTCGTTTGGGAATATTTACCGAAAGAATTTGCATTACCATCTTATTACACAATTTGTGTAACAATAATCGGTGGTTTTCTTATTGGACTATCACAAAAGTACTTTGGTACATACCCACGTTTAATGCCAGAGGTAATGGCTGAATATAAGAAAACAGGTAGGATTGAATACCGTTTTGTACATCAAGCTACATTAACAGCTATTATTGTTTTAGTATTTGGAGCAAGCTTAGGGCCCGAAGCAGCACTTGTCGGGATTATAGGCGGGCTTTGTACATGGGTTGGCGATCGCTTTCATTTTGCTGTAAAAGGAATGCAGGGACTAACAGAAATTGGAATTGGCGCTACTTTAAGCGTTATTTTTAATGCACCGTTATTCGGTTACTTAGCTCCAAGTGAAAATGAGAATGAACGACTTGCTGAAGTTTCCAAAGGGAAAAAAGCTATCGTATATGTCGCTACTACCTTGGCTGGTTTTTCTGTTTATTTATTGCTTAGTAAATTTGATAATCGAGGATCTTTTATTGTTAATTTTGGAGAAGGATCTTTTGCGCTTCATGAATGGGTTGCCTTTCTACCTCTTGCTTGTATAGGTGCTAGTATAGGTTATTTTTACTTCAAGGTAGAACATACATTGGAAAAAGTAGTACATCCTTTTCAAGAATATAAACTAACATTAGGGATTATAGGTGGCATTATTTTAGGGATTGCCGGAACTTTCCTCCCATATACTATGTTTTCAGGAGAACACCAATTAAAAGAATTAGTGAATGAGTGGACAGAATTATCATTTGGGGTGCTGTTTCTTTCAGGTGTTTTAAAATTATGTATAACGGCAGTTTGTTTAAATACAGGTTGGCGTGGAGGACACATTTTTCCGATTATATTTGCTGGAGCAAGTATTGGATATGCTATGGCCACTGTCATACCGCTAGATCCAATTGCTTCTGTAGCTATCGTGACGACAGCCATTTCAAGCTATGCATTACGAAAACCAATCGCTATTACAGTGCTATTACTTATGTTTTTCCCGATTAATTTATTATTACCGATGCTTGGAGCTGCAATGATTGGAAATTTATTTCCACTCCCTAACAATAGTGAGAATAAACAAGCGGCTAGCGCGAATATCGAATAGTAAATTGAACTACCCCCACCTTCACTTCGTTTAGAGGAGGGGGTCTTCTCGGCTAAAATGATAAAATTTCCCTTAAAACCTCAAAAGAACTAACATTTTAAAATTTCATACAGCTCATCAAAAGTTTGAATTTCATAAGTCGGAACTATCCCGCTATCGTTTAACTTCTTTTCAGGATTAAACCAGCAAGTATCTAGCCCGGCTAGCTGCCCACCTTTAATATCTGCACTTAAAGAATCCCCGATAATTAATCCTTTCTCCACAGAAAAATTAGAAATTCGTGCAAAGACATAATCGAAGTATTCCTTCATTGGTTTTTGATAACCAGTGTCTTCTGAAACAAAAATGCCCTTAAAGAATGAATGTAATCCTGAATTATGCAGACGTTTATCTTGCGTTTTAGAAACACCATTTGTCACAATATATAAATCATATTGGGTTTGAATATTTTGTATGAATTCAAACACTCCATGAATAAGCTGATTTCCTTCTTCTAAATAACTACGATATTTTTTTTCAAGCAAAAGGCCATCCACCTCTTGACCATACTTCTTAAATAAAATTGAAAATCGAGTATTCACTACCTTATCACGCTCTATTTTTCCTTCTTCAAAGGATTTCCACAGATTTTGGTTTATTTTTTTGTAATGTGCTGCAATTTCATCAGTTAAAGGAATTTTTTGTTCCTTAAAAAGCAAATGTAACGCTGTTCTTTCCGCTGCTTTAAAATCTAATAACGTATCGTCTACATCAAATAGTAATGTTTGATATTTCTTCAATGATGGTATTGTAGTCCCCTTCATGCTGATTCTCTTCCTTTCTTATATAAAAACACAATTTTTCTTTTGTTCTCAAATAAATCGTATCACTACCGCTTGTAAAAAGAATAGGAGATATCTCATACTAAATGAGAGGTGAAAAAATGAAAATCGAAAAAAATTCAGATGAAATTTATAGCTATGTACAACGCTTCAACTTCCAAATGTTCTTTTCGTTTGATATTTTGCCATATATAGAAGTTCATTCATTTCAAAAGAATGAAACCATTTGTAACGAAGGAGAGGAATTTCCCTACCTCTATTACTTAATTTCAGGAAAAGCAAAAATATATATGAGCCATCAGAATGGCAGGATTTCCTTAATTAATTTTATAAAAGCACCATCAATCATTGGAGAATTAGGATTAATTGGAGTAGAGACATTAACAAAAGGGATTGAAGCTATGGAAGCATGTATCTGTTTAGCTCTTCCCTTGAAAGATTGTCGCCATCTCTTATTACAAGACGCCCCTTTCTTACAGCAATTGTGCAAATTCATTGGAGAAAAAACAATTACTCGAACTGAACAATATGCCAAAAGCTATAACTACCCTTTAGAAAATCGATTAGCGGCGTTCATTTTGTTAACAGAGCAAAGCAATTGTTACCTTGAAAAACATACAGAGGCCTCTGAATACTTAAATGTTAGTTATCGTCACCTCTTGTATGTATTAAAGCAGTTTTGTCAGCAAAATTGGTTAAAAAAAGAAGGAAGAATGTATTTGATACAAGACAGAAAGCAATTACAACAGTTAGCAGATGAACTCAAACGACAATAAAAAAAGCAGTACCAATGCCATAAAGACATTGATACTGCTTATTGAGTAACGATTATTTTGTTCATTAGAATATGCTTGCTACTTTAACAGCTTTCTCAAGACCTTCTGCAATAATCTCTTCTGCTTTATCTGGGAATTGATTATGACCTTCAATGATAACAGTTTCCATATTTGTTACACCGAAGAAGCCCATCATGCTTGCTACATATTTAACAGCCATTTCTACTTCTGCTGCTGGTCCTTCAGAATATACACCACCGCGTGCGTTTAATAACGCAATTTTCTTATCTCCAATAAGACCTACTGGGCCTTCTGGTGTATATTTAAATGTTTTACCAGCGCGATTTAAGTAATCGATATATGTGTGCAGTACAGCTGGAATTGTTAAGTTCCATAACGGGAAACCAAATACCACTTTATCAGCTGCAAGGAATTGCTCTAAATATTTATCAGCAACAGCTACTGCTTTTGCTTCTTCTGCTGTTAAATCAAATCCTTTTCCCGCCTTAAATGTACCATTAATCATATCTACGCCTACATATGGTAATTCTTCATTGTATAAATCAAGTTCTACCACTGTATCATTTGGATGTGATTCTTTATAGCTTGCTAAAAATGCTTCATATAATTTCACACTAACTGCTTGGTCTGCTGGACGGTTGTTAGCTTTTACAAATAAAACTGTTGTCATGCCTTTTTTCCTCCTATTACTCACTCTTACGTTGTTTATTATCTACTCGCTAAAAAGGGGCAATCCCCTGTAATTATTGTTGTTTACAAATACATTTTATCCTCTCATCCTAACAATTTCTTCCTCACATAGACGTATCTTTTCATAAAAAAAGTCCACCTCCTAAAGGCGAACTAGTCCTACGACTTTTGTCTTATACGATCCCATTTTTCACTGCATATAAAGCTGCTTGTGTACGATCCGATAAATTTAATTTTCCTAAAATACTACTTACATGAGCTTTTACTGTTTTTTCTGTGATCACTAACACGGATGCAATTTCCTTATTACTCATCCCTTTTGCCAAGAGCTGCAACACTTCATTCTCCCTTGCCGTTAGTACATCTACATGAATATTTGATGACTCCTGTTTCTCTTCTTGCGGCAAAGTTTGGGAAAGAAGCGCACTTGCTATATCAGGATGAAGCTGAATATTTCCTTTATATGCACTACGGATAGCTTCCACAAGTTGATCTGGTTCAACATCTTTTAGAATATATCCGCTCGCTCCGGCCTTTAAAGCTGGTAAAACATGCGCTTGATCAGAAAAGCTGGTCAATACGAGCACTTTCACATTTGGATATTCTTTTTTAATACACGAGGTTGCTTCAATCCCATCCATCTCTGGCATATATAAATCCATTAAAACAATATCTGGCTGTGCCTCCCCTATTTTCTTTAACGCTTCTTTTCCGTTATTTGCTTCTCCAACTAGCTCCAAATCTTCTTGCGTGCTTAAGAAAAATGCTAATCCTTTTAAAACAACTGTATGATCATCAACTAATAATACTTTTATTTTCACAAGTTCCCCTCATTTTCACATCATAATGGTACGATAACCTTTATCCTTGTTCGGTTCTTTTCACTTACAATTGTAATACATCCACCGATTAACTCTGCTCGTTCTCGCATTGTAGTCATACCAAGTGATTTCTTCTCTTTTATATCTTTTTCTATAAAACCGAGGCCATAATCAACTACCTCTAAGGACACTTCTTTCTCTGTTACTTTCAAATAAATTGTCGCCTCTGTTACCCTCGCATGTTTACTCACATTATTTAAAGCCTCTTGTCCAATTCGCCATAATGTTTCTTCCACTACACGCGGTAACTCACGCACACCTTTAACTTGCTCACGAATGTTCAGCCCTAAGTTCTCTCCATATTGCTTTAAAGCGAGTAGCAAACCCTTTTCTAACCCTGCTGGACGAAGTTGCCAAATAAGTGCTCGCATTTCTTTTAAGGCACCTTGTGCTAATTCCCTCATCTCATGAAGAGATTGATCTACCGTTTCATTTTGTCCCTTTAAAACAGCTTCGGCACCCTTCGTCATAAATGTTAATGAAAATAACTTTTGTGAAACTGAATCATGCAGATCCCTTGCCAAACGGTTTCGTTCTTCCATCCGAGCAAGTTCACGCCGCTGTTCATTTAACCGTAAATTCTCAATCATTAATGAAATATGATTCGTTAACGCTTGTACAATATCTACAGTGTTCTCATCAAACTCTCCATGCTTCGAACTCACGCATAAAACACCAAACACTTGATTTCGAATTTGTATTAGAGCAACAATGCTAGAGGCATTAGACTGTCTTTTCAACAAAACAGGCTGATTTTTTTCTATCGCTTCTTTTGCAATACTCTCTAACTCCATATCTCTTTCCGATACATATTTCTTATAGCAAGCTCGCATAGATAATTTCTTTTCTTCCTTTATAAAAAACGAAACTTTCTCCCACTGAAATACATCTCCCACTTGTTTTACAACTTCTTCTGGTAATGTATTTAACTTATGGATTTTTCTTAGTTTTTGAATAAAACGTTCTAGTTTTACATAATAATGAGCCCTATTCTTTTCATTTTCATATAATTTTGTCCGTTTTAAAGCTGTTCCGATTTGCAAAGCAACCGATTGCAGCAGCATAAGTTCTTCCTCAGAAAAATGTGTTTTTCCTGGGCTTGCTACATTTAGTACACCAAATTCTTCTCCACCAGCTTTTAATGGGACAGTTGCATGATGAAGAATCCCTTCGGTGTCACCCCATTCATATTCAATTGCATTATTAATTCTCTTACATTCAATAATATTAACCGCTCGCTCTAATTTTCCTTCCACAAAGCGGCGCAAACACCAGCACTCTCCTTCACACATTGGTCGTTTATTTTCAAATGTAAGTGCTGCTGGTAAATGATAATCAATTAATTTTGTATATCTACCATTCTCATCAGCAAGAAAAATCCATCCGGTTGTTAATCCTGTAACATGCAGCAATTTTTCTAATACCGCCTGTAGCACATGATATGTATCATTAGATGTATTTAATGTTTCTGCAATTTCTTTTAATATAGCTAATTCGCTTATACGGTTCTCTTGAAACATAAATTGTCTCCTACATACAATATTTTCTTTTCTCATTGTACCAAATTCAATGTATTCTCAAACAAACAAGTAACTTTTTCACTTTGTACTTATTCACAACATTGATATAATGGTTAAAAATGTAGTTTTCATTATATTACCTAAGGGGGCTTTCACAATGACATTAAACAAAGCACTTACAATCGCTGGTTCTGACACAAGCGGTGGCGCTGGTATACAAGCGGATTTAAAAACGTTTCAAGAACTTGGTGTATACGGAATGACGTCTCTTACAACAATCGTAACAATGGATCCACATAACGGCTGGGCACATAACGTATTCCCGATTCCTGCTTCTACACTCAAACCACAATTAGAAACAACAATTGAAGGTGTTGGTGTTGATGCTTTAAAAACGGGTATGCTTGGATCTGTTGAAATCATTGAAATAGTTGCTGAAACAATTGAAAAGCATGATCTACAAAATGTAGTAGTAGACCCAGTTATGGTTTGTAAAGGTGCAGATGAAGCATTGCATCCTGAAACAAATGGCTGCTTACGCGATGTACTTGTTCCAAAAGCATTAGTTGTTACACCAAACCTATTTGAAGCATATCAACTAAGCGGTGTGAAAATTAATTCTCTTGAAGACATGAAAGAAGCTGCTAAAAAAATCCATGCTTTAGGTGCAAAATATGTACTAATTAAAGGCGGTAGCAAGCTAGGTACAGAAACTGCAATCGATGTATTGTACGATGGAGAAACATTTGATCTTTTAGAATCAGAGAAAATTGATACAACAAATACACACGGCGCAGGTTGTACATACTCTGCAGCAATTACAGCAGAACTTGCAAAAGGTAAATCTGTAAAAGAGGCGGTAAAAACTGCAAAAGAATTCATCACAGCAGCAATTCGTCACTCATTCAAAATTAACGAATATGTAGGACCAACACATCACGGTGCATATCGTAAATTTGCTGCTGGAAAAGAACTTGTATAAGGAATAAAGTGAAACTTTAATCAGTGGGGCTTCATCCCCACTGATTATCAGCCCTCACCAATCGGAATTTTACGGGTAGTTTATCTCCCACGTAATTTCTTTGCTTTCGCTGAACTTTGAGGTGGGAGTATTACTGCCCGCAAATAGCATCATAAAAAACAAGCTATCTATAGATAGCTTGTTTTTTATGATGCTAAACTTATTTTACTTCTATCAATTCCAAAACTTTTTACTTTCTTGCTGTTTCACGTGAAACAACAAAAAAGTAAAAAAAGAGCGACGAATCGCTCTTTCTCTTCAACAACACCTTGATATTTTTCCACCTTTCGCATTGAACCTAGCTTCTTGCGCCTCAGCAAAAAACTGTTTTCGACATAAAATCGGTGCTTCTGGGTGGTACTCTTTCATATGGATAACGTACGTTTCATAACTTGGTACTCCAACAAGCAAACTAATAAATTGCTTTCGTGTTCTCCACACCTTCTCCAATTTTTTAAGCATAATTTCTCGACTCACTTTCATCTCTTGGAATATATGGTGCTTCTTTTAATGGTATAGATTTATTTTGCAATACTTTAATCCATATACGAATAGCAGAAATAAGAACTGCTATTACAACTAACATGAAAATTCCACAAAGCGTAGCATCGATATAATCATTGAAGATAATTTGCTTCATTTGTGCCACATTTTTGGCCGGTGCTAGTATTTTCCCTTCATCTAAGGCGCTCTGGAATACTTTTGCATGCGATAAAAATCCAATTTTCGGATTCTCATGGAATAATTTTTGGTAGCCTGCTGTCATCGTAACAATCAGCAAACCTATCGTTGGGATAAGCGTAACCCAAACGTACGCCTTTTTCCCCATTTTGAACAATATCGTTGTTCCGAGCAATAACGCAATACCCGCTAACATCTGGTTAGCAATTCCAAAGAGTGGCCATAATGTATTAATTCCACCGAGCGGATCAACTACACCTTGGTATAAGAAATACCCCCATCCTAACACACATAACGTTGTTGCAATCACATTAGCCAGTGTAGAATCTGTTTTCGCAAATGGTTTATATACATGCCCTAAAATATCTTGAATCATAAATCGCCCTACACGTGTACCAGCATCAATTGTCGTTAAAATAAATAGTGCTTCAAATAAAATAGCAAAATGATACCAGAATGCCATCATCGCAGTTCCACCGATTACTTGTGAAAAGATGTAGGCCATCCCAATTGCTAATGTTGGCGCTCCTCCTGTACGAGATAGTATCGTTTGTTCACCAACATTTACAGCAAGATCCTTTAATTCATTTGGTGTAATTGCAAATCCCCAAGAAGAAATAACTTGAGCTGCTTGTGATACATCCGTTCCGATAAGAGCTGCCGGACTATTAATTGCATAATATGTCCCTGGTGTTAATACACAAGCTGCGATCATGGCCATCGCCGCAACGAACGATTCCATTAACATTGCCCCGTAACCAATTGGTTGTGCGTGCCCTTCTCTTTCAATCATCTTCGGCGTAGTACCAGAGGAAACTAAAGCATGGAATCCTGATACAGCCCCGCAAGCAATTGTAATAAATAGAAACGGAAATAGATTTCCGGAAAACACTGGACCTGTTCCGTCAATGAACTTGGATACAGCCGGCATTTGTAAGTTTGGTGCTACAATTAGAATTCCAATTGCTAGCCCAACAATCGTTCCGACCTTTAAAAATGTACTTAAATAATCACGTGGAGCAAGGAGCATCCACACCGGTAATGCAGACGCAATAAAACCGTATACAATAAGCATAATTGCAATTGTTTCACCGCTAAAAGTAAACATGCTTGCAAGCGTAGGATTCTCAGCTACATACTGTCCTCCAACAAGAGATAAAAGAAGTAAAATAATACCGATAACTGATCCTTCTCCAACACGCCCTGGGCGAATATAACGCATATAAACACCCATTAAAATAGCGATTGGAATTGTCGCTGCGATCGTAAACATTCCCCAAGGGCTACCGACAAGTGCTTTCACAACTACTAAAGCTAATACTGCTAATAAAATGATCATAATACCTAAAATACCAATCATCGCAATTAATCCTGTTACAGGACCAATCTCATCTTTAATCATTTCGCCTAATGATTTTCCATTACGTCTCATGGAAGCAAATAAAATAACAAAATCTTGTACTGCTCCTGCAATTACAACTCCAACAATAATCCAAATTGTTCCTGGTAAATATCCCATTTGCGCTGCTAAAATCGGCCCTACTAATGGACCCGCTCCTGCAATTGCCGCAAAGTGATGTCCAAATAATACCCATTTATTTGTTGGAACATAATCCTTTCCATCATTTAGCGTCTCAGCAGGTGTTTGCCGATTATTATCTAGCTCAAATACTTTTTGTGCAATAAATCTACTATAGAAACGATAAGCAACTGCATATACAGAAACAGCTGCTACTAATAGCCATACAGCATTAATTGTTTCACCTTGTGATAGGGCAATTACACCAAATCCGGTTGCTCCTAATGCTGCGATGATACCCCAAAGTAAAATTGACTTAAACGCCTTCACATACAATCCCCCCTATACTACTTCTTAGTGGAGATTGTACTAAATTTTCTGAATATTTAATTTGAATCCTCCTTATCATGAAGGATTCTTATGTTAACATGTTGAAATTCACTTACAACTTGTCATAATTCAATTTTATTTCGAAGTCGTTTTACATAGTTTCGACTAACAGGAATCGGTTTCTCATCATACCTATCTAAATAAAGGTTATACGTTCCATTATAATAAGGCTTTAATGCCTGAACATGCATAACATTTATTAAATAACTTTTATGAACACGTAAAAAATCATATGCTGTTAATTTATTTTCCAATTCTTGAAGTGTATATGTTGAAATATACTGATTATTCGCTGTATAAATTGAAACCGTTTTATTCTCCTTATTCTTACTTACATATACAATATCCTCTGGAAAAATATACGTAATCCCTTCATGACTTTCAATCGGAAGTTTTCGCAAATGGCTTTTTATTTTCTTTCCTTTGTCTTGTTCCATTCTATATACGAGAAATTGTAAATCTTCTTCACGAAATGGTCGTAGTAAATAATAAAACGCTTGGAAGCGAAAAGCTGTTATCGCCTCTTCTATATCCTCACCGATAAAAATAAACTTTGTATCGCAATTTAATTGTTGTAATAAACTAGAGAATTCAAACCCTGTACCATCTTTTAATTCTGTATCTAAAAAAACGAAATCAGGAATATGCTTTTTAGCTACTTGTAAAGATTCCATTCCTGTTCCTGCTTCAAAGCACTCTACATTTCGCATATTTTCTGTAAATATCTCAATAAATCGATTTCGATGTTCTGCATCTTCCATGATAAGTAAAATTTTCATCTGCCCAACCACCTAATTCTTTTGTCCATATGTCTTGTTGTATACATTCGCCTTAGTAAGAAACAATCCCTTTTTCTAGCCTTATTTTCTATTTACTATACCATCACTTTCCTTAAAAACAACAAAAAAGGAAGCCTCTTGGACTCCCTTCTTTCGTTATACCAACTCTTGCTGCTTCGTTTCTTGCCCTAGCACAACTACTGCAAGCACCCCAATTAAAATGGAACCGCAAAAAATTGTAAAGATCAATGAAAGAGACGCTTGTGAAGCAACAAGATAACCTACTAGCAATGGACCGAGAATACCACCAATACGGCCAAATGCTGCAGCCATACCTGCTCCAGTACCGCGAATTACTGTCGGATACTGCTCAGGTGTATATGCATATAACGCACCCCATGCTCCTAAATTAAAGAAGGACAGTAACATTCCTGCTATCACCAATGTTGTAAGCGATTCGGCTACTCCAAAGACGTACGCACTGCATGCTGTGCCAATTAAATACGTAACTAACACAAACTTACGGCCGAGGCGTTCAATAAACCATGCAGCAGTAAAGTATCCGGGAAGCTGTGCCAATGTCATAATTAATACGTACTGGAAACTTTTTATTAGACTAAATCCTTTTAGTACCATTACACTTGGTAACCAAAGAAACATGCCATAATAAGAAAAGACAACACAGAACCATAAGATCCATAACATAATCGTCGCTTTTCGATATTCTCCAGACCAAACCGCCTTTATATTTGTAATAACAGATTGTTTGTTCTCAACTTTTTCAAATTGCGGCGAATCTGGTAGATTCCATCGTAAATACAGTGCATAAAGAGCTGGAATCGCACTTAATACCATCGCTACTTGCCAGCCATACTTTGGAATTACAAAATAAGAAATTAGAGCTGCAATTAACCAGCCAACCGCCCAAAAGCTTTCTAGTAATACAACAATTCTCCCGCGTTCATGAGCCTCGACACTTTCAGATACAAGTGTCGAAGCTACTGGTAATTCTCCACCAAGCCCCATACCGATTAAAAAACGCAATATAAGAAACATAGCTAATGTTGTTGTTAATGCCGTTAACCCACTACCGATAGAAAATAATAATAATGTCATAATAAAAACAGACTTGCGCCCCAACTTATCTGCTAATATGCCAAATAAAAGTGCTCCCACCGCCATACCAATAGAATTGATACTTCCGATCCACCCCATCTCCTGACTACTTAATCCCCATTCTTTTTGCAGCGCAACGATGACAAATGAAAGCATGCCAACATCCATTGCATCAAATAACCAACCAAGCCCCGCTATTCCAAGAAGCTTGCGCTTTGAAATTTCTTTTATATCCCCCACTAGAAGTCCTCCTTACACAGGTGTCTTTACACTTCATTTTACATGTGTATATTGTATAAGTAAAATACTTTTATCCCTATTTTCACTTAAAAGCTTCTTTTTAATCTTCCCATAAAATAGGGCTTCCATTAGTGGAGAATACTACATTTTTAGCTTTCACAAATAAAAAAAGTAGCGATATTTCGCTACTTTTTCGAACGCATCACTTCTTTTAGAAATTCAGCTAATACAAGCTGACGACGCCAACGCGTCGGATTGCTACATAGACGGTAAAACCATTCTAGATGAATTGCTTGAATCCATTTTGGTGCACGTTTTACTTCTCCTGCCCAAACGTCCAGA
Source organism: Bacillus sp. DHT2 (assembly GCF_026241455.1). NCBI lineage: Bacteria > Bacillati > Bacillota > Bacilli > Caryophanales > Bacillaceae > Bacillus > Bacillus sp. DHT2. The sequence goes on from NZ_JAPHWH010000014.1 coordinate 59,962, forward strand.
CTGCCACCTACACCAACAGCTACTTTTGTTTGTAAGCGATGCTTATTATTTTGAATAAAGTTTTCTTGTCTTGGGAATCCAAGAGCTACAAGTAAAATATCCGGTTTTACTTCTTGAATGCGAGCAATGATGCCCTCTTCCTCTTCTTGTTTAAAATACCCATCCTGCGTACCAACAATAGATACAGCTGAATAAGTTTTTGTTAAATGATCAGCAGCACCCTTCACAACATGTGGTTTCGCTCCCAGTAAAAAAACAGATACAGATTTATTCTCTTTCGATAACGCTCCAAACAAATCACTCATTAAATCAAAACCTGCTACGCGCTCTTTTAATGGTGTCCCTAGCATACCACTTGCCTTTACAACACCAATACCATCCGGTGTAATCAAATCTGTTTCTAAAAGGGTTTGATGAAAACTTGGGTCTTTTTTGGCACACATTACGATTTCTGGATTCGCTGTTACAACTTGAAATGTATGAGTTTGTTCTGATTCTAGCTGCTTCATGATATATTGAATTGTCTCTTCCATTGTCATCGTAGAAAAAGGGACACCTAAAATATCAACTGTTTGTACTGCCATAATTATAATCCTCTCTATTTCAATAAAAGTTTTTTATATGCTTTATAAGTATCTTCATATAGATTTCGTAATGAGAAATGAGAAGAAGCATGCTCATACAAACGTTCACCCATCGCCGCTAATTCGCCATTCTCCCACTTCTTATATCCTTCCTCTAATGCACTTGCTAATGCATGTGCATCACCAATTGGCACAATCCATCCGTATGTAGGATCGACAATCAACTGTTCCATATCACCAACATTCGTTGCAATAGACGTTAAACGTTGATTTGCAGCTTCTAATAACACAAGCGGAAAGCTTTCACTATAAGAAGTTAATAAATTAATATCGGCGGATGCATATAATTCTTTTACATCCGAACGATGACCTAAAAATAATACTTTATCTTCTAACCCTTTCTGCCTTACTGCTTCTTTCAACTCTTCTTTAATCGGGCCATCGCCAACTAACAATACTTTCATATTAGGAATTGTTATTTTTTGCAAGGCATCGAATAAAATATTATGCCCCTTTACAGGGTGAAGACGGGCTACTTGAATCGCTGTAAATACTCCTTCTTGTATACCTAATTCATCTTTTAAGTCATAAGGTTTCGCTGGAATGTCATCATACTCAATCCCGTTATAAATGGTACAAATTTTATCTGCTGGCACACCGAGTGCTACAGTATTTTGCTTAAAACGTTCTGTAATTGCAAAAAACAAATCAACTTTCTTATATGAATGTAAATTTAACTTTGTAAAGATCCAACCTTTCAAACCACGCTTCATAAAATCAAGAGTTGGATCACTATGAACTGTTGTTACCCATTTTGCACGTATCTTCCTTTTTAGAAGAGAAAGATAAAAGTTCGCGCGCGCACCATGTGTATGCACAATATCAAAGTGTCCTTCGTTAATAAACGTACGTATTTTAGAAAGAATCGATATGTCATAACGAGATGATTGAGAAAAAACGTGCACTTTAATTCCGAGCTCTCTTGCTTCTCTAGCAATTGCACCTTCTTCAAACGCAACTAGTTCAACTTCAGCTTTTGGAAATTGCGACAAAAGTGAAATAATGTGAGTTTTCCCGCCACCTTCTTCTGCTCCAGCATTCATATGCAACACTTTCATCTCTTTCTTCCTCCATCTTTATGTTCTCTTATAGTTTACTATAACAAAAAATAAAAGCTAACGTGACGCTAGCTTTTATTTTTCTATCATTCAATTTCTAAATCAACGATTAAATATGCAAAAATCACAGCAAAATAAATACTTACTCCAGGCGCTGTAAATACATGTCCCGCTATAAATGCAATACCCATACTTAATCCTAGTGCGGTTGCTAATAACCCGTATCTTACTGTAAATACCTCTTTAAACCTAGTTACTAGTACGAGAAGAATTTTCACACCGAAGTATAAAAATGGGATTAAAAGTAGAATGAAACCGACAATCCCAAATGTATAGAACCAATCATGAAAGTCCCTTTCAATTAACTTCGGTTTCTCTTTGAAATTCCCAGCATATCCCATGCCGAATAATTTTTGAGATGTTGGAGCCTCTGCATAGTAATCTTTATACATTTTCTCAAATATCTCACGTCCACTGAAGATTATTGCTTGTGTTTCCTCTTTCTTCTCTATTTCTTTTTCTTTTGCTTTTTCTTTTGCTTTTTCCTTTTCTGTTACAGGCGGTTTATGGTGTGCCTTGTCTTCTTTCTTTTCTTCCGCCTTTTTCACTTCTTTTTTCTGTTCAAGAATTTGGACGTGAAATCCCATATTTTTTAAGAATGGCGAAAACGGTGTATATGCTAGTGTTCCAGCAAAAACAACAGTCGCAAGGATGCCATTCAGTAAATATGACTTCTTATTTCTATCTTTACGCTGTAAAAATGCCTGAACAAAACACATGAAAACAGCAACAACCATTGTGCCAAAAATGGCTCCAACTCCCACCTTCGTACCAACAGCAAATAATGAGAAGATAATTAAAATAGAAGGAATCCAAAAATAACTTTTCGCTATGCTTGTTGTTTTTTCAATTGAATATAGAACGACGATTGGGCATACAACTGCTAAAATGGCCCCTAATTCATTTCCTGCATAGAACCAACCACGTGAACCAAGTTTCACCCAATCGTAGCTATTATAATCAGTTCCTGTCGCAATCGAAATAACCATGATACTATTTATAATTAATGTTGAATACACAATATAGTTACGCATTTTTGAATATGCATTTGCTTTTTCACGTAATGATTTAAACACAAAAATGTAACAAGTAAGCATAATAAATGGGTATAATGCTTTTGCTATAAATTTAATTTCTTCTCCCAACATGATAGGGCTTTTAACCAATTTATTATTTACTAAACCTGCAGCAAGAACAATTCCAACTACTATTAAATATATGATATATTTACGATTTTCTTTTTCTCTTGCCTGAAATAAAATATAGATTCCACCAAGAACCATTACAAATATACGCGTAATAATTCCAATTGTCGTATCAACCTTTAAAACCATGATGCAAAATGACGTGAGTAAGTCTAAAACCGGCTGTAACATAATGAAAATCAATAAAAAATTCCCGAATTTATTACTTAAATTATTATTTCCTAACATCTCGAACCCCCATAACTATCATTACCTTATCTCACTTTATACAATTTACAATAAACCTCTAACTCGTCTCAAATATTTATTATACCATAATTTTTTAGTTAACCACTTCCTATTTATGCAGATAAAAGATAATAAATCCCCTTCTCACATGTCACATATCTCGTATCTTCAAACGCTTTCTTTCCCCATTTTTTCTTTTTTTCTACATGTAACGAAAAGTAATTGTTATTTCTAAAACTTTAGTGTATATTTTGCTCTGGAACATCTTTAAGAGGAAGGGATTAGAGCTATGTTATTAATCGAAATATTTACGTTTCTTGGCATTGTCGCCGCTGCCATTTCTGGTACATTAGTTGGTTTAAAGAAAGATCTAGATTTATTTGGTGTCCTTTGTTTAGCTGTAGCTACTGCACTCGGTGGCGGAATTATTCGTGATATTATGATTGGTAACCTACCTCCCGTTGCATTTGTACAACCGATTTACTTTTTGGTCAGTGTATTAGCAGCTCTCTTTACTTGTATGTTTTTTGAACGCATTAATAAACTTCAAGTTGTAATCATGCTTTCAGATGCTGTCGGTTTAGGCGTTTTTACTGCTATTGGCGCAAACGCTGCAATGTCGCATCACGTTGATGCTTCATTTTTAGTTGTTTCGATGGGTGTTATTACAGGTATTGGTGGAGGGATTATGCGCGATATTTGCGCTCAAGATATTCCCTATGTATTCCGTAAAGAAATCTATGCAATTGCTTCTATTCTAGGTGCAATTAGTTTCCTAATTACGTATGAAATGGGTGCACACGTATTAGCCTTTTATATCTGCTTACTAGTAACGTTCATCATACGTGTAGTCACTGTTATATATAATGTGCATTTTCCAGTCTTCTTTAAGGCTCATGCAAAAGCTAATAAAAGTCATTAAGAGAATTCAAATCGAATTCTCTTTATTTATAATAGTTACTCCTTATTGCCTAAATATAAGAAAAAACTCACCATTTTAAAAAACGTTGAGTTTTCTTTTATCACACGCTTCAAGATTCCCCTAAAAATATAAGATCAAACCTTCCTGCTACGCAAGGCTTCACTTTATTTTTTGAAAAATAGCTTTTGACAATAGGATGACAACATATATACACCTAAACTTTGTAAAATGAAAAGACTTGGTATCGTTAAACCATCGTACACAATATCTGCATTAAAAAGCTTCATTCCAATATATCCTGTTATAAGTAACAGTAACAACATATAGCCTTCGCTCTTTTGTTTCTGAATAAGGAAATGTAAAAGCGCAATTGACATAAATAAAGTTACAGCTATAAAGATGAGTTTTTCACCTTTTAGCAATATCCCATTCATTCCCTCTGATGATACCTGATCTATACTTGGCTTAACCACAGCTAACCGCTCTGTTTCTAACTCTTTTAACTTTTGACTCAAGCGCTCTTTCATACTTTGTGCTTGAACGGTTTCTTGTTTATTACGCTCTTCCCCGATTAAAACCGATTGCACATACGCATCGTTAGAAATGGCATACTGTTTTATTCCCATTGCTTGAATCCCATAATTCACAGCAAAATGAGTAACATAAAATACGACTAAAATCCCTATCAATTTTAACAATACATTTTGTTTATCTGCACTTTGGAACACTTCCACTAGCAAGACATACACAATTACTAAAATAAGTATAAATATGCCTACTGGATACATCATATTACTAAGAGCAAATAGTATCGCAGCACATGCCCACATGTAAGAATGACTCAATCCTTTATGTAGTAATATATAACTCGCAAAGTAAAATAAAAATATAGAGAATAATTCCCCTGTTAATAATGAACATGAAAGAATATTTGGCAAATATAGCGAGTAAAACACTGCAGCAATTCGGCCACATTCTTCTTGAAATAAACTTGCAGCAATTCGATAAATGAAAAACGCTGTTCCTGCGCAATACAAAACATTAAAAAATTGCAAAACAAATGTAGCATCGCCAAACACACGAATCAATACTGACTCATATATAATGAAAGGTAATTGACTAACAACAGTTACATTACTGCTTCCTAGCGCAACTTGTTTTGCAGTCTCATACATAGCTCTCATATCACCTATAACTGGAGCATCAAAAAAGAGAACTGCTCCAAGTCTAACCAGCACTGTCATACTCATTAGAAAAATGAGAAACTGTTTATCCGTAAATCGATATTGCAAAATAGAAGCAAGAAGTAAAAGGAGTATCACGAAAATTGATAGCACAATCGTTAAACTTGTGGCGCTTCCTCCCAAAAATTGCTTACTTCCCTCGAAGGCGTTCCAGCAAGAATAAACAAAAAAGGCAAGCATAGTTCCAATAATTATTTTACTAAAAAAAGATGAAAACCCTGTTTGTATGTTATTCATATGTATATTGCACCTCTATTTTCATTCATAACACAACGATTCTATCATGAATGGGCACATGACAGTTAGAAAATTTATCCCGCTATTTGCGAGCAAGTAATACTCTCACCACGAAATTCAAACAGAAGGAGCGGAATTAACTAGGAGATGAACTGCCTGTAAAAGTACTGATTGATTAGTGCTAATAATCAGTGAGGGATGAAAAAAACTACTGATTAAAGTTTCACTTTATATAGAAAAATATAACATTCACTTTTTCGCTTGCAATGTAAGCGAAACCTCTTTTACACTACAATCTATACAAATTAAATTTTCTTTCAGTTACACGCATAGAAATACAATATTATTCTATTTTAATGAAGTAAACTTTTTATCGGATCTCAATCGTCTAAATAACAAATAATATTCGATAGAAAATACCCATCTTTTTTATATAGGAAACAGAAATAGGAGTAGATTATATGGATAAGAAATTTATGAGAGAATCAAAAGCAATTAAAACAACGCGTGTTTTCCCAAATGATTTAAACAATCATCAAACATTATTTGGCGGAAAACTATTAGCGGAAATTGACAGCATCGCATCTATTGCAGCAGCAAGACATAGTAGGAAACATTGCGTAACGGCCTCCATTGATTCCGTTGACTTTTTAACTCCAATCCATCAAACGGATTCCGTTTGCTATGAGGCATTCGTTTGCTATACGGGAAAATCATCTATGGAAGTATTTGTGAAAGTCGTTGCAGAAAATTTATTAGAAGGGGAACGCCGCATTGCTGCTACTTGCTTCATTACATTCGTAGCATTAAAAGATGGCAAGCCGTCTTCTGTACCTCAAGTGTTACCAGAAACAGAAGAAGAACATTGGTTATACAAAACCGGAAAAGAACGTGCACAAAGCAAAAAAGAAAACCGTTCAAAAAGTAAAGAAATGGCTGATGTATTAACATTGAATAAGCCTTGGAATGTATAAGTGAAAACCTTTTAGCGAATATAGTCTTACTATATTCGCTATTTTTTATCAAAAAAATGCTTAGTCAGACCTTTCCTTTTACAAAAATTACATACTTTATCCTTTATTTTGTTATAATTTTAATGATATATTAAGTAAAGTATGCTTAAATTAGCTCATTTAATTTAATGTCATTACATATTTTTATATAGAGGATGGTGCAAAAATGTCTGTTGAAGTACCAATTTCAATACCTAAAACATTGATTATTATTCCTGCCTACAATGAAGAAGAAGCAATCGGAGATACATTAACAAGACTATTAGAGCTTAAAAAACATTTCACGCAATTAGATATTTGTGTTATTAATGATGGTTCACGCGACCGAACATCAGAAATTGTAAAAGAATTCCCAGTTAATCTTGTAAATTTACCATACAATTTAGGAATTGGCTCAGCTGTACAAACTGGCTATAAATATGCTGATATAAACGGATATGACATTGCAATTCAATTTGATGCAGATGGTCAACATAATCCTGAGGACTTATACAAAATCATTCAACCTATCGCTGAAAATAAGTGCGATATGGTACTAGGTTCACGTTTCACTGAGAAAACAGCTTATAAAGGTAGCCTCTCACGCAGAATTGGTATTTTTTACTTTACAGCCTTATTAAAATTATTAACAAGACAAACATTTATGGATCCAACATCTGGTTACCGTGCAATTAACCGAAAAGTAATTGAAATCTTTTCTTATAACTATCCAAAAGATTATCCAGAACCAGAGGTCCTAATCCACTTAAAGAAAAAAGGTTTACGTATCAATGAAATTTCTGTAAATATGCAAGAAAGACAAGGAGGACAATCATCTATTACTCCTTTAAAATCTGCATATTACATGATTAAAGTAAGCCTCTCTATATTAATGCAAAAAATCGTGAAGGATTGATAGTAAATGCCAATAATCACCTTTTCATTTATCTTCATTATCTTACTGTTTTTAATTATTATTAACTCCATTCGTAAAGGAGCCCTAGAAACAAAATACTCAATTCTATGGATTTTCGTTTGTATATCCATGGCTATCTTAAGTTCTACTGATAGAATTATAAATTGGATTGGGAAACTACTGAAAGTAGAATATCCACCATCTATTTTATTCTTGTTCGGCTTGTTATTTTGCTTTATCTTAATTTTTGATTTGACTCGAAAATTATCTAAACAACATCACCAGCTTGTGACATTAACACAAGAATATGCATTATTAAAACAAAAGCTAGCAAAAGCAAAAGCAAAAGAGCAAGCAGAATAAAAACTAAATACAAATTTCAAATTGATTTTCTCCTCTTATTTTATAAGTGGAGAAATTCTTTCTTTACTGGCAACAGCTAACCGGTTCTTTATTCTTTTTAAAATCTATTTATTTGAAGTTAAATTCATTCTTTTAAATGCATATTTTATTACAAAATAACAACCAATTTAAAGTGAGGTGTCCCCATGCTATCCAATAAAGTATATAAAGCGATGAAAAGTCCACTTTTATATATTTTAATCATTGCATTTCTAATGCATATGTACTTTTTATTAAAACACCCTGGATCTGTTTTCAATGAACCTGAAGTGTTTGGAAAACCTGTTTCGACTTACGGTTCTCTTGACGCCTCTAAATATTCAAATATGGCTTGGCAATTATTACATGACGGAATATATGGTTATGCCGATACAAAATCGAATGCTTTCGTAACTCCCGGTCAACCGTTGTATTTAGCTGGATTATTCCAAATTTCTGAATGGCTGCACATTGATCATATTACTTTATCACGTATTTCGAATATGGTTTTGAATTTAGGGATAATTTCCATCATTTATGCTATCTCACAATTACTCTTTAAAAATATATTCATATCGTCATTAGCAAGTATGTTATACACAACATACTTTTCTGCTTATCATCTTTTTAGAACATTACTAACAGAAATACCATCTGTATTTTTCTTTATGTTATCTATACTTATTTTTCTGCTACTATTGCAGCAAAATAAATTTCGTCTACATGTTTTATTTGGGATTATTGCTTCTATCACATTAATGTTTCGACCTACACCCGGACCATTATTACTTCTCGCATGGGGCATGATGGTTTATAAGCATGGACTAAAAGAAGCTATTAAAATTGGGTTTATTTGGTGCATCGGTCCTGTTCTAATTATGGTTCCTTGGGTTATTCGAAACTTTATGGTGTTTGGAAAAGCCTATTTATTTTCTTCCCATGCAGGTGACCCTTTACTATCTGGTGCAAATCCGTTTTACTTATGGGATGAAAATAATATGACACAAGACATGATAAATGCAGGTTATCCTGACACATCAGAAGGTAAAGGTGATTATGCCAAACATTTAATTAAAGATGGCCTTACAAATCAATTCCCTATCTGGTTTTCATGGTTTACTATAGGAAAAACCATTTACTTGTTTAATGAAGCACACGCCTTAAATTTTTATACAAGTTATTTTAAACCTTGGATTATAAAATTCTTTGACTATCAACATCTCTTTGTTGTATTAACGGGATTAAGTTGCTTCCTTGCATATAGAAAAAACAAACAAATCTTGCTTTTATCTATTGTTGTATTCGTCTATATTGCGCTTTCAAATATGTTTTTAGTTATGTCTAGATACGGATTTTTTATTATTCCTTGTATCTGTATATTAAGTGCCTTTTTCACTATTCAATTTTTCTCATCTCTCTACAAAAAAGCAATACGATAGATTCTAAGATTGTACAAAAGCGCTCTTTCACCAAAAGAGCTCTTTTCATAAATATATCAAAAAGATAAAAGTGGTTATACTACATAAAATAAACTATACTATAAGCTTGATAATATTCAATTCCTAAATAACGGTAATATATTGCTACATAAAAAGAAAGGGGACTATTATGTTAGGGCTTTTAAAAAAATTACCTAAATCACTATATATCATTTTAACTTTATCTCTAATAATACATATTATTTGCCTAGTAAAACAACCCGGCGTAGATGCAGAACTAATCAAAAAAACGTATGGTGCCAATGATGCATATAACTATACATTATCAGCTCAGCAATTATTAGAACATGGCGTATTTGGATATGTATATATGGAACCGAGCGATCCACCTCAAAAAAATGCTTATGTAACACCTGGACAGCCTTTATTATTAACTGGGGCACTGATCATATCAAAAATAACATCTATACCATACTACTATGTTGGTACTGGTTTTAATACTATTTTTGATTTACTAACAATTCTCCTCTTATATTTAATTGGAAAAGAGTTGTTTGAACGGAAATCATATGGCCTTATCGCAAGCGGCCTATATGCTAGTTACTTTAGTATGTACCACTATTTCCGTACGTTACTGACTGAACCACCTTCTATGTTTTTATTATGTTTCTCAGTCTATTTATTTGTTCTAGCATGGAAGTATAACAAGGTGAAATTTCATGTTTGGTTTGGTATTGTAGTATCGATTTTACTAATGTTCCGACCAAATCCCGCACCTATGCTACTAATTCCAATGATTGTCGTTATCTATTCGTATGGAATAAAAGAATCAATAAAAATTGGCTTGCTTTGGTGTATTGGCCCTATCTTTATTATTGGAGCATGGGTATTCCGAAACTTCCTAGCTTTAAACCAATTTGTTTTATTCTCTACTCAAGGAGGAGATCCTCTCATAGCAGGAGCTGATCCATTTAATAAAACAGGCTATATCAATATCGTTAACGATATGAATGCCGCTGGATATACAGATAAATCAGAGTATGCAAAACATTTAATAAAGCAAGGCTTTTCTACTGACTTTACTTATTGGTTCTCCTGGTTTACTGTTGGTAAAACAATTGAATTATTTATACGACCATCTTGGGTAGGTAATTACTCCTTCTCTCTATTCGTAAAAAAATATCATCAACTGTTAATGGCTTTTACTGCTCTAAGTTCTTTCTGCTTTATGCTAAATTCCTTTAAGCACAAACGATTTATGATGTTAGTAAGCAGTGTGATCGTATACGTAGCATCTACAAATATATTCCTTGCTATAGACCGCTACGGATATTTCATAATACCACTGATATGTCTAATTGCCTCCTATGGTATTGTACGTATCATACAGGCACTTTCTAATTTGAAATATAGATAAAGCAAATGCCCCAATTTTATTTGGGGCATTATTTATATCTCTTCCGAATCAACCAATGGTTGCTTTACAAAGTTTATGTGAGGTAAACTTATACCCGTGGTTATTAACTACGGGTAGTAATTGATTCATTAAGGAATCTATTCCAATAACTAATATGATTCACATGAAAGGTACTTTATTTGACTTTCATTTGTATGGAAAGGTGAAATTATGCAAAAGTCACTTGTATCAAATATTTTCTATAAAATATTGCTCAATACCTTTAATATCATTCTTCCAATTTTAGTAGGCCCTTACGCATACCGAACACTCGGGGCCACTTCAATAGGAACTGTTAGCTCCGCTGAAACCATTTTTAATTATTTTTTCATTTTTGCTGTATTTGGTGTATATCAATATGGATTACGTGAAATTAGCTTAGTAAAAAATGATAAGAAAAAAGTTTCACAATTGTTCACAAGTCTATATGTAATTAACTTTACAACCAGTATCCTAGCTCTAGTAACATTCGTACTCTTTAGCTACCTTGGATACGGCGACAAGAATTTATTTCCTGTACTGCTCATTTTCGGATTCAATTTTATTTCAAATTTGTTTTACGTAGAATGGTTTAACGAGGCACATGAAAATTATGATTTCATTACGAAGAAAACAGTTATCGTCCGACTTACTTATGTCGTGCTTCTTTTCGCTCTAATTCACGGAGTGGATGACTATAAAAAATTCGCTGGCTTATTAGCCTTATCAACATTTTTAAACCATATCATTAGCTTTATATATGTGAAGCGTCAAGTCAAATTTGATTTTTCTAATTTAACAATTGTTCCACATTTAAAACCTTTAGTATTAGTCGTTATCTTTTCAAACGCCAATATGTTATATACACAATTAGATCGCCTCTTCTTATTAGAAAATAAAGGCGAAGCTACGGTCGCTTTCTATGTAATGCCCTTTCAAATTATGACCATTATTAATACACTTATGCTAAGTGTTGTCCAAGTTACAATTCCAAGGCTTTCTTATTTATCAGGAAACTCAACTGAAGGAGAATATGAATCATTACTAAACAAAATCTCAAAAGTATATTTCATTACGTTGTTCCCAGCTGCTATTGGTTTAATGCTTATCGCTCACGGAGCCGTTATTATTTATGGCGGAAAGCAATATGCCGGAGCTGGTGACACATTAATGGTTTTCGCATTTTATATGATTTCGGTAGGAATTGAATCTATTTTATCCAACCAAATTATTTATGTAAAAAAGAAAGAAAGTATTTTAGTTCGCTTTTTATTCATTTGTGGTTTTACAAACCTTATATTAAATTTTGCGCTTGTATTCTTCCATGTACTTACACCAACAACAGCAATTATTACAACAACGATTGCTAACTGTACATTGATTGTATTGGAATATATTTATATAAAAAAGAAATTAAAAGTAAATTACACATTATTCGATATGCAAAAGCTAAAATACCTGTTTTATTCACTAACATTTTTACCAATAGCATTCTTAGTGAATACGATAATTTCCGGACAAGTTCTACAAGTTATCGTCACAATGTTAGCATGTGGATTGGCTTATGCACTTATCCTATTCATAGCGAAAGATGAAATTCTCTTTATGCTGTTAGACAAAATAAAAGCAAGATTTAAAAGAGCTTAATGTAAAATGACGTAAGAAATACAAACTATTTTCTGTATATGAACAAATGAACCCTCTTGAAGGAGCTGTTACAATTGAAATTTTCTTTAATCATGGCCACTTGCGGCAGACGTGATGACATTCTTGATTTACTAAACTCATTAGAAAAACAAACTTATAAAAACTTTGAGCTCATTGTAGTTGACCAAAACGATACACCAATTTCTGATCTCTTTGCAGACTATAAAGAAAAATTTTCCATCAACTATATTTATACGCCTATTAAAGGATTATCCCGTGCCCGTAATGCAGGATTAAAAGTAGCTGATGGTGATATTATCGCATTTCCGGATGATGACTGTATTTATGAAACAAACGTGTTGGAAAGCATCCTAGAAACATTTAATAAAGATAAGGATATTCAATTTATATCAACAAATACTACAAATGTTGAAGGAACAGGCTCATTAGTGCATGCACCAGAAACAGATATTATTTTAAATGATAAATATGGATTCATGGGACCGTCTTTCACACTATTCTTTACGAAACAATTTGTGCAAGATGTTGGTACATTTGATGAAGACTTAGGTGTTGGATCAGGAACAATTTACGGAGCTGGTGAAGAAACTGACTTCGTACTACGCGGTATGAAAAATGGATATACAGGACTATTTAAAAAAGACCTATTCGTATACCATCCAGTAAAAGAAGAAGTCATTAATGAGCAATCATTAAAAAGAGCCATTTCCTATGCCGGTGGTTTCGGAAGAGTAATTCGTTTACATTATGGCTTCCCATACTTTTTACGTGCGGTTGCAGCCGCTACATTCCGTATGACGCAAAATATTTCGAATGATAAACGCAAATTCCATGCAAATCGTTTAAAAGGAATCGTTCGAGGTTATTTTAAATAGAAGAAAAAAGAAGAGCAATCGTTCAATATTAGAACAGTTCGCTCTTCTTTTTTATCTAATTTCTCCCCTCCAAAAACAAAATAGTCTCCTTTAGTCCCTCACGGTAAGATGTCTTTGGCACTTTACCAATACACCTCTCATACTTTTCTCCACTCAATACAACCGGTTCTTCTGTCAAATACAACATTTCTACAAACTCTTTCATTTGTTTATCAAATAAGCCAAGCATTCCAATCATGCGTTTTTTTACAGTCATTATAGGTTTTGTATATCCGGTTAATTCTCTTATATGCCCAATCATCTCTTCCCCTGTAATCACACCAGAACCCGGTATGTTCCAGTTTTGCCCATATGCACTATCACGTAATGCTAATTCAACAATCGCCTTAGCTCCATCCGGCGTAAAAATATATTCCCTAGCAAGCTTCTTATCCCCGACAAAGCTAGATATTTTATTTGCAAGAACACCTTGTAACGTATGATGAACAAGCGTACTTTCTGCATTTGGCCCATAAAAATCTGGAAAATGAGCAGTAAGTACCGGTACACCAGCCTGTTTTGCCATCAATTCAAGCTGTAAACGAATTTTCCCCTTCTTTGTATGTGGGTTCTTTACAGCCTCTTCCGTTACCTTCCCTCGTTCTTGTCTTCCATACGCATAAATATTATCTACCATCGCTAATTTAGCACCGTGATGTTTTGTCGTTTCTAATATATTTTTTAGTAACTCTGGCTGTTTTATCTCCCAATCTGTATACGGAATATTTACAGCATGAAAGATCACATCTACATCTTTAGCAGTCCCCATTATATCTGCTTGCTTAAATACATCTCCCGCTATTATTTGTATTCTTTCCTCATCGTAAAACAGCTTTTCTAGCTTCTCCTTATTTCTCGCAAAAGCAATTACATCAATCCCGCTCCCGCACAATTCCTTTGTAATTGCATATCCCATTGCTCCAGATGCTCCCAATACTAACGCCTTTTTCATCTTAATCCTCCTTTTAATTAACCACCGTTCAATTAATTGTAAAAAGAAAATCACTTACATAAGAAGTGATTTCGCAATAAAATTCACATGTGCTTTAGCTAAATCTTGTACATCTTCAAACGTTTGGACATTTCTACAATAATGCGATACAAACCCATGTAATGATAAAAAAACAGACCATATAGTCATTATGCTTACCTTTCCATTACATAAGGAAGATATAACATTAGCGAACTTATCATAACTAGCATTTGGCTCATCTGCTAGACATTCTTTTAATTCTTCATCTTTAATCAAAAACATAATTTCATAATGACTTTGATTTCGTAGACCAAATTCAATAAAACCTAATAACACTGCTTTTAATTGTTCTTCTCGCTGTAAATTTTGAGCAATCGTTTCATCTAGCCTTTGATCCAATAATTGAAAATCTTGTTCAACCATCGCATAAAAAAGCTCTGCTTTATTTTTAAAATGATAATAGATTGATCCATGACTATATCCTAATTCTGCTGCGATTTTACGCATTGAAGTATGCTGATACCCTTGTTTTATAAATAAATCCCTTGCTGCATTCATAATCATTTCTCTCGTTAATTCTTGTTTAACTGCTCTTCTTGGCGACATTTCTCATACCTCACAATTTAATTAACCACCGTTCAATTAAATTATATTCTTTTTCCAAAAAAAAGCAATCCTATTTTTGAAAAAATATACATTTTGAAAGGATAGCATTATATCCGAGAATTTAGTATCATGATTCAAGGTACTATTTTGAAATGGACGGAGGACATTATGAGCTTATTAACAGTTGAAAATTTAGGTCATACATTTGGTGATCGTACACTATTTAAAGACGTATCAATGCGCTTATTAGCAGGAGAACATGTTGGTTTAGTTGGTGCAAACGGCGTTGGTAAATCAACATTTATGAATATTATTACTGGACAACTTATCCATGATGAAGGACGCGTAGAATGGACACCTGGTACACATTACGGATATTTAGACCAACATACAATATTAACACCGGGCAGAACGATCCGTGACGTATTAACAGATGCGTTCTTACCTTTATTTGAGAAAGAAAAAGAACTCAATATCGTTACTGAGAAAATGGGAACAGCTACGCCGGAAGAATTAGAAGAACTTCTTGATCAAATGGCAGAGATTCAAGATGCACTTGAAGCAGGTGGTTTCTATTTATTAGATATTAAAATTGAAGAAGCTGCACGTGGTCTTGGAATTGATGCAATTGGATTAGACCGTGATGTTTCTGCATTAAGTGGTGGGCAGCGTACAAAAGTATTACTTGCAAAGCTATTACTTGAACAACCAGAAGTACTATTACTTGATGAGCCGACCAACTATTTAGATGTTGAACATATTCAATGGTTAACAAATTACCTAAAAGAATATCCACATGCGTTCCTTTTAATTTCCCATGATACGGAATTTATGAACAAATGTGTTGATGTTATTTTCCATCTAGAATTCTCAAAAATGACGCGTTACACAGCGACATATGAAAAATTCCTAGAGCTAGCTGAAATCAATAAAAATCAACATTTAAACGCTTATCAAAAGCAGCAAGAATTCATTAAAAAACAAGAAGATTTTATCGCAAAAAACAAAGCTCGTTATTCTACAACAGGTCGTGCAAAGAGTCGTCAGAAACAACTAGATCGCATGGAGCGTATTGATCGCCCAGAAACAGCAATTAAACCAGAATTCTCTTTCAAAGAATGTCGCGCAAGCAGTCGCTTTGTCTTTGAAGGTGAAGATGTAGAAATTGGATACACACATGCATTATTACCAAAATTAACGATGACAATTGAGCGTGGAGAAAAAATCGCGATTGTTGGATGTAATGGTGTTGGTAAATCAACATTATTAAAAACAATCCTAGGTAAAATTAAACCATTAAGCGGGAAAACAAGCCTTGGTGATTTCTTAGAACCTGCATACTTCGAACAAGAGGTAAAAGCTGAGAATTTAACGCCCATCGATGATGTATGGAATACATTCCCAAGTCTAGATCAGCACCAAGTTCGGGCAATGTTAGCACGATGTGGTTTGAAAAACGAGCATATTTCTCGTCCATTAAGCCAATTAAGCGGTGGAGAGCAAGCGAAAGTCCGTCTATGTAAATTAATGGGTGAAGAAAGCAACTGGATCCTGTTTGATGAGCCAACAAATCACCTTGATGTTACAGCTAAAGAAGAATTAAAAAAAGCTTTAAAAGCATATAAAGGAACAATCCTTCTTGTATGTCACGAACCAGATTTCTATGAGGATTGGATTACAAAAGTTTGGAACGTAGAAGAGTGGGCACAATCTAATAACTAATAAAAAAGGGGATCTATTATGATCCCCTTTTTATTATGGATGAACAAATCCATCCTATATAACTTTTATATGATAATACCCAGCTAATCTCAACCGAAAATCCTTCAAATCATCGTAAGCTTTTAAATTAGCCAGCATCCCTTGAATAACTGGAACTCTTGGATTTAGCAACCTCATTTCAGCTTCGAGAACATCTAAAGTAACTAACAACTCATCATTTTCTAATTGATCTGCTAATGTACGTTTGAACATAACAATTTCCTGTAAAAAATGCTCTTTTGCCTGCTCTTTAATAAGCTCTGAACTACAAAAGAATTGTCCCAGCTTTTCTTCATGTAAAACAGGCGTATCCTTAGATTGTACAAGACCTGCTACAAGATCATCCACCCTCTTTAAAATAAATGATGAAACATGAAATAAATCTATTTCAGCTACATTTAAAATAATTAACTCTAAATAACCCCTGCATATCCCTTCTACCATAATAACAAGATCTAAAAGATATGGAGTAACCTGTCCACCATAAATTGATAATAAACTATTTCGATAAAATGCATGTGACTCGAGCTTCATTCTCATCATAAATGCTTCTACTTCTTTATTAAAAGGAATTGCATTTTCTCTCGCGTGCATAATAATGAATTCCTTATGTTTTTGTACATCATTAAATTGACAATGTAGTTGTTTTTCAAACTTTTCACGTGGCAGCAATGATTCTCCATCAATAGCCATCATCTTTTTATGGATTTTGTCATAATAATATCGGAGTGTCGCTAATAACAATTCATCTTTCGATTTAAAATATAGATAAAATGCTCCTTTTGATATACCGCATGCTGTTACAATCTCTTGTACCGACGTTGCGTTCACACCTTTAGTTGCAAATAACTTCATTGCCATTTCTATAATTAAACGTTCTTTTTCTTTCATATTTTCTCTCCTAATTCAATCTCGCATCATACAATTTCACCTTAACTTTATCCCGCATTAACAGGCAGTCCCTCCACCTCTAGGTTCAGAGAAAAACGAGGAAGATAGATGGAGGATAACTGCCTGTAAAAGCCCAATTGGTAAGGACTAACTATCAATGAGGGATGAAGAACCCTCCCCACTGACGGAAGTTTCCCTTTATTATACCATTCCTTTTCATTGACGACTGACCAATCAGTCAGTTATATTATGTATTAGACTGACCGATTGGTCAATACACGTTAAAAAGGGAGCGCAAACATGAACAAAATCATTAACTTTTCTTTAAAAAATAAGTTCGCAGTTTGGCTACTAACCATTATTGTTACCATTGCAGGGATTTACTCCGGCCTTAATATGAAGCTAGAAACAATTCCTGACATTACAACGCCAGTTGTAACGGTAACAACGGTTTATCCTGGTGCTACACCAGCAGAAGTAGCTGATAAGGTATCGAAACCGATGGAAGAACAGCTGCAGAATTTAAATGGCGTGAACGTTGTAAGTTCTTCCTCTTATCAAAATGCTTCGTCTATTCAAGTAGAATATGACTTTGATAAGAATATGGAAAAAGCTGAAACTGAAATTAAAGAAGCACTTGCAAATGTAAAATTACCAGAAGGCGTGAAAGATCCAAAAGTTTCTCGAGTAAACTTTAATGCCTTTCCTGTTATTTCATTAAGCATAGCAAGTAAAGATGAATCTTTAGCTTCCTTAACTGAAAAGGTTGAAAAAAATATTGTTCCAGGGCTAAAAGAGCTCGATGGCGTTGCATCTGTTCAAATTGCTGGACAACAAGTAGATGAGGTGCAACTCGTCTTTAAAAAAGATAAGATGCAAGAATTGGGTTTAAGTGAAGATACTGTTAAAAATATCATTAAAGGTTCTGATGTATCTTTACCACTTGGTCTCTATACTTTTAAAGATACGGAGAAATCAGTTGTTGTAGATGGTAATATTACAACAATCAAAGCTTTAAAAGAAATGAAGATTCCTGCCGTCCCTTCAGCAGCAAGTGGTCAAGGCAAACCAGGAGCAGGAGCTCAAACGCCACAGATGAATCCGGCTGCAGCTAACGGAATTCCCACTGTTACATTAGAAGAAATTGCTGATATTAAAGAAGTAGGAACAGCCGAATCTATTTCCCGTACAAATGGAAAAGAAGCAATCGGTATCCAAATCGTAAAAGCTGCTAATGCAAATACAGTTGATGTCGTAAATGCGGCCAAAGACAAAGTGAAGGACTTTGAGAAAAAATATAAAGACTTAGAAATCATCTCAACATTTGACCAAGGTGCACCGATTGAGAAATCAGTTGATACTATGCTTAGCAAAGCAATATTTGGTGCCATCTTTGCTATTGTTATTATTATGTTGTTCTTACGAAACATTCGAACAACATTGATTTCTGTTGTCTCTATACCACTTTCTTTATTAATTGCTGTTTTAGTATTAAAACAGATGGATATTACACTTAATATGATGACGCTTGGAGCGATGACCGTTGCCATTGGGCGCGTTGTCGATGATTCGATCGTTGTTATTGAAAATATTTACCGACGCATGTCCTTATCAGACGAAAAATTAAAAGGTAGAGACTTAATTCGTGAAGCGACAAAAGAGATGTTTGTTCCGATTATGTCTTCAACAATTGTAACAATTGCAGTCTTTTTACCTCTTGGACTTGTAAAAGGTATGATTGGTGAAATGTTCTTACCGTTCGCTTTAACAATTGTCTTTGCCTTGTTAGCTTCATTACTTGTAGCAGTTACAATTGTACCAATGTTAGCACACTCTTTATTTAAAAAGGAAAGTACAAGAGAAAAACAAATACATCATGAAGAAAAACCAAGTAAATTAGCAAATGGCTATAAACGCCTGCTTGGATGGGCATTAAACCATAAAATCATTACATCTAGCCTTGCTGTTCTTTTATTAGTAGGTAGCCTTGCACTTGTACCAATTATCGGTGTAAGTTTCTTACCATCTGAAGAAGAGAAAATGATTATTGCAACGTATAACCCTGCACCAGGGCAAACTTTAGAAGATGTTGAAAAAATTACAACAAAAGCTGAAAAACACTTCCAAGATAAAAAAGATGTAAAAACAATTCAGTTCTCATTAGGTGGAGAAAACCCAATGAGTCCAGGTAAAACAAATCAAGCTATGTTCTTCGTTCAGTATGATAATGACACAAAGAACTTCGACAAAGAGAAAGAACAAGTTATTAAAGACTTACAAAAGATGACAGGAAAAGGTGAATGGAAAAGCCAAGACTTCGGAGCAAGTGGCGGTAGCAATGAAATCAAGCTGTACGTATACGGAGATAGCTCAGAAGACATCAAACCTGTTGTTAAAGATATTCAGGACATCATGAAAAAGAATAAAGATTTAAAAGATGTTGACTCTAGTATTGCAAAAACATACGCAGAATACACATTAGTCGCTGATCAAGAAAAATTAAGTAAGATGGGGCTAACCGCTGCCCAAATTGGAATGGGACTTTCTAACCAACATGATCGCCCTGTCCTTACTACAATCAAAAAAGACGGTAAAGATGTTAACGTATATGTAGAAGCAGAAAAACATGATTATCAAACAATTGATGATTTAACAAATCGTAAAATTACAACACCACTTGGCAACGAGGTTGCTGTTAAAGATGTTATGACTGTAAAAGAAGGTGAAACTTCCAATACAGTAACACATCGTGATGGTCGCGTTTATGCAGAAGTAAGTGCAAAATTAACATCTGATGATGTTTCTAAAGCATCTGCTGCTGTCCAGAAAGAAGTAGATAAAATGGATCTTCCTTCTGGTATAGATGTTTCTATGGGTGGTGTTACAAAAGATATTCAAGAATCATTTAAACAACTTGGCCTAGCAATGTTAGCTGCGATTGCCATTGTATACTTCGTTCTTGTCGTTACATTCGGCGGTGCACTTGCACCACTCGCAATCTTATTCTCGCTACCATTTACAATCATTGGTGCCCTTGTTGCCTTATTGATTTCTGGTGAAACGTTAAGCGTATCGGCAATGATTGGTGCCCTTATGTTAATCGGTATCGTTGTAACGAATGCAATTGTTCTCATCGACCGTGTTATTCATAAGGAGCGCGAGGGGCTATCAACACGCGAAGCATTGTTAGAAGCTGGCGCAACACGCTTACGCCCAATTCTAATGACTGCAATCGCAACAATTGGTGCCCTTATCCCGCTTGCACTAGGATTCGAAGGAAGTGGATTAATTTCTAAAGGTCTTGGAGTAACGGTAATTGGTGGGTTAACAAGTTCAACATTACTAACACTTCTTATCGTTCCAATTGTTTATGAGGTACTCAGTAAGTTTAAAAAGAAAACAGTAGAATAAAGAAGTAACCTCGCAATATGCGAGGTTATTTTTTATTTCCGAACAAGATTAAAAAATCTCCATAGCCTTCTTTCTCCAATTCCTCTTTCGGAATAAACCGAAGCGCCGCTGAATTAATGCAGTAACGAAGACCATTCGGACCTGGCCCATCTGGGAACACATGCCCAAGGTGAGAATCGCCTTCTTTACTTCTTACTTCCGTACGCGTCATATTGTGACTAACGTCCATTTTCTCTTTTATACTAGCGGACATCACTGGTTTTGTAAAACTCGGCCAACCGCATCCACTATCGAATTTATCTAAAGAAGTAAATAGTGGTTCACCGGAAACAATGTCTACGTAAATTCCTTCCTCTTTATGATTCCAATATTCGTTTTGGAACGGAGGCTCTGTACCATTTTCTTGTGTTACATAAAATTGCATATCTGTTAATCGCTCTTTTAAATGCGCATTATCTTTCGGCCAATGTTTTTTAATAAACGCATCGCGTCCTGATCCTTGGCGATATAATTCATAGCGAAATGCATTTTTCTTATGATATCCTTGATGATACTCTTCAGCTGGATAAAATGTAGTAGCAGGGAGTATTTTTGTAGCAATTGGTTCCGAAAACCAACCGCTCTCAGCAAGTGCCAATTTTGAAGCTTCTGCTTGTTCAAGTTGTTCTTCACTATGATAAAAAATTACAGTTTCATAAGATTGTCCACGATCATGAAATTGACCTCCAATATCTGTTGGATCAATTTGCCTCCAATAAATGTCTAATAATTTTTCATATGGCATTTTATTTGCATCGAATGTAATTTGTACCGCTTCATAATGCCCTGTTGTTTCAGAACAAACTTCTTTATAAGTCGGGTTCTCTTTATACCCACCCGTATAACCTGAAATAACCTGTATAATACCTTCCATCTCTTCAAATGGTGAAACCATACACCAGAAACACCCTCCTGCAAACGTTGCAATTTCTACCTTTTCATTTATAGCCATTTATTTCACCCCAATTATTTAATTCTTCTTACAGTATGGCATAAGAAGTTAGAAGTTATAAAAGAAAAAGCACCGGCGTCCGATGCTTTTTTTACTCTATTTTTTAGCAGAATCTTTTTCTATCTCATCGCTCGTCACATCTAACACATCTAATAGGAACACAAAAATTGGTATACCAATAATAAGCCCCCACACACCTAAAAAGTGTTCAGAGAAAGTTAATACCATAAATGTATAAAAAATCGGTAAATTCGTTTTTTGTGACATGAATTTTGGATTTAACACATAACTTTCAAGTGCATGAATAACAGCAACAATTATTAAAATATAAACTACATACGTAATGCTACCAATATTATAAGCAATCATACAAAGCGGAACGAGCGAAATGATTACACCAGCTACTGGAATTAAGCCGAGTAAAAAGATCATTAACGCTAAACCAAGCAATTGTGGAAATCCTAAAATCCATAGCGCAATAACAGATAAAACGCAATTAACAATAGCAATTAAAAACTGCGCTTCAATTACTTTTCCGAAAGAACGTGCGAATTTCTTTCCGAAATATTCAATTTCATTATAAAAAACGGCAAGTCTGCTCTCTTTAAATTTCGCGGTAAAAGCGACAATACGTGCCTTCTCAAGTAAGAAGAATAAACTTAAAATAAGAGAAAGGAAAAATTGCAGCCCAAATTTCCCAACATTGGCGATGGATTTATAAAGAATGTCCACACCTTGCCCAATATATTTGGAAAGCTCCATATGGTTAATGGCATTAATTGCTGCCTTTATAATTTCATTATCTGGTGGATTTTTAAAGAATACATTAAACTGGTAGATTAATTGTGAGATTTGCACCGTTAGTACTGGCAGATACTTAACTAACGTAACAGTGATTCCACCAACTAACATCACATATAATAACGATATAATAATTTTTCGATTAATCGGCATAAAATGATCGAGTTTTCGAGAAATAAACTTTTGGAATCGATCCATTAAATACGTAAGAATGAACGTAATTAAAATTAAATTAAACATACTTTGTAGCCCATATAATATAAGAGCCAACAAGAGCAGTACAAGTAATCTTTGGAATCCTTTGCTTTGAAACAGGCTTTTCATTTGCATAATCGACGAGTGATCTCTCCTGTCCTATAAAGTGAGACTTTAATAAGTGGGATTTTCTTTATCTCCCCCACAAATCGAGTGCTTATGGACTCTCCTACCTATCTTCTTTGCTTTCGCTAGATTTAAGAACAAGATACATTAGCTACTTTCTATTTTACAATACAATAGTCCTTTTCAGAACGTATTATCCAAAGTATTAATGAAGATTTAAGGAAAATCTCATTTATTTTTATATAAAATAGGTCTTACCACTACTGTAACACAAAAAGCAAGCTATCAGTAGAAATCTGTCCTACGAATAGCTTGCTTTTATATTTTTCACAAAACATATTCTGTTAGCCGATAAATGGCATAAACATCGGAATAACAACTACCGTTACAACCCCAACGACCGTTACTGCAATACTTGCCATTGCTGCTTCTACTTCGCCCATTTCAATCCCAACCGCAACGCCAAGTGCATGTCCCGCAGTTCCTAGCGCTAATCCTTTCGCAATTGGATTTTTCACTTTAAATGTTTTTAAGAATAAAGCACCAAGTGCGTATACAATAACTGCGTTAAAGATAACTGCAAAAGATGTAATTGCTGGAATACCACCGATACTTTCAGATATTGGTAGTGCAATTGCTGTTGTTGCTGCCTGTGGTAGCATAGAGTTCATTACAGATGTATCTAAACCAATTGCTTTTGCGACAATGAACACGACAATCACCGAACAAACAGATCCAACAACGATAGCGGATAAAATTTGCCACCAATATTTTTTTAGCTTATCAACTTGTTTGTATAACGGAATTGCAAAGGCAATTGTTGCTGGCTCTAAGAAGAAACTAATCATTTTACCGCCAGTATTATATTCTTCAAATGTAAAATTTCCAACCTTTAAAAAGACAATACCAAGTACCATTGCTACAAACAGTGGTGTAAATAAGAAGAATCCTTTTGAATGTTTAAATAAGAATGTTCCGATCCCGTATGCGATTAATGAAACGACGATTCCGAAGTATGGAGTCATTGTGCTTGCCATGTTCATTACCTCCTAACCATATATGGTCTGATATATTACGCAACTTTTCCGTGTTTGCGTCCTTTATTTACAACATCTAATTGTTTTGTATCAGTTGTTTCTTTTTCATCTTTACCTAGAATAAATTGTGCAAATAAACCTGTTACTGCTAGTAAAATAATTGTTGCGACAACAATTACAGTTATGATTTGTACAAAGTATTGCCCCATTACCCCAAGAGAGTTAATAACGGAAATACCAGATGGTACGAAAAGAAATCCAATAATACCTGTTAACGCCGTTCCAAGTGATTCAACCTGCTCCAACTTAATAACCTTTAAACATAATAGACTAAACAAAATGACTAATCCGATTACTGATGAAGGCATTGGAATTGGTAAGTGCGTTGCAATAATATGAGAAACCAACATGATAGCTGAAAAAACAAATGCTTGTGATAAGAAACTGTATACTTTTTTTGTACTCACTTTGGCCACCTCTTTCGATTTGGTACCTTCATTGTATATGATGTAAACGATTAAGTAAGCGTTTACATATCGGGACGTCAAATATACGGAATCAGTTACAAAAATAACGGGATGAAATGCAAAAGCTGCTTCTTAAATACGAAGCAGCTTTTTAAGTTCCTTTGCATATGTACGACTTACAGGTACCTTAGATCCCTCTTTCATAATTAAATTATAAGTAGAGTTAAACCAGGGCTGTATTTCCGAAATATGGTTGATATTCGCAAGAAAACTACGGTGAACGCGCATAAAGCTCGTTTGCGGCAGCTTCTTTTCTAAAATAACAAGCGTATCATGGGTTACGTATGTTTCCCGAATCGTCTTTACAGTTACTTTCCCGTCCACAAGTCCCACATAAACAATATCTTCAATATTCACGAGCACAATGGATTCTTCTATTGGCAATGCAAGCTTATGCATCTCCGCAGCTACATCTTTAGCTCTTACATCTTGGTTTTTCTCTGTTTCAGTTTGCTTTCGTTTCTTATATTTTTTCAGTGTCTGTGCAATTCGCTCTTCATCAAACGGCTTTAAAATATAATCTAATGCATCCACCTCAAATGCTTGCAGCGCATATTGATCGTAAGCTGTTGCAAAAACAATGGACGGTGGGTTCTTCATTTTCTTTAATATATTCGCAATCTCAAATCCATTATCATCTGAAAGCTGAATATCTAAAAAGACAAGATCCGGCTTATTCCCCATTAGCTTTTCTAATGCATCTTCCACGCAATCAGCTTCTTCAATTACATCCACTTCTTTCGTACGCTGCAATAAATATTTCAATTCATCCCGTGCTAACATCTCATCGTCAACTACTAATACCTTTAACACCGCTTTCTTCCTCCCCTATGTTTTGAATCGGAATTGTAAATAAAATTTCTGTCCCTTTTTCTAATTCACTCTCGATATGAAGTGTTGTATCTTTCCCAAACAGTCCTATTAACCGTTGATTAATATTATATAGCGCCGTTCCTGTTCCTTTTTCCGATGGAACGACTCCCCCTCCTAATTGCTCTAAGCGCCCTTGTTCAATTCCCTGACCATTATCTTTCACTTTAAAATGAACCATATCTCCCTGCGCGTGTGCATAAATTTCTACCTGACAAATTGGTTGTTTTTTCGGAAAGGCATGACGAAGTGCATTTTCCACTAACAATTGCAGTACAAATGGTGGGAGTAAAATTATCTGTAATCCTTCTTCTATATATGTTTTCACCTCATATTTATTTGGGAACCTTGCTTGTTCTAATGATAAATATGCATGTACATGATTCAGTTCTTGCTCTAATGGAATAAGTAACTGGCGTGCTCCCTGTAGATTACACCGAAAATAAACACTAAGTTGCAATAAGAGCTTTCTTGCCTTTTCTACATCTGTACGGCATAAAGCTGATACTGTATTAATCGCATTGAATAAAAAATGCGGATTAATTTGTGCTTGTAATGCTTTTATCTCTGCATCTTGAAGTAGTTTACTTTGTAATTCTGCCTCTCCTAACTCAAGCTGTGTTGAGAAAATCTTCGCTAACCCTTCTGCCAATTCTTCTTCCACACGGCTTAATTGGTTCGGATTTTTAAAATAAAGCTTTAATGTTCCAATTGTATTGCCATGCGAAGTTAACGGAATAACGATTGCTGCCTGCAAAGGACATTCTTCATGTTGACAGTTAATAATCTCTCGTGATTTCGCTTTCATTATTTTCCCTGTTTTTAATACTTCTTTTGATAATCCTGTAATTAAACTATGAGAAGGGATATGGTGATCAGATGCTAATCCAACGTGCGCCAATATTTTTTCTGTATCTGTTAAAGATACCGCATCTGTCCCTGTAAAACGATGGATAATTTGTGCCACATGTTTACAAGATTCCTCCGTTAAGCCTTGGCGAAAATAAGACAATGTCTTATCAGCAATCCGAAGTACTTTATGAGTTTGTAAAGCCTTGGCATTTTCTTCTTGGCGTAAAATAGCTTGTACCATAGACAATAAAATAAAACTCCCGAAACTATTCACAAGAATCATCGGTATTGCGATTTTTTTTACAACGTCAAATCCATCTTCTACAATAGATAAGATCATAATCATTTCCAAAGATACAATAAAAACACTTAAAACAGCTGAGAATTTAGGTGTAATCACACGGTTATGCTTTTCAAAAACACGGCCAATATAACCGGTAATAATTCCTGCTAAAATAGATGAAATCGCACAACTAAGGGCTGTTGTTCCCCCAAGCATATAACGATGAATGCCAGCAATAAATCCAACGCCAATCCCGACAATCGGTCCACCTAGTAAACCACTAATTCCAACTCCCATAATACGTGTATTGGCAATCGTACTCGATGAAGAGACACCTTGCAGCCAATTTTCATTCATAATGGTATTCCCTGCAATTTCAATTCCTGTGTAATTGCTTATAATTGTAAATAACGAAAAAATACAAATAAGCATGAGCTTATCTTTATATCCATCTTGTTTATGAAGAAGGCGCCTAAATGTTTTAATATGCGAAAGTAAAAAACCTAATATAACAATTAATCCAACTCGTTCAATCATCATAAGCACTAAATCTAGCATCTGTGATTCATCCTTTATTTGTTTAATTAGTTTTATTATCGAAAAATAGTGAAGGTATCGTCAAGAAGAATGATATGTATCTCGCAGGATTTGGCCCTGTTATTATCGGTTTACTTGCTACAGGTAGTAATTTATTCGGAGCTCTATCACTTATTTTCATTATCTATCCAATTGGATTAATTACAATGCTAGTGTGTGTACCGGAAACGAAAGGAAAAGTACTGGATTAAACTTAATCAAAAAGCATTGAAATTCTACATTTCAATGCTTTTGTTTTTATTTATGAAAGAAATTTGGAGTCAGAATATCATTCGGATAAGGTTTATGATAGATGTGGGTAGTAGCTGGCGATAATGGTGGAATGAGCCATACCCAATTTCCCGTCACGACACGGCCACAAGCCGCCTCTTGCTTTTCAAATTGTCCAAACTGCTGTGCTGCTGTATGATGATCTACAATACTTACTCCTTGCTTTTTGAAAGAATGCAAAACAGCTACATTTAATTCAACTAACGCCTTATCTTTCCATAATGTACTGTTTCTCGAAGTATCCAAATTCATTATTTCTGCAACAGCTGGAAGTAAATTATAACGATCATGATCTGCCAAATTACGAGCCCCAATTTCTGTTTCCATATACCAACCATTAAAAGGAGCAGCTGTATAAGAAATGCCACCAATCTCTAGACGCATATCTGAAATCATTGGTACCCCATACCATTTTGCACCTAAGGATACAAATGGATATTCTGGGTGCTCAATCTCAACCTCTTTTACCTCTTCTTTCGGAATTTCCCTATATACAGGTTCTCGTCCATCAACAGAAAATACGAGTGGCAATACATCAAAATTCGTACCTTCTCCATTCCAGCCAAGTTTCTGACAAAACGCTGTAAATGGAATCGAATGAGAATCACCTATCACTTCCATTTCTGTTTCAAATCCCGCATAACGAATCAACTGATGGTTATAAATTCGAATGTTATTTTGTTCACCGTTATACTGCTTAAAAATTGTAATTGTCGGTTTAATTTTTCCGTTATTCGTTGCATATCGAATATGATGAATAAGTGCATTATATACTCCTTCCTCATCATTCACTTCACGAGCATCTAATATATGCATTTTATTCCAAAATAATCTTCCAATACATCGGTTACTATTTCTCCAGGCCATACGTGCACCATGAACAAGTTCCTCAAAGGTGTGTTCATATGTTCCTGTCCGCTCTATTTCCGACACAATTTGGCTGAGACGCTCTTCTATTTGCTGCTCTCTAGCAAGCTCTTGATAACAAATTGTAATAAACTTCCTTGCTTCATCTATTAATTCTTTCATTTTATCCATAAACAATCTCCTTCTACTTTAACAAGACACTATTACTTTACAGTATAAGCAAAAAAGAGTGTAGTAACAAACCAAATCAAGATACACCCTTGCAAGAAGGAAAAATCCCATTGCTCGTAATTGATGTATGGGGACATGCTTATTATTTGCAGTATCAAAACCACCGTCCAGAATTTATTACAAATTGGTGGCATACTGTTAACTGGGATCAAGTAAATGAAAATTACATGCAATTAAATCACAAAAACACTAGTCATGCGTATAAGGTAAATTTGATAATGTAAACTAGTATCGTCGAAATCCTCCAAAATCCCCGGATTACCACCCGGGGATTTATGAATAATCATTATATTACTTCAATATAGTATTTCAATATATTGTTTACATCCGTCTCTAAATTTCTAAACTGAAATCCTAATTCTTTTGCTTTCGTATTATTTATCGTACAATTTTCCATCCCATTATACGGGGCCACGTTCTCACCTTTTGCTTCAATATAAGCTTTTATGCCTGTATTTTTTTCTACAAAACGAATAACTTCTCGCATAGAAATCACACCATTACTACATGCATTAATTGGACCATCTATATTCATCGTACTAAGATATGCTAGAAAACCACCTGCTTCTTTTTCATGGATAAAAGACATTTTGCCTTCTATATCTTCTACTACAAAAGGCTTTCTCTTCACGATATTTTCAACATAAAACTGCAATCGTTTTGTATAATCATTTTCACCAATAACAACTGGAAAGCGCACTGCAATTACAGGAAATGTTGCATGTTTAAACAAAACGGCCTCTGCTAATCTTTTTCCTTCACTATAAGAAAAATCTTGCCTATCTCCATAAACAATCGGATACTGATACGGATTGAAATCATCTTCTTTTAAAGATAGTGCCGACTCATATACAGCCATTGAGGATGTAACAATATATTTCTTCACCTTACTATGAAGTACTTTGTATATAATCTTCGCTGCATTCGGACTATAGCATAGGTT
Source organism: Bacillus sp. DHT2 (assembly GCF_026241455.1). Taxonomy (NCBI): domain Bacteria; kingdom Bacillati; phylum Bacillota; class Bacilli; order Caryophanales; family Bacillaceae; genus Bacillus; species Bacillus sp. DHT2. The sequence continues at coordinate 89,537 of NZ_JAPHWH010000014.1, forward strand.
ATCATACACAACGTCATAACTTGCACCCGCTAACATTTCCTTTAGCATCCCTTCATCTTCTCGATCTACAACGACTCTTTTAACAGCACTACCAAACGAGTCTGTCTTAAGTCCCCGCGTTGCAATTGTTACATCGTGCCCAGCTTGCAGGAGGCTTTCAACTAATCGTTTTCCGAAAAATCTTGTTCCGCCTAACACTAATATTTTCGTCATATGTATCATTCCCTTAGTTACTTTAATGTTCTATGGTGACTGAATAAGTATTTGTAACTTCATTATACTTGAATTTATTTCCACATAAAAAAGAGAATCCAGTCAGATTCTCTTTCCCTCATCTTACTACTATTAAAGTACTCGATATTTTAAAATGCAATAACAGAAATATAAAATAGAAACTACCGATACATAAATCCATGCCTGATAAACTACTGGTGTTCCCCATATCCCCATAAAATAAAGAAGCGATGGCAACGTGAGCGTTACCCATGATTGTACAAATGCGATCCTACCAAGGTATTGGTTTATATTCTTTTTTTGTACATTTAACACAAAGAATAAATACCAAAGAAGCGCCCACATAAACCAAGTCAGTGCATTAACAATATCTTGGAATTGAACGAATGACACAACCATATAAAATAGTGCAACAAGAGCCACCCAGAGGCAAAACCATCCTAGCCCATTGCCACTCACTCCCGTAATAAAGGTGATACCCACATACAAATACGTTAAACCAAATAAAAAAGTGGCTGCATATGAATATACAGTCCAATTACTTTGATCAGAAATCATAATAAGGTAAAACGGAATGACAATTTGCAGCACCCCTACAAATAAATTAAAAACACCTGCGCTTTTTTCCTCTGCTTTTCCTAATATGACAAGACTGTTTAAAAACAAAGCTGCGCCTGAAAGCAATAACCCAACGTAACCCATATATGTTCGTGTGAAAATCATATTTTTTCACACCTTAACCTCCTCGTAACATAAAATTATACTAGTGATATTGTCCTACCCATTTCAAATTGCATACACAAGAAACAATTATTATTTCATGCGTACTAGCACTTTTTATTCAAAATAAGTCAGACTTCCTACCTCAAAACAAAAAGAAATCCAAAGAATGCAATCACTGTACCATATCATTAAAGCGTTTTCAAAATAGTATATTTCTTTCCAACAGTAGATAAAGTCAATCTCATATAACACAATCTGAAAACGATAACATCATCATAACAGCATTATATCTAAAAATAAACGCCGAAAATTCTGGAATAAAATTCAAAATCTATATTATTCCCTACCCATTTCTTTTAGAAACAAGTAGAAGCAAGCATTTGCCATATACCAAACTATCACTTCTATCATAAAATATCGTAAATTAAAATTTATGTTTTATGAAAGGTGAGATTATATGCCTAAACAAGTCGTTCACTCAACAGGTGTATTAACACGTGAACCACAAACAGCTTCTGTCGTAGCAAACATTGTAAACTTAGATAGAAATTATGCACGTTATATTAATGTAGAGATATGGGATTGGTCCAACCATTCTAATCCTATACAACTACCAATCCTAGTTGGAGAAAAGGAAGAAGCAAATTTCCCCTACTATCTTGATAGTGAAAAATTAGTAGTTCTGTATGCGAACTTAGATGACAAAATTAGTCTTTATGAAATTCGTATCACTCACTTCGATCATTCCAATATTATTACAAATTGCTTCGGACGTAGCTCATCTTCATCTACAGGACAAGAAGGTGATAAAGTATATCATAAACAACTTGTTCGAGTTCATCAAGGATATATTCCTAATCAAATCCTTTAATGAACATGCACGTAATTGAGCAAAATTAGAATCGCCCTATCTTAGGTTGATTCTAATTTTGCCGTCCCCCTCACTCTTCCTATCTATAATATAGTGAGATTAAATTTTCACTTTAAATTATTCCCATTAAAAAGGCCACATACCTCGTGATATGTAACCCTTACATAGAACTTATTAAATCACATAACAATATACACATACAAAGTGGGCCAGACTACCTAACAACACAAAAATATGGAAAACTTCATGATGCCCCATATATTTAAATTCTAGCCATTTTGGTTTTGCTCCGTAAATAAATCCACCAATCGTATAAAAAACACCACCAAGTACTAAAAACAAAATACCCTCTATGCTGAGATTTTCTGATAGCGGTGCAAAGAATAAAACAATTAACCATCCCATCATAAGGTAGATTGCTGTTGATAACCATCTCGGACAGTTAAACCAAAACATTTTAAAAACAATACCACATATAGCTGTAGCATAAACTAGCACAAATAATAGTAAACCATTTGCAGCCTGTAATGTAATTAAGCAAAAAGGTGCATATGTACCTGCAATTAAAATGAAAATCATAGAATGATCCAGTTTTCTAAAGAAATAAATAACACGTTCGCTTGCTACAACACTGTGATACACGGCCGAAGCTGCATAAAGAATCATCATCCCTACTCCAAATAGAATAACCGCTGAAATTGTAGAAATAGATGGCATTTTCACAGAAACTTTCACAAGCATAGCTAGCAAAGCAATAAATGATAAAATGGCGCCTCCTAGATGGGTAAACGCATTAACTGGTTCTCTCACATAAACATTCACATTAACAACCCCTTATATAATTACATGTAGTTTTTATAACTACATGTAATTATATACACAATTCATATAGAGGTCAACATTTACAATTCATTTGTTTCGTAATACCATATTTAAAGATAAAGTGTACATTATTCCTACAAAGGTGAGGGTTTATATGGAAAACATAAAGAACTTACTCGAAACATTACATTTAGAAAAAAACATTAGGCTTGAAGATATCCCTAATGTGGATTTATATGTAGATCAAGTTGTTCAACTATTTGAAAATAACTACGGTGATACAACAAGAACAGAAGATGAAAAAGTACTTACAAAAACGATGATCAATAACTATGCAAAGGGAAAATTATTCATCCCCATAAAAAATAAAAAATACTCAAAAGAGCATATGATTTTAATTAGTTTAATTTATCAATTAAAGGGTGCCCTCTCGATTAATGATATTAAAAGTTCTTTAGCGACTCTCAATGAAAGACTCATAAACGAGGATACTTTCGAACTGGACACCCTCTACAAAGATTATCTTGAACTTACAGAAACAAATGTTGAGAACTTTAAAAGGGATGTAGATAATCGGGTGGCTGAGGTAAAAGCTGCCGCTTCATTTGAGGATAAGGAATTAGAAAAACTCTTATTGCTAACTTCATTTGTAACAATGAGCAATATGTATAGACGTTTAGCAGAAAAATTAGTTGACGATTTGAAAGAATCTTAACCATGAATAAAGCCACCTACTTCTGAAGTGCACCCCAATTGTTAGACACAGTCTAACAATTGGAGGTGCACTTTTTATGGCTAAATTTTCTTCGAAAGAAAAAATACGAGCGGTGAGACGATATTTAGAGGGGACTGAAGGTGGAAAAACAATTGCTAAATCTATTGGTGTTCACTCCAGTATGCTCTATCATAGGATATATTCAGTTATTAGATTCAAGTGAACTAACAACATATAAAAAAGAACACTATTTGAAGATTATTAAAAATAAATCAACACGTTTACAGGCCTTAGTAAATGACTTCTTTGAACTGTCCGTTATTGATTCTGTTGATTATCAATTAAACCTTCATATGGTAAAAATAAATCACTTAGCATGGGAAACCTTAGTCGTTTTTTATGATCAATTTAGTGAAAAGAAAATGGAACCAAGTATTCATATACAAAACGAAGATATTCAAATCATTGCTGATGAATCTGCCGTTAAGCGTGTCATGGAAAATCTAATCTATAACACCCTTAATCATGCAAGTTGTAATATATCCATTACTCTACAAAAGCAAAAAGCATCTTACTATTTATCATTAGTAACGATGCTGAAAATGGGTGGTTCACTTCAAGCAAAATTAAAAGATGGGCAGCTTCATATGATATGCGAATGGAAAATTCAAAAATAAATACCAAATAACTTTTTCATATCCCTATTGATCAAAAAAGTACATCTTACACCAAAAGAATGTACTTTTTCCTTTTTAATGACCTCTTTTCGAATTAATCTCTCTATCAAGGTACTTAGCTATGATATCTCTATCTGAACTATTAATAATCATGTTAATTCTCCCTTGCAAATACCCATATAACATCCAGTTTGAGCATTCTCTTAGCTGCCCATACTTATCTTTCTTGGCTTTAAAACATAATATCGTATCGTTCTTTTTTATTTTGTAATAGTATTTAAAAATATCATCATAATCTATAATGTATGCTCTTTGAATTTGATAAAGTTCCTTTACTTCATAAATCATAACTTTATGTCTTGTTCCAAAAACCACAAATCGATTTCCTACATCCATAAGCGCTAATGGCATTACGGCATAGTCTGCTGAACACATAATTGCACCCAAATAGTAGCCACCTGTAGCTCTTGCTTGGAATTGTAATTCAATAAATTCATTTTCTTTTAACTCATTATTTGCCTTTACTTCTATCTCCTGAAAATTTTCTCTAGCAATTCGTTTTCTGATATCTTTTTTCTTCTTCTCCAAGCTTCCAACAAGGAGCTCCCCTATTGCTTCAAATCGAGATATTTCTTGTTCATCCCACTGCTCGAAAACAATTTGATCTATATTATAGCTTTCACAATTCATAATATCCCTCCATTATCCTTTTTAATTTCTCCTTTCCCCTTGATAATCTAGTATAAACTGAACCGGTACTCATATGTAGTTTCCTTGAAATATCCTCTATGCTTTCATCCACAATATACCTTCGATAAAAGATACTATGATCTACACCATCTAACTGACGAACTGCTGTCAAAACGAATTCTTTTTCCTCTTCTTTGAGCAATCCTTTTTCTACATCTTCATCATCTTGTAAAATAAGTTGTTCTATTGTTTGTTCAATTCTTTTTCTCTTCAACCTTCTTTTATAATCTAGTGCCTTAAACTTCGCAATAGAAATAATCCAGTTTTTAAGTTGTCCTTTTTCTATTTGAAAACTGTCTATTTTATACCAAAGTATGAGAAGAACATCGTTATAGCACTCTTCAATTTCTGCTCTTTCATGGTTCTCTCCAAGTACACTTCCGATTACTCCATAAATCAATTTACTATATTGAAGGATCAATTGATCCAATGCTTCCGTATTTTGTTTTTTTATTTCATCTACTAATTCCCTATCATTCATACCTTCTCCCCCTTCACTTATATATACGAATATAACAAGTTTATTCTTACATAATTTCCTTATTTTTCACAAAAAAACTACCCACCTGTTAGAGTGGGTAGTTCCTTTTACTTAATAGCCTCATGAACCTTTAACTGCTTACCTTTTATTGTTGTGTTTTTCATTACTTTTAAAACAAGCGGGCCTTTTCTGTTTAATATATCAACATAAGAAACATTATCTTGTATCGTAATAATTCCTATATCATCCGCTGTGACACCTGGGATTTTAGCAATTGTACCAACGAAATCTACCGCTCGAATCTTCTTTTTCTTCCCACCGTTAAAGTACAACTTCATAATATCTTTATTTAATCCTGCACTTTTCTCTTTTTTCATAATTGGTTTCGCATTTATTTTATCTTCAAAGGCTGCCTTTCCCTTTGCAAGCTCCTCTTTTGACGGAGCTTCTATTTTTTGAATTTCAAAACCGATATACTCTTCAATTTCTACCAAGAATCTCTCTTCATACGGCGTTACGAATGTAATTGCTTTTCCACTATTACCAGCGCGCCCTGTTCTTCCTGTCCGGTGTACATAACTTTCTTTTTCTAATGGAATGTCATAGTTAATGACATGGGTAATATTTTCAATATCAATTCCTCGCGCTGCTACATCTGTAGCGACTAAATAACGAAATTTTCCTCTTTTAAAGTCATTCATTACTGCAAAACGATCTTCTTGTATCATACCACCATGAATTTTATCACAAGGATAGCCAGAACGTTTTAACTGTCTGAACACATGGTCTACATTTTCTTGTGTGCGACAGAAGATGATACAGCTATCTGGATTTTCAAGAGTTGTTATATCTTGAAGAAGTGAAAATTTCTCTTCTTCTCTCACTTCTAACAGGATATGTTCAATTTTATCTGTCGTAATCCCAGAAGCTTTAATCTCGATATGGGTCGGTGATTTCATATATGTATGAGATAAATTTTCAACGTCTTCTGGTAGTGTCGCAGAAAATAGCATTGTCATTCGATCTGTAGGTAATTCATCAATAATTGCTTCTACTTGATCGATAAATCCCATATTTAACATTTCATCTGCCTCATCAATCACCAAATATTTCAGACGCTCTAAAGAAAAAGTTCCTTTTTCAATATGATCTAACACACGCCCAGGGGTTCCAACTACAATATGTGTCTTTTGCTTTAATTCTAATTTTTGTCGTGCAAATGGTGATTTTCCATAAACGGCAGTCGCTTTAATCCGTTTAAATCTTCCTATATTCGTAATATCTTCTTTTACCTGCACAGCAAGTTCCCTCGTTGGCGTAAGAATTAAGGCTTGGGGCTTATTTTCTTCCCATTCGATCATTTCGCAAAGCGGGATACCAAAAGAAGCTGTCTTCCCGCTTCCGGTTTGTGATTTCACGACAAGGTCTTTCTTTTCTAGTGCAACTGGAATTACTTTTCCTTGTACTTCTGTTGGCTGTTCATATTTTAAACTAGTAAGTGCCCTTACAATTTCCTTACTCAATGCATATTCTTTAAAACTTTTTTCGCTCATATACTAACCTCATTTTGTTATGTATTTTAACTTATTTATATATTTATCCGTAATATAAATCCTATGCGCCATTGCCTACATTTCATTATATTGAAATCATTGCCCGAATCGAAGTCTATGTTCATCATTTGATAAAAAAACAAAAAGCAGACTTACTATTAAGCCTGCTAATTTAGCAACGATACTCATATAAAGCTTACAAAGGAGATATCATTACGGAACTAGTTTTTTTACCACTGGAATTCGTTGTAATACTAACGTTATTAACATACTAAGACCAATCGTAATCATTACATTAATAGGTATTGCTAATATTGCATGTGCATGTTCATTTACTTTAGGGAAAACTTTATATAAAAAATTATTTAATAGGAAAAAGTGAAGAATATAAATCCCAAGACTTGCTTGATTTATACCACGTAACAGAAATGGCAGCTTTCCTTCTGAATTTTGAAAAGCATATCGGAAGAATACAAATAATCCAATTGCCATAAGTAAAACATTTGGCGCAAAATATCCATACCAAAACTGGTCCAACTGCCCATTTGCTTGTACTGTATAGTAATAAGTAATGAAGAATGTACCAATAAACCCTAAACAGCCTCCAATATAAGAGATATTTCTCCATTTCTTCGTAATTTCGTAATGAGATAAATAATAACCAAGTAGAAAATAACCCACATAATTTGTGACAAAATATAGCTCTATATTGAAATTAATAGGGTAATAGTACTGCATCAAATTTAAAATAACTGACGCATACAACCATAAAATTAAAAAATATTGTATATAACTTTTTTTAGCGTTTTTAACAAATACCTTTAATAACGGTGCGATTAAATAAATTCCCACAATCATATATAGGAACCATAAGTGACCACCAATTTGATTTGTTAAAAAGTACTTTATCCCTTGTTTTAAAGAAGCAGGGAAATACCCCATATAAGCACCATACAAGTAAAATAAGGCACTCCAACCTACAAATGGAATAATTACCTTACTTGCTCGTTTCTGTAAGAATTCTAAAATTGAACTTTCCTTGTTCCCTCGTAATAATAAAGCACCGCTAATCATAACGAAAATAGGAACGCTAGCACGTGATAACGATTCGTAAAAGTTACCAGCCATCCAATTGGAAAGCTTATTTGGATCCAAAGTGGATACGGAACCAGCAGCAACGTGAATTGTAACAACTGCAATTGTTGCTAATACTCGTAACCAATCCATATAAACCAAACGATTCACATTTATAACCTCCATTACCTTATAATGATTCAAACCAAAAATGAAGGTTATCCCGAAAAGTCACAACCTTCTCCCTAATCTGTTCAACTCTAACATTATTCACTTAATAAAATAAACACTAATCTTCTTGTAATTCTAAAAAATCCTACTAAATTATAACATATTCTATTATTTCCTAGTAAAAATAACCTGTGAAAAAGGGGTTCCCACAAATTGAAAAAGCAGACTTAGGATAAAGTCTGCTTTTCTATTTCTTACTGCCCGGAAAAGCCCGATTGGTTCAACTAATAATCAGTGGGGGATGAAGAAACCCCCACTGATTAAAATTTCACTTTATACGGCTTCTGTTCTCTCATTTAATACTTTCATATTAGAGATTGCCTCTGCATGCCTCATTTCATCAAATTCATTTTCACTCTTTGCAACAACGATTGTAGCAATTCCATTTCCAATTAAGTTTACAATTGCTCTTCCCTCACTCATAAAGCGATCAACACCGAGAAGTAATGCTAATCCTTCTAAAGGAATAACCTTTAGTGCCGCTAACGTAGAAGCTAACACGATAAATCCGCTTCCTGTTACACCAGCAGCTCCTTTAGACGTTAACATAAGTACTAAAATAATAGTAATTTGCTGTCCGATTGTTAAATCGACACCAAATACTTGTGCTAAAAAGACAACTGCCATGGATAAATAAATGGATGTACCATCAAGGTTAAAAGAATAGCCCGTCGGAATAACAAGGCCAACAACAGATTTTGAACAGCCATATCGCTCCATCTTATTCATCATTCTCGGAAGTACGGATTCCGAAGAACTTGTTCCTAATACGATTAGTATTTCATCTCGAATAAACTTCAAATAATTCCATAAGCTAAACCCATATATCTTACAAATAATATTTAAGACAACAAATACGAATAGGAACATCGTTATATATACTGACATCATCAATTTTCCAAGTGGTACAAGTGAAGCAAGCCCAAAATGACCGATTGTATATGCCATAGCACCAAATGCCCCAAGCGGCGCTGCCTTCATTACATAACCAATAATTTTAAAGAATACGTGTGAAAGTTTGTCTAAGAAATCAATCACCGAATTTCCTTTTTCTCCAAGAGCAGCTAGCCCAACCCCAAATAAAATAGAAAAGAATAATACTTGTAAAATATCACCCTTTGCAAACGCATCAACCATATTAGAAGGAACAATATGAGTAACAAAATCAATCCAATTAATACCCTGTCCTCCGCCTTGTGTATATTTAGATACGTCTCCTTTTGCAAGTTCATTAAAGTTAAGACCTGAACCCGGCTTCATAACATTTACAACGATCAATCCAACAATAAGTGCAAATGTTGTCACAACCTCAAAATAAATAAAAGCCTTTCCGCCGACCTTACCAACCTTCTTCATATCTCCCATTTTGGCAATACCAAGTACAATTGTTAAGAAAATAATTGGTGCAATTACCATTTTTACAGCATTAATAAACGTATCGCCTATCGGCTTCATTTCCTTCCCAACATTTGGCCACATAAGCCCAACTAATACACCGAGTGCAATAGCCGTTAATACTTGAAAAGTTAAATTTTTGAACAGTCGTTTCACCTTCACTTCTCCTCCCACTGTTTCATCTTTGAAAACTTTACTACCCCTATGTTTTACATAATGATAGCGTTTTCAATTAAAAGTGAGAAGTTTATGGTCATAACGAATATTTTGGTCATTTTGGTCTTACTTTTTTACTTCACGATACACATAGCGATTAATTGGTCTTCCAACCCCTCCATATTGAACTGCTAAATGAATCAACCCCTTTTTTTCTAAATAATCTAAGTATCGCCGCGCGGTAACTCTGGCTATCCCAATTGCACTGGCTACCTCTTCTGCAGAACGAGGTTCATCTTGTTTTTTTACATACTCTTCAATTTCATTCAATGTAAATTCATTTAATCCCTTTGGCAAATTGTTTGCTGTTTTTTTAGAACGCCCAGAATATAATAATAAATCAAGCTGTTCCTGTGAAATCGCTCCGGATTCCTTCAGACTCATTCTATATTGTCGATATTTTTCTAAAGCTTGCTGAATTCGGTATAACTTAAATGGCTTGATAATATAATCCATCGCTCCGTTTTGAAGCATGAGTTTAATTGTTTCCCTATCTTTTGCAGCAGAAACAACGATTACATCTGCTTCTAACTCTTGTTTTCTAAATTCCTGTAATACCTTAATACCGTCCTTTTTCGGCATAAAAATATCTAAAATAACGAGATCTGGATTCATTTTTTGGACAAGGTTAATCCCCTCCTCTCCATTGTTAGCGACGGCTACTACTTGAAATCCCTTTACACTTCTAATGAACTCTTTATTTACTTCTTGAACCATCGGATCGTCCTCAACCAATAGTACTTTGATGTCCTCTTTATATTTCATACAATTCCGCCTCCATCTCCATTGGAAAAGTAATGATAAAAGAAGTTCCTTCACCTTGAAAAGATGAAACACTAATTTCCCCTCTCCCCTTTTCAACAATTTGCTTTACTAGAAAAAGTCCATAACCTGTTCCACTCATTTTATTCACAGTAAATCCTTTCTCATACACTCTTGGTAAATGCTCCTCTTTTATGCCGCATCCATTATCCTCAATCAATATTGCCCATACATCTTCTGACTGCTCAATACTAATATCAATTCTTTTATTTTCTACCTCAGTTTGCTCAAATGATCCAAACGCATTTTCGATTAAGTTACCTAGTAATACAACGAAATCATGTTGATCCAGTTGATAAGGAAACGCTTCTAAATAACTATTTTGGTCAATTATAACCTGTATCCCTAATTCCTTGCCCCGGCTTACTTTGCTCAAGAGGAGACCTGCAATAGCATCATTTTTAATCGTCTCATTTAAAAAGTTTGTTACACTCCCCTGCTCTTCTGAAGTATGAAAAGCAAGTTGTAATGCTTTATCAGCTTTACCTAGTTGAATTAAACCTGCTATTGTATGAAGTTTGTTCATATGCTCGTGGCTTTGTACTCGAAGTGCCTCTACAAATGTTTTCACTCCTGTTAATTCCTCTGCGAGCTTTGTAACCTCTGTACGATCTTGAAAGATTGCCACAGCTCCAATTAATTCATTATCTTTCTTGATGGGTATACGATTACTTAAAATTACCTTTCCGCTTACTTTTATCTCTTCATTGTATACTGGCTGATTCCTCTCCACGATTTCTGGAAGTCTTGTATCCTTTAATACTGTACGAATAGGCTTTCCTACAACATTTCCATCTACATGAAAAACCTGCTTTGCTTTCTCATTAAAAATTGTAATAACTTCTTGGTTATCAATTGCAATCACACCCTCATTAATCGAATGAAAGGTTGCTGTCCTTTCTTCTAACATCCTTTTAATTTCATATGGCTCTAACTGAAACATCTGTTTTTTAATATGGTTGGCAAGCATTAATGAGCCTATTAATCCGAATATTAAAGTTAATATAACAATAAAAGAAATCTCTTCTGCTAGCCCCAGCATAATCTCCCAAAAATTCGGGACTTTATTTCCAACAACAACAACACCAATTTGATTTAAGTTTTGATCTTTAATAGGCATAAAGGCACGAATTACAGTACCTATCTCTCCTTTTGCTTTTGAAAAGTAAATATGTTCCGCAAATGCCGGTTCTTCATCCGTCCCTTTTGACGGCCTTCCAATCATTTCTTTCACAGGGTGAGAATATCGAATTCGCTCCATATTCATTACTACAATATAGTCTGTTTCATTAATCACCCGAATATTTTCAATAACAGGATTCAATGTAAACCATCCCGTTTTTTCTTGAAGTGATTTCTTTACATCTGACAGTTCTGCTACCGTCCGAGCTGTATTCATAGATCTAATTCTTACTTCTTTTTCTTCTTTTTGTTGAATATTTGCAATGATAACAATTCCACCTATCAGTAATGAAAAAATAACTACCGCATAGGATAAAATCGTAATTTTCCAGCGGATGGGCAATTGTTTCACTGTTTGTTCCCCTTTCCCCTAAAAGCATCTTTACGAATAAAAATCTTCTCGGTATGCTTACATTAACAACCCAAGAGGAGGTTTAAAATGAAAAAAATAGTTGCTTTTATACTCCTTTTTATTGTTTTAATTACTAGTGCTTTATTTATAGGTTTTCAAAGTCTTTTTTCTCAAGGTGAGCTTGCTTATGACGATGACCAAGCAGGCTTGAAAAAACAAATTGTTTTCAAATTTAGTCATGTTGTAGCAGAAAATACACCTAAAGGGCTTGCTGCTAGTAAATTTGCTGAGCTTGTTAAAGAGAAATCAAACGGAACTATAAAAATAGAAATTTTTCCAAACGGGAGCCTCTATTCTGATATAGAAGAAATCCGTGCTTTAAAAGCTGGGCAAGTTCATTTTATTGCTCCCTCTACCTCAAAGCTCGGAATGCTATCTCACGAATGGGGTGTATTAGACCTTCCATTTGCTTTTCCAAATTATGAAGCTATTCAAGAAGGCTTGAACGGAAAAATTGGAGAACAATTACTTCAGTCCTTACAAAAAGACAACATTAAAGGGCTTGCCCATTGGTCAAATGGCTTTAAGCAAATCACTTCAAATAAGGGGCCTATTTATACACCTGCAGATATAAAAGGACAATCCTTTCGCATTATGCAAAGTGATGTTATTCAATCCCAATTTGATTTATTAAAAGTTCATGCACATCAAGATTCATTTAATTCCACATATAAATTAATTGAAACAGGGAAAGTTGATGGTGAAGAAAATACTATTTCAAATATATACTCTAAAAAATTTTATAACGTTCAAAACTATTTGACAATTAGTAATCATGGGTATTTAGGCTATGTTGTAATGATGGATCAAAAAACATGGAATCAACAAACGGAAAAAACGAAGCAAATATTACTTGAAGCAATGAAAGAAACGACTGAATGGAACAATCGTCAGTCCATCCGAATGAATGAAGAACAACTTGAGCTTATTAAACAAAGTTCACCGATTCAAATTCACGAATTGACGGCTTCACAAAAAAAAGAGTGGGAGAAAGCATTATCTCCTATATACGAAGATCTTGCTCCTACAATTGGAGAGCAATTGGTAAATGATTTAAAAGAATTGAAAAAGAAGTATCAATTTCTTGAAGACAATAAATAACAAAGAAGCAGGGTATTTTAGCACCCTGCTTCTCTGTTATTTTACTATGATATTCCGAAATATTATTTCACTATTATCGATTAAATTTTTACAATATACTTTTCCAAAAAAACGAACAATATAGATATGTACAAACTATTTAATTCGGTATTACTCATTATTCCTTTGAATTCCGTCCCTATATTTTCTAAATATCAACTAAAAGCTTTGACTTAACGAAAAAAATGATGTACATTATCTTTTGGACGAACATTTTTTTAAATTGAAAATAAAATATTCGTATTTAGGGGTGTAATTCATGGAAAAAGTATTCGACTATGAAGATATTCAATTAATTCCGGCAAAATGTATAGTAAATAGCCGTTCTGAATGTGATACAAGTGTAACTTTAGGAAAACATACATTTAAATTACCTGTCGTACCTGCAAATATGCAAACCATTATAGATGAAAAAATTGCTGTATATTTAGCGGAAAATAAATATTTCTATATAATGCATCGTTTTGAGCCAGAAAAGCGTATCTCTTTCATTAAAGATATGCACTCTCGTGGCTTAATCGCATCTATTAGTGTTGGTGTGAAAGAAGAAGAATATGAATTTGTACAACAATTAGCTGCTGAACAGCTTTCTCCTGAATATATTACGATAGATATCGCACATGGGCATTCCAATGCGGTGATAAAAATGATTCAACACATTAAAACACATTTACCTGAGAGCTTTGTTATCGCAGGAAATGTAGGAACTCCAGAAGCAGTAAGAGAGTTAGAAAATGCTGGTGCTGATGCAACAAAAGTAGGTATCGGACCTGGTAAAGTATGTATCACAAAAATTAAAACAGGCTTTGGAACTGGCGGCTGGCAATTAGCTGCACTTCGTTGGTGTGCAAAAGCTGCAAGTAAACCAATTATTGCTGACGGCGGTATTCGTACTCACGGTGATGTAGCTAAATCCATTAAATTTGGTGCAACTATGGTTATGATTGGTTCATTGTTTGCCGGACATGAAGAATCTCCAGGGGAAACAATTGAAAAAGATGGGAAACTCTACAAAGAATACTTTGGTTCAGCTTCAGAATTCCAAAAAGGTGAAAAGAAAAACGTAGAAGGCAAAAAGATGTTTGTCGAGCACAAAGGATCTTTAGAAGATACATTGATCGAAATGGAACAAGATCTTCAGTCCTCTATTTCTTATGCTGGTGGAACGAAATTAGATGCAATTCGTACTGTAGATTATGTTGTCGTGAAAAACTCAATCTTTAATGGTGATAAAGTATATTAAGCTTTATTTACCCTTTAAATACAGTAAGTATTGATTATTATATAAAAAATGAGCAAGGTACTTTATTTCGTACTTGCTCATTTTTTTATTATCTCTCTATTTTCCAAACCTCTTACGATATCCACATTTTCTACATAGTTCCTCTACTGCCACTCTTCGTGAAAATCCATCTACAAGATTTTGGGCTCTATCCCTTTCGATAATATCAGAAAATGAAGCATCATTAATATTTCCAAGGTTGATAATTCCCTCACCATCTAAACAACAAGGGATAACAGTCCCGTTTGCTAAAATACCTGCTTGATTTCGAAGACCATGACAGAAGCCTTTCCCATCGTCCTCTTCTTCATGCAATGCCGGCCACTGAAATTCGTAATCTTGGTTAATGAAGATGCGATCCGCAATCTTCACGCCACTTCCTGGTGTAATCTTCTCTTCAATTTTATATGGTAAATCAAATTCTTTCTCAATAATTTCTAATAAATTTCTGTTTCGCTGTATTTCAAGATTTGTCTTATTGTCTTGCGTAAGATTCCATAGCCTCAGCGAAACAATTAATTCCGATTGACTCGTTGCTTCTTTAATAAAGGAAAGTATGCTTCTTACATACCCTTCTTTATCTTCAGATCCTGGATGACCATCAAAACTATGAAGTGAAAAATTCATCTGTCTTAGTGCAGGTTTATTTAATAATTTATGCCTCTTTTTATTAATTAACGTTCCGTTGGTTGTAATATTAACCTTAAACCCTTTTTCATGACTTAAGTCTAACAATTGATCTATTTTAGGATGGAGCAACGGCTCACCTTTTACATGTAAATAAATGTAGTCCGTGTGAGGTTTAATTTGGTCTAATCTCTTAGAAAAATCCTCCACAGAAAGAAATTGCTTCTGTCGTTCTGTTGGCGGACAAAAGCTACATGCAAGATTACATACACTAGTAATCTCTAAATAAAACTTCTTAAACTTTTTCAACCTCAATTCCCCACTTCTTTAACTACTTAGAACAAAATGAAATATTGTTCTATCAATATTACAGCATAATTTTTTATAAATAGAAACATACTTATTCAAGGAAACTAATTTTACCATTTTCTCTGTTTGGAAAAATGCAATTGTATGTTGTTCATTACTTATCCTGCTACAATCTAAACAAGGATTCCTCCACTTATTATGACCCATTACGGTTTAGACAGTATGTAAAAGACCATCAGGAAGTTTTCTCCAATGGTCTTCTCATGTTAGTAAACTAATAAGTAGGTATAATATTGTCAAATTTTCAATCAAAGGTGTTCTCCATTACATCAATACTTCCAAAATAACTTTTGCACCACACAGCTTTTCTGAATTACTTAAGTAAATATTTCCACCATGCTGCTTTACAAAGCTTTTGGCAATATATAGTCCGATACCATAATGATTTTTTGAATTTCTACTCTTATCTCCTCTATAAAACTGCTCTGTAGCTGAATTCATTTCTTCTTTTGTAAATCCTCTTCCTGAATCCTCGACAATAAATCGGACCTTACTATTAATCGTTTCAATTGAAAAAATCAAGTCACCATTTGCTGGAGAATATTCAATTGCATTCATCATCACATTCATAATTGCTCTTTTCAAAGCAGCTTCATCACCATGAATAAAATGCGGTATTTCTTTAACCTCTTTGATTAGGTTTAACTGTTTATCCAAAGCACAAATTGCACTTTCTTCTATAAGATTATCAATAAAGTTTTGGAGTTCTATTTGCTTAAATTGAAGTGAAGTAACTTCCTCACTTTTCGTAATGTCGAGTAGAGACTTCATATACATTTCCATTTCAGCAACACTTTTCAAAATATGTTGATTATATTTATCCTGCTCCGAATCCAACGCTAATTCATCTAACAGCTCGGCATTCCCTCTTAGTATCGTTAATGGGGTTTGTATGTCATGTGCTAACGCAGCAATCTGTTCTCTTCGATTCGTTTCCATCTCCCACTGTTGACGTAAGGAATCGTTCAGTTCATCTTTCATTTTTACTAAGGAATCTAATATTTCATTCACTTCTATTATTCTAGATTGCTCTACTTGAAAATCTAAATCTTCCTTTTGAATTTTATCGGTTATCTTTTTCAAAATCAGCATTTCCTTTGACAATGATTTGCCAAAAGAACGAGATAGAAATAACACTTCCGCAACAAATAATAAGATAAAAGAGATAATCAAAGAAATGTCCGGGATTGGTAAATACTTCTGCAACAAAGGATTTTTATAACTCGTATGCAAAGTATATAAAACGACACAAATATCTTTATTTCGTTTTATAACTGTATAGTAGTATCCTCCGCCACCTATTTCGTTGTTCTGTACGTTATCCCATATTTGCCTCGCATCATTTTTATGAAGATTCCCTTGAATGATGTTTCCTGAAAAGTCATACACAACATATTTATATTGTTTTAAAATCCGATCATTGCCCTGTTCTGCTTTTACTATGGCATCTCTTTGCGATTCAATCTGTTTCTCATAATAATTTGCCGGAAGAATCACACCTTTGTTAAGTCCAATACTGAACAAGCTAAGATGAAAAATGACTAAAGCAATTGTCCCTATTGAAAATGCGAAAATATACCGTATAAAAATTTTGCGAAGATTTATTTGTTTTTTCACCTTTTCCATTTATATCCGATTCCCCACACTGTTTCTATTGGATTCATACCATACTTGGATAATTTAGAGCGAATATTTTTAATATGTTCCACAATGACTTGATTATCGCTGTCACCATCATACCCAAAAACATTTTCGTAAATTTTTTCTCTTGAAAATACTTGGCCGTGATTGAGAGCTAAATACTCACAAATTCCGTACTCACTTTTCGTAAATGGAATAACTGTGTCGTCAAACCTTACTTCTTTACACGATAGATTAAATGTAATACCTGATAGAAAAAAGGCATTTTGCTTTTCCCTATGTTCACGTCTTACATGTGCCGACACTCTTGCACGCAGTTCGCCGATTCCAAAAGGTTTTGTAATATAGTCATCTCCGCCAAGGTTAAGACCTGTAATCAGATCCTTTTCCATTGTTTTGGCAGTTAGAAACACAATGGGACTATCCACCAAGTTTCGGATCTCCTTACAGAGTGTAAATCCATCTATTTCCGGCATCATGACATCTAATAGAATTAAATCATAATGACAAAACTTGTTCTTTGAAATTGTAAGAGGATTACGAACGGCAGTTACCTCATGTCCTTCTTTTTCTAAAGCACTTTTTATAATATAAAGAATGCCTTCTTCATCATCAATTGCTAATATTTTTGCCATACAGATCCCCTCCTCCAACTTCCATTATAATGCTGTTTTTACAAAATGTGTTTACATTTCTTTGCGCCCTTCATAAAAGGAAAACCAGATAAGTGACACAATAAACGCAATAATCGTTAAGCAAATACACATAACCGCTCCTATTTGAGTATCTACTTGTAAAGCATGAAACGAATCTGGCTTCAATCTGTATGCAAAAAAGTTATTGCTCAATCTCATCCCCCACGCACACGGAATGTATTTCCAAATAACCTCCCCTAACCCGGTAAGCATTAAAGCTGCCAGCAAGCTTTCTGTAATGCCAATTCCAATGGAAGCACCTTTACTAAAGCGAAAGCTCAGGAACAGATGGAATAGATATATAAAGATTTGACATCCAAAAAGGACGAAGGAAATCTCAAAATAGAAAGACAGTGGTAGTTCATTCTGTCCTAGCAGAAAATGAATACCTGCTGCAAATCCAAATACTGCTAATATAGTAGAACAGAATCCGCATATTAACAGAAAAAAGACTTTACTAATAAATGCTTTCCGCTTTCCATATTCCGTTGCTAAAAGCTCCTTAAAGTTCCCTGCCAATGCTTCCTGTTCCACAACAGAAGAACATACAATACTAATTAACAAAGGAAAAGATATCGATAATACTTGTATATAGCCTGAAATCTTATTCATAGAATCAACTTTTGAAAAGGAGCAATAACTTAAAAACAGAACAATCCCAATGATCGGCATCACTATATGTACCCAGTAAAAAATCGTACTCTTCATCTTAAGAAAATCAGCTCTTAATACCCTTGGTAAAACTCCCATTTTAGTTTGCCTCCTGCTTTTCAAACCATTTTGTTGTCATATAAGTGAACAAAAGGAACAGCACTACTGAAATGACCACACCTGGCAGTATAACAGAATAGGAAAGAAGTTCTGGCGTGAACGTTACACTCTCTGGTTTTGCATACAAACCATTCGGTAGTATTTTTACAATAGGAATCATGAGTCTGCTTGGATATGTAAATGGATTAATCAGCCACATACTCTTTGTTGCAAATAGAATTCCTAAAAATACATTTGCTCCCATATTTAATAGAATCGTCGGAAATATACCTATCTTGTTACCTAAAAACAAGCATATGGGAATTTGCCACATAAAAGTAACGATCAAAACAATACTTCCTAATAATACATTCATCGCAGGAATGATTCGGAAATTCTCTTTATTTATTAGTAAACTAGATAACTGTATGCCACAGAAAAAAATCATGCAGGAACAGATCAAAATTCCTAAAATCAGTAATACTTTAGAAATCCATACTTGTTTTAATGAAACGGGTAAAGATAAGATAGCCCGATTATTCATTTTTTTATCCTTCTCCGCAAGAAGTACACAACTTAAGGAAAGCATTCCTGGAAGAATGAAAATGTACCACCAGTTGTAACTAGTTATTTGAAAATAATCCCCCGATATTAAAAGAGCCATCAACATTGGAGTTAATGGAGCTAGCCATATAAGTTTATTCAAAAAAGTATGTCTAATTTTTATTTTTTCAGAAGCAAGATATTGAATCATTCCTTATGCCTCCCTTTTATATTTTCTCGACACTTGTACAAATAAGTTTTCCAAGTTGTCGTTCTTATTCAATTGCCCTTGATACCCCAATACACCGTTCGATATAATCCCAACATAATCTGCAACCTGACTTACCTCGCTTAAAATGTGACTGGATAAAATAACAGTCATTCCTTTGCTAGGGAAAGAAAGAATCAATTCTCTTAATTCCTGTATGCCAAAAGGATCAAGTCCATTCATTGGTTCGTCTAATATTAAAAGCTTCGGATCATTAAGCAATGCAATGGCAATTCCTAATCGTTGCTTCATTCCCATCGAAAACTTCCCTGCCTTTTTCTTACCTGTATTCTCTAGTTCCACAACACGCAATACCTCATCAATCCTTGACTTTGGCAATCCTAAAGCAGTCGTACGAACCTGCAAATTCTCTCTTGCTGTTAAATTTTCATAAAGCGGAGGGGATTCAATTAAAGCTCCAATAGAATGTAAATCATGCCGCGTCCATTTATGACCATCAAAATAAATCTCACCAGAAGTAGGCATAAGCATGCCCGTTATCATTTTCAAAGTAGTCGATTTCCCTGCCCCATTCGCACCTAGCAATCCGTATATTGAATGTTTCGGTACAGAAAGTGAAATATCTTGTACCACCCTTTGTTTTTGAAATGTTTTGCAAAGATTCTTTGTTTCTAAAATCATCTCACTCATTCTAAACTTCCTCCTTGTATTTGGTGAGTTTAGAATAAATGACAATTATAAGGATTCTATAAGGAAAATAAAAAAACATAGCTATCTATAGCTATGTCAATTATGGTACTTCTATAGTATTGGTGAAACAAATCTAATCCTTTGTTTTCAATTCGAGGGGACTCCTCATGTACTAAATTTGGTTAGATTGTTCATTTTGCAAATCTCAAAACCTCATTTACTTGTGATAAGGTTCACCACGATTAATCCGAAAAGCCCGATACACTTGCTCTAAAAGTACCAGTCTCATCAGCTGATGCGGCAATGTCATTTTCGAGAATGAAAGTGATTCGTTAGAGCGCTTCATCACTTCCGAGCTAAGCCCGAGTGATCCCCCAATGATAAATGCCACTTTACTTTTCCCATATGTAGCAAGACGATCAAGATTCGCTGCAAATTCTTCTGATGACTTTTGTTTTCCTTCGATTGCTAATGCAATAACATGTGTATCATCTGAAATTTTATCTAGTATTCGTATTCCTTCTTTTTCTTTTACAATTAACATTTCTGCTTCACTTAAATTTTCCGGTGCTTTTTCATCCGGCAATTCAATAACTTCTACTTTTGCATACGCAGATAGTCGTTTTAAGTATTCTGCAATACCTTGTTTTAAATATTTTTCTTTTAATTTTCCGATTGAAATAATCGAGATATTCACACGTATTCCCCACCTTACAAACACGTTATCCACAAAACTTATCCACATATCCACAAGTATTACCCACATATTGTGTGAGAATCTATGTTCGATACAACATATGTCGCCTTATTTTGACAAAATTCACATGTTTTTTGTTCTTTTTCCGAGTTATCCACACTGTTGATAACTGGCGCTACTTCACACTCATCCACAATGATATCCAACGCTAATTCTACATGTTCTAAACAACAAGGTAACTTCATATTTTTCACCTCACTTTTTCACAATAGAAAACAGGAGGGCTGTCCTCCTGTTTTCTTAATAATTTTGACTGCCTAATTTCACCGTTGTTGTTGCTCGTTTTGTACCACGATAAAATGTCAGAGTCATTTTATCGTCAATTTTTTTATTATATAATATCGTTCGGAATCCAATAATATCATGTATTGGTTTTCCATCAACAGCTATAATTACATCATGTTCCCTAAGTCCTGCATCTGCACCGGGCGATGGACTTTTCACATCTAAAATGCAGACACCATCTATTACATTTCCTGGTAAATGCAGCGTTTTAGACCAGTAATAATTCGGAATTTCATTTAGAGATCTCAGTTCAATTCCAACATAAGGACGTTTTACTTTCCCATACTTTTCAAGTTCATTCATAACAGGAACTGCTCTCGAAACAGGGATGGCAAGCCCAATTCCTTCTACTTCTTTTGCTGCAATTTTCATCGAATTAATTCCAACAAGTTGTCCTGCTACATTTACAAGTGCACCGCCACTATTCCCTGGGTTAATAGCTGCATCTGTTTGCAATACTTCTACTTGCCAATCATAATGCCCATCTTGATCTAAGTCTACAGGAACAATTCTCTCATTTGCAGAAATAATTCCTTGTGTAACAGTTCCTGAAAATTGTAATCCAAGTGGGTTCCCAATTGCAATGACTGCTTCACCTCGACGCACTGTATTAGAATCACCAATTTCAATTACTTTCTTAACTGGCTTTGCATCTATTTCTAGAACAGCTAAATCTGTAACTACATCGCTACCTAATATTTTACCAGGAACCTTTTTTCCATCACTTAAGCTCACCTCAATACGATTCGCTCCTGAAACAACATGATGGTTTGTTACGATATAAGCATGACCATTTGTTTTCTTATAAATGACGCCTGATCCTGTTCCAGCTTCTGAATCTGCTTCTGAAAAATTATCACGTTGAATGTTTATTACACCAACAACGGCTTCCGATGCACGATCAACAGCATCTACAAAACCAGAATGATTCGCTGTTTGTGATTGCTTTACTACCATATTCTCTTCACTTGCCTCAGCTTGCTGCAATGGGCCAGTTTCAGATTGAGAAAATAAAGGAGCTCCAAATGCAAACAATGAAGCCCCTACGATTGTTCCTGCTATGCTAGAAATAACGATACCTTTGTGCTTCTTTTTACCTGTTCGTTTCATACGAAATTTCTCTTCATCAATAAAGGACATACTTGTTCACCAATCCTCCCGAAAACAACTATATTCCCCTTTATTGTTTACTAAAATCAAGAATTATACGTATTGAATTTTCGTTGGTGCCTTTGGATCCGTATCATGTACCTCAAACGCTTCCCCAACTGCAAAACCTTTTTCCTCTAGCACCTGTGCAACAGACATATGTGCTAGTTCTTTCATATTATTATCTAAGCTCAAATGCGCTAAATAAATGTGTTTCGTCTCATCTGTAATAACATCAGCCATTGCAAGTGCTGCATCTTCATTAGAAACATGACCCACATCGCTTAAAATGCGTCGTTTTATACTCCATGGATAACGTCCCATACGAAGCATTTCAACATCGTGATTACTTTCAAACACAAATGCGTTTGCTCCTTTAATGATACCTTTCATACGATCACTTACATAACCTGTATCTGTAATAAGGGCCAATTTTCTACCATTATGATGAAATACATAAAACATTGGCTCTGCCGCATCATGAGAAACGCCAAATGATTCCACTTCAATATCTCCAAATGTTTTCACATCGCCAATTGAGAAAACAAATTTTTGATCAGTTGGAATGTTACCAATTAAATGTTCCATAGCGCTCCACGTTTTTTCATTTGCATACACAGGTAACTGATATTTACGTGCTAAAACGCCGAGACCTTTAATATGATCACTATGCTCATGTGTGACAAGAATACCTGATATATCTTGGATATCCAATTCAGCTTGCTGAAATAGGGCTTCTGTCGCTTTTCCACTCAAGCCTGCATCAATGAGCAATTTTTGTTTCTCGGTCCCTACATATAGCGCATTTCCTGTACTGCCGCTTGCAAGTACACTAAAATGCAAACTCATTTCTGCTCACTCCATTATTTTTTCTTTTTCATTTTCCTTTTCTTTCCCTAACTTAATAACTTGTCCCTCAATGGCATTCACAAAATAATCTACTTTTCGATCTGTTTTTAAATTCCATGTCGGAGCAAGCACTTGTATATTAGAAGCAGAAGATGCTACAAGAGTTGCATATCCAATCTGTGCTTCTTTAAAATGTGTATTTTGTTTTATTTTTATTTCAGTCTTAAAGTATAAATTTTCTAAAGCTGTTTGAGCGGTAATAATCTCTTGCTCTTTTGCTTTTTCATTCTCACCCATCTCTTTTAAATCGGTTAACATTGTTTGTGTATACGAAATAAATTCACCTTTCTCATTTACATCCACAACAATCATCCCATGATCATTATAAAAGATAGGTTTATCTTTATACTTTTGAAAGAAATAGATTTTCGTTGCTTCTGCTTTACCAAACTCATATTTCTGACCATCTAGCACATAGTTTTTCAAGAACTCACTATATTTATCTTTAGAAAGTGTTTTTGCATTTAACAATGGTTCCTTTAATTTACTTTCAATTGTGTTTAAATCTCGTAAAGTAACTGTTTGATTTTTTAAAGAACGTATATCTTCTTCTTTAAATTCCTTATTTTTCGCTGTAATAAAGGAATCTTTCTTTGGTTCTTTTGGTAAATCACCAATGGTAATTTTATCATCTTTTAACTGCTGATCAACCTTTGTTTCTGCCATGAGCTCTAATTGGTTACTATCTTGTTTTTGAATGAATTGAAAAACGAGAAAGAGGTCTAAAATAAAAAAGGTAACAATAAATATTGTTTTAATCCGATTCCAGTCCAATTAGCTCTCCCTCCTTCTCTTCACTCCACTCATATGCGTGATGATCTTCACCATAAATTACGTACCAAATTGGCTTTAACTTTATATTTGTAATTTGTCCGTTTTGCTCAACTTCCGGTACTAATTTATAACCTATTCCAATGTTTTGAATCAAATTTTTAGCTATCTTCGAATTTTTTTCTAGGGATTGGATAACCGTCCGACCAGTTGGAAGCGTTGTTTCTCCATCTTTATCAATTGACCACCATTTAAATAATGGGCGTCTATAACTAATTAATTCTTCTGATCCCCATACTTGCCTTAATTCGGTCATTCCTTCTCGGTTAAATACTGGCAAATCTTCTTCATACAAACGGAATTTGGTTGTCCCTTTAGTCCCTTTAGAATTTATATAGTCAAATCGATAAGCATCAGTTAATCCACTATGACTATTAACAAATTCAAAACTCCGCTGCATAAGAGAGGTACCATTCATAGGTGCACCACCAGATACAGATGAATTTGTATACTCTAACATTCGATTCTGTTTGTTTATTCGCATAAGACGAATGCCATCTGTATATGTATCCTCTATTTCGTTAGAAAAAGGTTGCACATAACGCGGATCACTAAATAGTGCATTTTTAAATGATTCTACTTCCATGACTCGCGCAAAATATATTAAATTCTGCATTTCTGTTGAACCATCTGGTAAAAATATATTTTTCGTATCATTTATTTCATACGCAAAATACGGTCTTGCTAAAGCTAAAAATTGATTTTGTGCATTTATAATGTCCCTTAGATTCACACCTGTTAATGTCATTTTATACACTTTACGAGTACTATAAGAAACGAAATTCACATCAATATTTTGATCACGACTTTTAGAAGGATCAACAACAATACGATCAAAACTCAACATATCCAATTTCTTATCTTTAATTGTTAATACGCTCCTAATCGCATCAAACGGAACCTCTGTCGGAAAGACAATTTCAATCTTGCCTTCCCCGTGCACATAAGAGAGGAAATCACCTTTAGATATAGAGTTTGTAATATCCTTAAAATCGTGCAATTCCCCTTTTTGAATAAAAGTATATAATAAATTAATATTACTTTTCTTTTCACTTACAAAATGATTGTTATCCTTATGAACAATCATAGAAGATGGGACAATTACATTTGAAACATCTTGTTTCGGTGCTGTTGCGTTATCTGGAACAAATTTTGTGCTCTGCAATGAATTAGAATCAGGTACATAAGTCCATAAATTAAAAGTAAGAAACAGACTAATGACAACTAAGTTAATAAGGACAATGGTTTTAAAGTTTTCCATATTCATTCCCAATCGTCCTCTTCTTCCTTCACCATTGGAAGGGTGAAATAAATGGTTGTCCCTTTTCCTTCCTCACTTTTTGCCCAAATAGATCCACCATGCGCCTCAATCATTTCCTTAGCAATGGCTAAACCTAAGCCTGTTCCACCCATCTGTCTTGAACGCGCCTTATCTACACGATAAAAACGTTCGAAAATCTTCTCTACATTTTCTTTTGGAATACCCATTCCCTGGTCACTCACACTAATTTCTAACATATCCTCTCGATCGCGCAGGCGATATGTTACTGTTCCACCTTCAGGAGAGTACTTTAACGCATTTGAAATGATATTGTATAAAACCTGTGTAATTTTATCAGCATCCATATCAATGAATCGAGATTTCTTAGAGAATGAACGCTTGAAAATTACATTTTGTTCCTTCGACATTTCAAAACGATCGATAACATTGTTAAAGAAATCCGTAAAATCTACCCATTCTTTCATTAAACGATGTTCTGTACTATCTAATTTAGATAATTGTAACAAGGCATTCACAAGTCGAATCATTCTTTCCGTTTCTTCTTGTGTAACTGTTAAAAATTGCGGTGCAATATTCGGATCTTGCCATGCACCATCACTAAGTGCCTCTAAATAACTACGCATCGTTGTTAACGGCGTCCGTAGTTCATGTGATACATTTGCTACAAACTCACGGCGCTCACGGTCAATTCGCTCTTGTTCTGTTACATCATACAACACAGCGATTAAACCATTTGCTTTACCTGTTTCCTTTTGAATAACAGAAAAACTAGCTCTCAAGATATACGGTTCATTTCGCGTACTGAAATCTAATAAAACAGAATCTGGTTCTTCATATAGATGATCGAGTGTAAATTCCTCTTGAATGCCTAGCACTTCTAAAACAGACTGATCTAATGCCGTTTCACGTGAAACGTTTAACATCTTTTCTGCCGGATCATTTAATAAAATAATGTCCCCTTTTCGATCAGTAGCAATTACACCATCTGTCATATGAGATAACACAGACGAAAGCTTACGTCTTTCACTTTCAGTCGAAGAACGCGCTTGTTGTAATTTTTTTGATAAATTATTAAACGCTAGTGCTAATTGACCAATTTCATCATGACTGTGTACTTTTACCTTACGGGAGTAATTTCCCTTTGCCATTTCAATTGCTTGCCTTCGCATATCTGAAATTGGTCTTGTAATTGTTTGAGCTAATAAAATTCCTAGAACTGCTGTTACTAATAAAGCAATCACTGTCCCCGTTGCAAAAATTTGATTGATATCCTTCATCTGCTTATAAACATCTTCCATCGAAGCAACGATGTGAATGACACCAATTATTTTCCCCTTCTCTCCTTCAATTGGGGTAGCCATAACTTGAACACGGTGACCGGTTTTTCCATCTTTCTCAATCTTTCCTTCAGCCTTTTTTTGTACAATAGCCCTTTGCACTGTTATGTCTGTTATTGTTTTCCCTACCATACCTTGCTTAGATGAATTAGATATTGCTAGTAGACGCCTGTTTGGGTCAATCACACGTACTTCTTGAATATCCTTTTTCCGGTCTGATGCGAAGTCAGTAATTGATGTTTTAAGTGCATCTTCTAAAGGGGGATCTGTTTTTTCACGCTCTTTTGCAAACTCTTGCTTCAAATTATAAGACAGTAAATTCGTTTGTTGTGTTAATGAATCCCTAAAACTTTGTACGAGACTTTTCTCCAGTTCACGAACAAAATATACACCAATAACCTGCATTGCTATCAAAATTAATAGCATATAGATGAGCACAAACTTTAAATGAATCGATTGAAAAAAACCAACTTTCTTCATATACTATTCCTGCTCTGGATCACGCAAGTAATACCCTACCCCACGTCTTGTTACAATTAAAGTTGGGTGACTTGGGTTATCTTCAATTTTTTCACGTAAACGGCGTACTGTTACATCTACTGTACGTACATCTCCAAAATAATCGTAGCCCCAAACCGTTTGTAATAAATGCTCACGCGTCATAACTTGTCCTAAATGCTTCGCTAAATAATGAAGTAATTCAAATTCACGATGTGTAAGCTCAATGCTTTCTTCTCTTTTCGTTACACTGTACGCATTTGGATTAATCACAATTGGTCCAATAACCATTTCTGTATTTTCTTCTTTTTCAGCTGAGCCACCTTGTTGATGACGACGCAAGTTTGCTTTTACACGTGCTAATAATTCACGCGTACTAAATGGTTTTGTTACATAATCATCTGCTCCAAGCTCTAATCCCAATACTTTATCGATTTCAGAATCTTTTGCAGTTAGCATAATAATTGGCATTTCAGAGCTTTTTCGTATTTCACGACAAACCTCTAACCCATCTTTCCCTGGTAACATAATATCCAATAAAACCATATCTGGTTGTTCCTCATTTGCCTTTTCAATAGCTTCGTCACCATCGTGTGCCATCACAATTTCAAAGCCCTCTTTTTCTAAGTTAAATTTTAAAATATCTGCAATCGGTTTCTCATCATCAACGACTAAGATTTTCTTTCCCATCATTGTTTGTTTCCTCCTAATAAAAATATGGTCAATCATCCTCAAACATGTACAGTTATCTGTATAGCGTATAATCAAACATTCGCAGCCTTTGTTTGAGTATTTTCTCCTCTATTCTCATAGAATCACGTATGATCCACATAAAAGTGGAACACTATACAATCTACAGAAAAACCCCTAGCTTCAACTGCTAGAGGCTCCTCATTCTATTGTAAAATAACTACTCTCATTTGTAAAATTGAAGAATATAAAAAGGATATTAAGTGGGTCCACTTAATATCCTGAGAGTGGCTCGGGACGGAATCGAACCGCCGACACGAGGATTTTCAGTCCTCTGCTCTACCGACTGAGCTACCGAGCCAAAACATATATATAAAACCACTAATGGTGGTATAAACAAAAGTGGCGGTCCCGACCGGGGTCGAACCGGCGATCTCCTGCGTGACAGGCAGGCATGTTAACCACTACACCACGGGACCACAAAACATATATAAAAGACATGACCCGTACGGGATTCGAACCCGTGTTACCGCCGTGAAAGGGCGGTGTCTTAACCACTTGACCAACGGGCCACGAAAAATAAAATGGTGAGCCATGAAGGACTCGAACCTTCGACCCTCTGATTAAAAGTCAGATGCTCTACCAACTGAGCTAATGGCTCATACTCACCAACGTCATATTTTCGTGACGACAAGAGTTATCATAACATAATAACTTTTGTTTTTGCAATACCTTTTTTATATTTTTTTATACAAGATAAGAAAAAACTCATGTTTACATGAGTTTTTTCTTAAATAAACCAATTTTATATCAATTAAACACCGTATACGTTACGAACGATGTTTGTTTGATTACGATCTGGGCCAACAGAGAACATAGATAATTGGATACCTGTTAATTGAGACACACGCTCTACATAATGTCTTGCATTTTCAGGAAGCTCCTCTAATGATTTTACACCAGTAATATCTTCTGTCCAACCTGGAAGCTCTTCATATACAGGCTCACATTTTGCTAAAATGTTTAAGTTTGCTGGAACTTCATCCAGAACTTCTCCATTATACTTATATGCAATACAGATTTTCACAGTTGGAATACCTGTTAATACGTCGATAGAGTTTAAAGATAAATCTGTTAAACCACTCACACGGCGTGCATGTCTTACAACAACGCTGTCAAACCAACCTACGCGACGTGGACGACCTGTTGTTGTACCATATTCACGACCAACCTCACGAATTTGATGACCAATTTCATCATGAAGTTCAGTAGGGAATGGACCGTCACCAACACGGCTTGTATAGGCTTTACATACACCTACTACACGGTTGATTTTAGAAGGACCAACTCCAGAACCGATTGTTACACCACCAGCAACTGGATTAGAAGATGTAACGAATGGGTACGTACCTTGGTCAATATCAAGCATTACGCCTTGTGCACCTTCAAATAGTACGCGACGTCCTTCATCTAATGCATCATTTAATACAACAGATGTATCGCATACGTATTGTGCGATTTGTTGTCCATACTCAAAGTACTCTTCAAAGATTTCATCTGCATTAAAGCCTTCTGCATCATACATTTTTTCAAACAGACGATTTTTTTCTGCTAAATTACGTTCAAGCTTTTCTTTAAATGCTTCACGATCTAAAAGATCAGCCATACGAATACCAACGCGAGCAGCTTTATCCATGTATGCTGGACCGATACCTTTTTTCGTTGTACCGATTTTGTTATCACCTTTACGCTCTTCTTCTAACTCATCTTGTTTTAAGTGATAAGGTAAAATAACGTGCGCACGGTTACTAATACGTAAATTATCAGTGCTTACACCACGATCGTGTAAGTATTTTAATTCTACAAGTAATGCTTTTGGATCTACTACCATACCGTTTCCGATAACACAAATTTTTTCTTTATAGAAAATACCAGATGGAATTAAGTGTAGTTTGTACTTAACACCGCCAAAAACAATTGTATGTCCTGCGTTGTTTCCACCTTGATATCTTGCAACTACTTCCGCATGTTCAGAAAGGAAATCAGTAATTTTACCTTTTCCTTCATCGCCCCACTGTGTTCCTACAACTACTACTGAAGACATTATTCAAGCACCTCCGCAATTTTCAAACGAACTTTTCAAACAATATAATTGTACCAAAATGAAAAGAGAAGTCAATTTAAAAACGAACATTTTTTTATCTTTTATCAATTTCGTTCGTAAGAATTCTTTATTCACACGATGAAAGCCCTATCTTTTATTCATAAAAAAAAGAAACACATCTTATTATAAGAAATGTGTTTCTTTTTTATACTTCTACTATGCCGGTGGCGCATGTCCATCGTCAAAACGTCGCTCTAAGTTTACGAATTTGTTAAATTCCTTCACGAATGCGAGCTCTACAGAACCTACCGGACCATTACGTTGCTTTGCAATGATAATCTCAATCGTGTTTTTATTTTCTGTTTCACGATCATAGTAATCTTCACGATACAAGAATGCCACAATATCGGCATCCTGCTCAATACTTCCTGATTCACGAATATCAGACATCATCGGACGTTTATCTTGACGAGATTCAACACCACGAGAGAGCTGAGATAAGGCAATAACAGGAACTTGTAGCTCACGCGCAATTCCTTTTAATGTACGGGAGATTTCAGATACTTCCTGCTGACGGTTTTCACCGGATTTGCCACTACCTTGAATAAGCTGTAGGTAATCAATTAGAATCATTCCAAGCCCTTGCTCTTGTTTTAGCCTACGACATTTCGCACGAATCTCACTAACACGAATTCCCGGCGTATCATCAATATATATTCCAGCATTCGAAAGACTTCCCATTGCCATTGTCAGCTTTGCCCAATCATCTGAAGTTAATGAACCAGTACGAAGCCTTTGTGCATCAATATTTCCTTCTGCACAAAGCATACGCATAACAAGCTGATCAGCACCCATCTCTAAACTGAAAATAGCCACATTTTCATCTGTTTTAGTCGCTACGTTTTGCGCGATATTCAGTGAAAAGGCCGTTTTTCCCACTGAAGGACGAGCTGCCACAATGATTAAATCGTTACGTTGAAATCCCGCTGTCATCTTATCTAATTCAGTAAATCCAGTTGGTATTCCTGTAACTTCACCTTTTTGATTATGCAAAAGTTCAATTTTATCATAAGCATCTACAAGAACATCCTTAATATTTTGGAATGCCTTTGCATTTGTCTGATGTGATACTTCTAATATTTTTTTCTCCGCCTCATTTAAAAGACCTTCCACATCATCTTCTCTCTCATATCCATCTGAAACAATATGAGTTGCCGTTCGAATCAAACGACGCAAAAGTGATTTTTCAGCAATAATGCGTGCATAATATTCTACGTTGGCCGCTGTCGGAACAGCCTCCGCTAATTCAGCTAAATAAGAAACACCACCAACTTCTTCTAACAACCCTTGATCGGCAAGCGCTGCTGTTGCGGTAACTAAATCAATAGGTTCTCCTTTATCAGATAGTTTAAGCATAACTTCAAAAATCTTTTGGTGTGCTGTTCGATAGAAAGATTCCGGCATTAGCAGTTCTGAAGCTGAAGTTAATGCATCTTGATCAAGAAATATCGCACCTAAAACCGCTTGCTCAGCCTCTATATTATGCGGAGGGGTACGATCAGCAAGTACGTCACTCATACGCAATCCTCCTTGCCTAACTTATTTTTATTGTTCACTAACATGAACTTTTACTGTCGCTGTTACTTGTGGATGTAATTTCACAGTTACGTTTGTATATCCTAATGCACGAATTGCATCGTCCATTTCAAACTTACGTTTATCAAGCTTAATATTATGTGCTTTTTGCATCGCATCTACAATTTGTTTACTTGTAATAGAACCAAATAAACGACCACCTTCACCAGACTTCGCTTTTAATTCTACAGTTAATTTCTCTAGAGTTTCTTTTAACTCTTTCGCATTCTCAAGTTCAGCCGCTGCATCTTTTTCTTCTTTACGTTTTTGTGCTTCTAACGTTTTCATGCTGCTATTTGTTGCTTCCGCAGCTAATCCTTGTTTTAGTAAGAAGTTATTTGCATAACCATCTGGTACGTTCTTTATTTCTCCTTTTTTCCCTTTACCTTTTACGTCTTTTAGAAAAATTACCTTCATGATTGTGTGCCTCCCTGTAAATAGTCATCAATAACAAATTGAAGTTTATCTTGAGCTTCATCTACTGTTACATTTTTCATTTGTGTAGCTGCATTCGTTAAATGTCCGCCGCCACCTAGATTTTCCATAATTAGTTGCACGTTTACTTCGCCTAAAGAACGCCCACTAATTCCAATGAAGCTTTCCCCACGTTTTGCAATGACAAAAGATGCGATTACTCCTGTCATTGTCAGCAACGTATCAGCTGATTGTGCGATTAATACTTGATCATAATATTCATCGCCGTCTACTTTCGCAATTGCAATTCCATTTTTATAAATGTAAGCATTTTGAATTGTTTTTGCAACTCGTAAATACTGCTCCATATCTTCTTTTAACAATTCTTGTACAAGTACTGTATCCGCTCCATGCGAGCGTAGATAAGAAGCTGCATCAAATGTACGGGCACCTGTCCGGAATGTAAAGCTTTTCGTATCCACTATAATCCCTGCAAGTAATGCTGTAGCTTCTAACATTGTCATTTTCAAACGTTTCGGCTGATATTCAAGAAGTTCCGTCACAAGTTCAGCTGTCGAAGACGCATATGGCTCCATGTACACAAGAAGAGGATCCTCAATAAATTCCTCACCACGGCGATGATGGTCAATCACAACTACATTTTCAATCTTATGCAAAAGCTTTTCCTCCATCACCATTGATGGTTTGTGTGTATCAACAACGACAAGCAATGAATCGTCTGTTGCAAATTCCATAGCCTGCTGTGGTGTAATAAAACGAGACCATAAATCCTCATTTTGCTTTACCTTATCCATTAAACGTTTAATACCTTTATCAGAGTCATTCTCGTCTAGTACAATGTACCCTTCACGCTCATTCAACTGTGCTACTTTTAAAATTCCAATGGCCGCCCCAATTGCATCCATATCAGGAGCTCTATGACCCATTATAATAACATTACTGCTTTCTAATACTAAATCTTTCAATGCATGAGAGATAACCCGTGCACGTACACGCGTGCGTTTTTCCACTGGATTTGTCTTGCCACCATAAAATTTCACTTTACCTGTCGCTTGTTTAATCGCAACTTGATCTCCACCTCGCCCTAAAGCAAGATCTAAACCCGATTGTGCCATCGCACCAAGCTCTGATAAAGATAAGTCGCCTGATCCTACACCAATACTTAATGTAAGTGGAATATTTCGTTTTGATGTTTCTTCACGCACTTGATCTAAAATATCAAACTTTCCTTTCTCCATTTGTGCCAGAATACTTTCATTTAACACAACAAAGAATCTCTCTGAAGAAGCTCGTTTTAAATATGCACCGTATTTGATAGCCCACTCATTTAGACGTGATGTCACAAGACTCGTGATGTTCGTACGCAATTGGTCATCCAAACCTTGTGTAACTTCATCATAGTTGTCCAAATAAATAATCGCGAGAACTGTACGCTGATCCTCATACATTTTTTCAATTTCTGTTTGCTCTGTTACATCGAAGAAATAAATTAACTTTTCTTCTTTCCTTACAAACACACGAAACTTACGATTATTTAAAGATACAATATCATCCGCAGTTTCTCCTTTAATAAAGAGGAGTAATGTTTCTGATACATCATACAAATGCCATCCTGCTAAAGAGTGTTGCCCCAAACAAGAGGACAAATAAGGATTTGCCCAATCAATTCCATAATCCTTATTGTATAACAAAATACCAATTGGCATTTGATTAAACGCTTCATTACTTACTTTCTTTACTCTTGTAATCATATCCGTTGTATACTTTTCAAAATTCCTCTGAAAGGCTAGCTCAAATCGAATTACAAAAAAGAGAACAATACAAAAAATAAAAAAAGCGGCCATTCCCATTATCCAGTGCAAATAACCGAGAATGGTAATAAGCACAAGCATAAAAAAAGCTAATACATAAACAGGATATAAAAACCGCTGTCTCTTATAAAATTCAGGCATGTACCCAACTCCTATAAAGTAAAACTAACACAAATAGGAAATCATTCAATTTCCATCAATGGTCAGTTGAACAGATTAAACGCCCCAAAGTTAAACTTCCATTAAAAGCTTACGTCATATAATAAGCTCATATACCCTTCTCTCGTCTTTGCTTATTTTGGTTGTATTTTAGAACGTAACGAAAAGCCTAAATCAATTATACCTAAGATTGTTACTAGTGGAAACAACATTGGAATAATCATACATACGATAAAACTGAGAATAGGGATCGCTTTTGCATAACCTTTTACATGCGCAAAGAAGGCTATAAATGAAAAACCTTGGAATAGGAGCAGCAATGAAAAGATGGCATATAGATTAGAAAATGCCATATACACATATGAATCTGATTCCACCTTCATAAATGTTGAAAGTAAAATAAATACTACATAATACCAGACAATGCTTTTTGGCAATCGCATATCCCTAAACTTAGGCCATGGCTCTATCGCATACTTTAATCTCTTTAAAACATTCCCCGCTATTAATACTGTAATCCAAGAATATATTAAAGAAACCATTACAAGCAAACTTGGCAGAAGAATTCGAAGCATATCACTAAATTGCCCTAATAAATCTTTTTGCTCTTGGTTAATTGGCGCACCTGCTGCCTTCATTATTTTTTCACTTTGTTCCATTCCTTGTTTGAACATATCTTGCATTTCCTTAAGAAAATCTATGTTAAAAAATTGTATACTCGCTACATAAACTAGTACAAAATTAAGCAAATATACAAGCGTTCCTACCAATAATATTTCTGCTGGTCCTTTTTTCT
Organism: Bacillus sp. DHT2; assembly: GCF_026241455.1. Classification (NCBI taxonomy): domain Bacteria; kingdom Bacillati; phylum Bacillota; class Bacilli; order Caryophanales; family Bacillaceae; genus Bacillus; species Bacillus sp. DHT2. The sequence continues at coordinate 124,339 of NZ_JAPHWH010000014.1, forward strand.
TCTTATACATATATCCTAAAGAGATGCCTATTATGCCTGACATGAATGTATTCACAAGACTAAGTGGCGAACTAATAATGATAGTAACAAGAATCGATGCTCCAAACAGCATACATGTACTAGAAAACGGATACCTTACCATAAACAATAGAAAAGGCAATGGAAGTGCAAATATTGCAACCATACTTATAACAGGTACATACAAGAACGTTAAAAGTAAAACTGCATATACAGCTAACAAAACTGCCCCTTCTGTAATAAGCCTTGTACGTTTCATCTTTTACCTCCTATTTCTAAAAAGAAAAGCATAGCAAAATGCACAGTAGAGTCCGACTCTACTGTGCATTTCATACGCTATTATTCACCAACATATGGTAAAAGTGCCATTTGACGAGCACGTTTAATTGCAACTGTAAGTTTGCGTTGGTATTTTGCGCTTGTTCCTGTTACACGACGAGGTAAAATTTTACCACGCTCAGAAACGAAACGTTTTAATAAATCAACATCTTTATAGTCAATGCGAGTGATGCCGTTAGATGTGAAGAAACACACCTTACGACGTTTCGCACGTCCACCTTTGCGTCCTGCCATGTCTATTTCCCTCCATTCTTTGTTAAAAATAACCGATCTATACCATTAGAATGGTAAATCGTCGTCCGAAATATCAATCGGTTGACCTACATTTGAAAATGGATCGTCATTCTTCGTAAATCCAGAGTTACCTGAGTTACCTGAGTTACCAGATTGACCAAATGGGTTAGAGCCTTGGTTACCGTAACCAGCTCCTGATGGTTGCTGATTGAATGAACCACGTTGCTCCCCACCGCCATTACGCGGCTCTAAAAATTGTACGCTCTCCGCAAGAACCTCTGTTACATATACACGCTTACCATCTTGTCCCTCATAATTACGAGTTTGAAGACGTCCATCTACGCCTGCTAAGCTACCTTTTTTCAAATAATTCGCCACGTTTTCTGCTTGTTTACGCCATATTACACAATTAATAAAGTCAGCTTCACGCTCACCTTGTTGATTTGCAAATGCGCGATTTACAGCTAACGTGAAAGTAGCTACCGCAACACCATTGGGCGTGTAACGTAAGTCAGGGTCCTTAGTTAAACGACCAACGAGGATAACACGATTCATCAATCGAACCACTCTCCCTATATATCTTAATTATTTTTCTTCTTCTTTAACAACGATGTGACGAAGGATATCTTCGTTGATCTTAGCTAAACGATCGAATTCTTTAACAGCTTCTGCATCAGAATTTACGTTTAAGATCATGTAGAAACCGTCACGTAAGTCGTTGATTTCGTAAGCTAAACGACGCTTACCCCACTCTTTCGTGTTAATGATTTCTGCACCATTGTTAGTTAAAACGCCTGCGAAGCGCTCAACTAAAGCTTTTTGAGCTTCTTCCTCCATGTTTGGACGGATGATGTACATGATTTCGTACTTTTTCATTACACTTTCACCTCCTTTTGGTCTAAACGGCCCATAATGGGCAAGGAGCAATTAATTATATAGTAATTACTCACGAGTTTAGATTATATCATAGTAAGTTAGATGAATCAACTAACCAATAAATAAAAAACTTGGCAAACATATGATATATTTGCCAAGTTTATATCCCTATTTTTCCTAGGAAATATAAAATTACACGTTAAAGCGGAAGTGCATAACATCTCCATCTTTTACGATATACTCTTTTCCTTCTAAACGTACTTTTCCAGCTTCTTTAGCTGCTGTCATAGAACCGTTCTCCATTAAATCATCATATGAAACTGTTTCAGCACGAATAAATCCACGTTCAAAGTCTGTATGGATAACACCAGCACATTGTGGTGCCTTCATACCTTTCTTAAACGTCCATGCACGTACTTCTTGTACACCAGCTGTGAAATAAGTAGCTAAGCCTAATAAATCGTATGCAGCACGAATCAGCTGATCTAAACCTGATTCTTCAATGCCTAACTCTTCAAGAAATACTTTTTTCTCTTCCTCATCTAACTCAGCAATTTCTGATTCAATTTTTGCACAAACAACAATTACTTGTGAATTTTCATTTGTCGCAAATTCTTTTACCATCTGCACATATTCATTTTCAGATGGATCCATGATATCATCTTCACTTACGTTTGCTACATAAAGCATCTCTTTCGTCGTAAGCAAATGAAGACCTTTAACAATTTTCATTTGTTCTTCTGTAAACTCAACAGTACGAGCCGGTTTTCCCGCTTCAAATGCTTCTTTTAAGCGAACTAAAATTTCGTGCTCATATACTGCTTCTTTATCCTTTTGTCTTGCTAATTTCGCTACACGTTCAATACGTTTATCAACAGATTCTAAATCTGCTAAAATCAGCTCTAAATTGATTGTTTCAATATCATCAATTGGATCTACTTTTCCTGAAACATGTGTAATATTTTCATCTTCAAAACAACGAACAACTTGGCAAATTGCGTCTACTTGGCGAATATGAGATAAGAATTTGTTTCCTAATCCTTCACCTTTACTTGCACCTTTTACGATACCTGCGATATCAGTAAATTCAAATACAGTTGGAACAGTTTTTTTCGGTTCTACTAGTTCCGTTAATTTATTTAAGCGTTCATCTGGTACTTCTACAATCCCTACGTTCGGATCAATTGTACAGAATGGATAGTTTGCAGATTCTGCTCCCGCTTGTGTAATTGCATTAAATAATGTTGACTTCCCTACGTTAGGTAAACCAACAATCCCAGCCGTTAATCCCATATTTTTCACTCCTATGTCTCAATCTTCCATCATTATAGATAGTAACGAATAAAATGACAAGTTCCCTAAAAGTTCAAAAAAGTAACAGCTGCCTGGAGCAGCTGTTACTTCTTCTCTATTCTTCATGCTTTACAAGAATTTTTTTCACCTTGCGATCAAACTCTCTTCGAGGAATCATTACCGAATGGCCACATCCCTCGCACTTAACACGGATATCCATTCCCATACGAATAATTTTCCAACGATTTGCACCACATGGATGGGCCTTCTTCATTTCCACAACATCGTACAAGTTATATTGCTTTTGCTCCACTCTCTAAACCCCTCTCACAACTAATTTGCTTTCTCACTAACCATTTCTTCACGATTATATAAGACCATACGTGGATATGGAATTTCAATGCCATGTAAATCAAGACGATTTTTAATCTCTTTACGAAGGGCTCTAGCAATAGCCATATGTTTCATTGGTTCTACTTCAGAGACAACACGTAGTACAACTTCAGATGCAGCAAGTGTTTGAATTCCTAATAATTCTGGTTTTGCTACCATTTCTTCATATCTTTCAGGTAATTCCTCTAATAAATCTTCAATTACCTGTTCTGCTCGTGCTATATCACCTTCATAGGAAATTGATATATCAACAAAAGCTACACTATTACTAATGGAAAAGTTCGTTACTTGCGTAATACCACCATTTGGCAAAATATGAATTTCCCCTGTCCAGCTTTTTATCTTTGTTGTGCGTAATCCAATTTCTAAAACTACACCTTCAAATTGACCGATACGAACATGGTCACCTACCGAAAACTGATCTTCTAATAAAATAAACAATCCTGTAATAACATCTTTCACTAAGCTTTGAGCACCAAAACCGACTGCTAAACCGATTACCCCAGCCCCAGCTAGTAAACCTGATGCATTAATGTTAAATACGCCTAAAATCGCTATTAACATTATGAACATAACAACGTATGCCACAATGTTTTCAAGCAATTTCGCTACTGTAACTGTACGACGCTCTGAGATTTGAATTGGCGAACGACTTCCCATACGGAATGCATTTCTTACAATTGCTCTAGCAATACGTACTACTACTGCACCAAGTACTAAAATTATCAATATTTTTAATGTTGCCATTCCGACATAAGCCCAACGATCTGAATCTAATAAATATCTCTTGGTAGCTTCGAATCCTTGTGTTAATACATCCATATACTTCTACCTCTCCGATAAAAATTTCTTTTTCATTCATTCTTTATTGTATCAGAAGTTTTCTCCATTTCTGAAAAAAATTTATTGCTGTATTTGCATTTGTTCACTTTGATTCAGGTATAAAATGTAATGAATATATATATACTAGTACTATTATTTCCTGTTTTATAAACGGCTTGCAAAAATAAAGAACTTATAATTTTCCATATTACATTTTTTTCAATAAAACTTTACAGTGAATCATAAAATTTATCAGAAGGATGGATGATTCATGAATATAGGGAATTTCCGCTTACCTTTTTTTGAAAAAGAATCACAAAATATTATGCATCACGATTTAGAGGCTTGTACAACAATTAGTGATTTTCTTCTCTCACATATACCTATTAGTCAAAATACCCCCCTCAGTCTAATTTGCATAGGAACAGATCGTTCAACCGGTGATGCCCTTGGCCCACTAGTCGGATCTAAACTAGAACAAATGAACATTCAAAATTTCCACGTATTCGGCACACTTGATGAACCAATCCATGCGTTAAATCTCGAAGATAAAATTCAGAATGTACAAACTTTAATTCCTGATTCTTATATTATTGCCATTGATGCTTGTCTTGGAAAATCGCAAAGTATCGGTTCCATAACTGTTGGTGAAGGACCTAGTAAACCTGGTGCAGCAATGAACAAAAAATTACCTGCAATTGGCGAGCTACACATACATGGTATAGTAAATTTAAATGGTTTCATGGAATTTTTTGTCTTGCAAAATACAAGATTAAGCCTCGTTATGAAAATGGCGGACGTTATTGCCCAAAGTATAAAGGAAACAGATCAGAAATTATCCGTATTAAAAAAGGCAAACCATCTATAAATAAAAAGATGGTTTGCTTTTCAGTTTTCCCCAGATAATAATTCTAAAATGCGATTTAAATCTTTCTTATCGAAAAATTCTATTTCAATTTTCCCTTTTTCTTTCTTTGTTTCTTTAATTTTTACACCTGTTCCAAACTTTTCTCTTAACAATGTTTCGCGCTCTTCGAAAAATATATTCCGCTCTCGCTTAACTGTCTTTGTTTCACGTGAAACGCGTTGATGAATCTGTTGAACAATTTGCTCTAGCTGTCTAACATTCAATCCTTCTTTTTCAATACGCTTTAATAAAGACTTTAGCTGTTCTTCATCTTTTATTGTAAGTAATGTCCGTCCATGTGCCATGGATAGACTTCCATTCGCAATCATTTCTTGAACAAATAAAGGAAGTGTAAGCAACCGAACATAATTAGCAATATATGGCCTACTTTTTCCAAGGCGCTTTGCTAATTGCTCTTGAGTTACATTCAACTCATCCATTAGCATTTGATATGCCAAAGCCTCTTCCATTGGATTTAAATCTTCACGTTGTAGATTTTCTAACAAAGCAAACTCCATCATTTGCTGTTCATTTAATTCTCGAACGACAGCTGGCACCTTTTCAAGGCATGCTTCTTTTGCAGCACGGTATCTACGTTCACCAGCAACGATTTCATATCCTTTAATACTTTTCCTTACGATTAAAGGCTGTAAAATACCATGTTCTTTAATAGATGCTGCCAGTTCTTGAATAGCTTCTTTTTGAAAGTTTTTACGCGGTTGGTAGGGGTTTGGCCTTAATTCAGTTAGTGCAATCTCCTGAATTTTTTCTTCCTCTCTCACATCTAAATCTGGAAAAAAAGCATTAATCCCTCTTCCTAATCCTTTAGCCACCAGCAATCACTTCCTCTGCTAAATCTATATACACTTCTGCACCCCTTGATTTAGCATCATACTGCATAATTGGTTTTCCATGACTTGGTGCTTCACTCAAACGAACATTGCGCGGAATAATAGAACGATATACTTTATCTCGAAAATATTTCTTCACTTCATCTATAACTTGAATCCCTAAATTTGTACGTGCATCTAGCATCGTTAATAGTACACCTTGAATTGCTAAATTTTTATTTAAATGCTTTTGTACAAGTCGAACTGTATTCAGTAATTGACTCAATCCTTCCAATGCGTAGTATTCACACTGAACTGGAATAATAACAGAATCTGCTGCCGTTAGTGCATTAATTGTTAATAAGCCTAAAGATGGGGGACAATCAATAATAATATAATCATATTCATTACGGATTGGCTGCAAAGCCCTTTGTAAACGAACTTCCCGGGAAATGGTCGGTACCAGTTCAATTTCAGCACCTGCCAATTGAATTGTAGCAGGTAGAACATCTAAATTTTCAGTTGCGGTTTTTTGTATAACCCCTTGAACATCAGCATCTTCCACAAGAACATTATAAATACATTGATCTAATTCCGACTTTTCAATTCCTACACCTGTCGTTGCGTTCCCCTGAGCATCAATGTCAATAAGCAATACTTTTTTTCCTACCTGTGCCAATCCAGCTCCTAGGTTAACAGACGTTGTTGTTTTCCCTACACCGCCTTTTTGATTAGCAATAGCAATGATTTTTCCCATGATGTCACCTACTTTCAACCTTTCTGTCTTATTCTGAAAATAATTATGTTTATTGTAACATGAAATGAAAATTTTTCTTTTGCATCCTTATTAAACTTCAAAATTTATTCCAAAACTCCTTCTTCATTTAAGAAGAAAAATATAGGAAAAGAGATCTCTCCAAAGGATGAGATCTCTTTCAAATATGAATTATTTTTTTTTAGGAATCTTAATTGTGATCTGATAGTACTCATCAAATTCTTCTTCTTCAGAGTTTACTTTCAGTCCACTATTTGTAACCATTTGTAGCGATTGTCTAATTGTATTCATTGCAATTCGCATATCACGACTTACCGCTTTCTGTTTTGCCTTTTGCTTTGGTTTTACTTCTTCCAATAGCTTAGCAATGCGTTCCTCAGTCTGTTTTACATTCAATTGTTTTTCTACAATTTCTTGTAAAACTTTCAACTGTAATTCTTCATTTTTTAAAGGAATAAGGGCACGGGCATGACGTTCTGTAATACTCTTTTCTAGCAATGCTCGTTTAATTTCTTCAGGCAACTTTAATAACCGCAACTTATTTGCGATTGTTGATTGTCCTTTTCCGAGCCTCTGCGCTAATGCCTCTTGTGTTAAATTATGTAACTCAATTAGCTTTTGATAAGCAACAGCCTCTTCAATTGCTGTTAATTCCTCACGTTGCAAGTTCTCAATGAGAGCAACAGAAGCTGTTTCCGTATCATTTAAGTTTTTAATAATCGCCGGAACTTTTTCCCATCCTAATTTCGTTGCAGCACGAAAACGTCTTTCCCCGGCAATAATTTCATACTTATCTTCTTCATATTTCCTGATAACAATTGGTTGAATGAGTCCATGTGTACGAATGGTCAACGCAAGTTCATCAATACGCGCGGCATCAAAAACTGTACGTGGTTGATAGCGATTGGGAATGATATTTGCTATCGGAATTTCTTGTATTTCTTCATGTATCTTTTTATCTATTTCTTCATGGCTTTCGTTTTGTAATTCGAATTCGCTCTCTTTATCTCCAAAGCCAAATAAACGAGAAAACGTATTTTTCATACATATTCCACCACCTTTGGGCCTATTGAATGTCCTACACAGAAATGTTTCCTATGAAACATTTACGTTTTCATTTATATAATTTAATCTTACGTCTAATAAGATTTATTTTTCAATAGGTAATTTATTGGGTGTCCCTGGCTTACGCGGATATTTCTTTGGTGTTTTGCGCTTTTTCACGATTGCTAAAATATTACGTTCACTTTCTTCAAATGGTAATTGGAAAGTAGAAATCTCTTTTAGTTCACCGCCAAGTATTTCTAAAGCATACTTACCATTTTCAATCTCTTCGTTGGCAGCTGCACCTTTCATAGCGATAAATGTCCCACCTACTTTTACAAGAGGTAAACATAACTCACTCAATACAGAAAGACGTGCTACCGCACGCGCCATCACGATATCAAATGATTCACGTACACCTTCTTTTTTCCCAAATGTTTCAGCACGATCATGACAAAACGCAACATCACTTAGCTCTAATTTTTGGGCTAAATGATTTAAAAAATTGATACGTTTTTGCAATGAATCTACAATCGTTACTTTTAAATGCGGGAAACAAATTTTCAATGGAATACTTGGAAATCCTGCTCCTGCACCGACATCACAAATGGAAAATGGCTTTGAAAAATCATTATAAAAAGCAGCTGTAATCGAGTCAAAAAAGTGTTTTAAATACACTTCTTCTTTCTCTGTAATAGCTGTTAAATTCATTTTCTCATTCCATTCTACTAATGTTTCAAAGTAGATTTTAAATTGCTCTAATTGCCTAGGAGAAAGATTAATTCCTCTTTCTCCTAGCATAGATTGAAATTGTTCTATGTTCATCTTGCCATATCTCCTTATTATTTATTGGTTCGATACTCGCGCAATTTTTCCTTGTTCAATATACACAAGTAAAATGGAAATATCAGCTGGATTTACTCCGGAAATACGGGATGCTTGCCCCATAGAAAGAGGACGAACATCTTTTAATTTTTGTCTTGCTTCAGAAGCGATTCCAGAAATCGCATCATAATCAATATCAACAGGAATCTTTTTGCTTTCCATTTTCTTCATACGTTCTACTTGTTGTAAGGATTTTTCAATATATCCTTCATACTTAATTTGAATTTCTACCTGCTCTGCAATTTCATCGTGTATTTCCACTTCACTTGGCGCAAGAATACGAATATGTTCATACGTCATTTCCGGACGACGTAGTAAGTCACTTGCACGTATTCCATCCTTTAATTCACTTCCACCAACACTGCGAATTAATTCTTGCACTTCAGGACGTGGTTTAATAATAATGCTTTCTAAACGTAATTTTTCTTGTTCAATCTGTTCCTTTTTCACAGTAAAACGCCCGTAACGCTCTTCTGGAATTAAGCCAATTTCTTGGCCAATTTCTGTTAAACGAAGATCGGCATTATCATGACGCAATAATAGACGGTATTCAGCACGGGATGTTAAAAGACGATATGGTTCGTTTGTCCCTTTTGTCACAAGATCATCAATTAAAACACCAATATAAGCATCTGAACGACCTAAAATAACCTCTTTCTTCCCTAGAGAGCGGCATGCTGCGTTAATCCCGGCCATAATTCCTTGTCCTGCTGCTTCTTCGTAACCAGACGTACCGTTAATTTGACCTGCTGTATATAAATTTTTAATTTTTTTCGTCTCCAGTGTCGGCCACAACTGAGTTGGCACAATTGCATCATATTCGATCGCATAACCTGTACGCATCATCTCAACATTCTCTAAACCAGGAATCGTTTTAAGCATTTCACGCTGGACATCTTCCGGTAAACTTGTTGACAAACCTTGTACATATACTTCCTGTGTATTACGACCTTCCGGCTCTAAGAAAATTTGATGACGCGGTTTATCGTTAAATCGCACCACTTTATCTTCAATTGAAGGACAGTAACGTGGACCTGTTCCTTTAATCATACCAGAATACATAGCTGAACGATGCAAGTTTCGATCAATTAAACGATGTGTCTCTTCACTTGTATATGTTAACCAACATGGAATTTGATCCATAATAAATTTTGTAGTTTCAAAAGAAAATGCACGTGGTTTTTCATCACCCGGTTGAATTTCCGTTTTACTATAATCAATTGTATTGCTATTCACACGAGGAGGCGTACCTGTTTTAAATCTAACAAGATCAAAGCCAAGTTCCTCTAGATGCTCAGATAATGTGATAGATGGTTGCTGATTATTCGGACCACTTGAGTATTTTAAATCGCCCATGATAATCTCACCACGTAGGAATGTACCCGTTGTAATTACAACTGTTTTCGCTGTATATTCAGCACCTGATTGTGTAATTACACCTTTACATACATCATCCTCAACAATTAGACGCTCTACCATTCCTTGACGTAATGCTAAATTTGGCGTTTCTTCAATTGTTTTCTTTAATTCGTGTTGATATGAAAATTTATCCGCTTGTGCACGAAGAGCGCGTACAGCTGGACCTTTTCCCGTGTTTAACATACGCATTTGGATGTGAGTTTTATCAATGTTTCGTCCCATCTCACCGCCTAATGCATCAATCTCACGTACAACAATCCCTTTCGCTGGTCCACCAACAGAAGGGTTACATGGCATAAAAGCAACCATATCTAAATTAATTGTTAACATTAATGTTTTTGAGCCCATTCGTGCTGCTGCAAGCCCAGCTTCACATCCTGCATGACCTGCACCGATTACTATGACATCGTAAGAACCGGCATTGTATCCCATTATTATTCCTCCTAAAATTATCTATCCTTCTAAAACAACTATATGTTATTTTCCTAAACAAAATTGAGAAAATAATTGGTCGATTAAGCTTTCATGAACAGTATCACCAGTAATTTCACCAAGGATTTCCCACGTTCTTGTTAGATCGATTTGAACCATATCAATTGGCACACCGTTCTCTATTGCCTCAATAGCATCTCCAATTGTCTTTTCCGCTTGTGTTAATAAACCGATATGTCTCGCATTAGAAACATACGTCATATCTGCTGACTCAATTGTTCCTTCAAAGAATAGGTTTGCTATCGCTTTTTCTAGCTCATCTACACCTTTTTCTTCAATTAGCGACGTTGTGATCATACGATTTTTACCTGCTAATTCTGTAACACGTTTCATATCAATTTGCTTTGGTAAATCCGTTTTATTTACAATGACAATAAAGTCTTTTCCTCGCACTGCACGGAATAAGTCTTCATCTTCATTTGTTAATGCTTCACTATAGTTTACTACAATTAGAACTAAATCAGCCTGTCCCATCATTTCTTTTGATCGTTCTACACCGATTCGTTCAACAATATCTTCAGTTTCACGGATTCCCGCCGTATCAATAAGTTTAAGTGGCACACCACGCACATTGACATACTCTTCAATTACATCGCGCGTTGTTCCTGCTATATCTGTCACAATCGCCTTTTTCTCTTGCACGAGACTATTTAATAACGAGGATTTCCCAACGTTCGGTCTTCCGATAATTGCTGTTGCAATTCCTTCTCGTAAAATTTTCCCTTGCTTAGATGTCTCCAATATTTTTTTAATTTCACCGCGAACATGTGTGGCTTTTTCAATTAAAATATTGTGCGTCATTTCTTCGACATCATCGTATTCTGGATAATCTATATTTACTTCTACATGAGCTAATGTTTCTAAAATTCCCTGACGAAGGCGACCTATTAATTTAGATAATCGCCCTTCCATTTGATTCATTGCTACGTTCATCGCTCGATCTGTTTTCGCACGAATCAAATCCATTACAGCTTCTGCTTGCGATAAGTCAATACGCCCATTTAAAAATGCACGCTTTGTAAATTCACCCGGTTCTGCCAAACGCACTCCTTGAGCCAAAATAAGTTGTAATACTTTATTTACAGAAACAAGACCACCGTGACAATTGATCTCTACAATATTTTCACGCGTAAATGTCCTTGGCGCTCGCATAATCGATACCATTACCTCTTCGATAACTTGATCTGTATCTAAATCAACAATATGACCGTAGTGAATCGTATGAGAAGAAACTGCCGTTAAATCTTTTCCTTTAAAAATGCGATTGACCTTTTCAATCGCATCCTCTCCACTTACTCGAACAATGGCAATTGCCCCTTCTCCAAGTGCCGTGGAAATTGCAGCAATTGTATCAAAATCCATGTCCTTTCACCTCACTTGCTTATTTCTCTCTATTTCAACATGATTTTTTCTTTCACTAAACTATTAGGATACCATAACGAACCTATCTACAAAAGAATAATAACTCATTTTATTATGTCCTCATGTAAAAAACACTAAACTTATTCACAGTGGATAAGTTTAGTGTTTTTTAGTTATCCACAATCTATTTTTCATAAATTAACAAGAAAAAAACCGGTACTCGAATGAGTAACCGGTTATTTGGAAGATATTACAACATGTCGATGTGGTTCTTTCCCTTCGGAAGTTGTAATTACATTTGGATGATTGGACAATGCTTGATGAATAATTTTTCTCTCAAAAGAAGGCATTGGTTCTAACACAACATTTTTTTTAGTTACCGTGACCTGTTTTGCTAATCGATAAGAAAGCGATTCTAACGTATCTTTTCTCTTACTACGATAGTTTTCAGCATCAATTGTGATACCAATATATTGCTTTGTACTGCGATTCGCAACAAGTTTTGTTAAATATTGTAAAGAATTTAATGTATGTCCTCTTTTTCCGATCAATACCCCTACATCTTTCCCAAAAAGTGTAAACTCAATTTCTCGACCCTTTACATTTTTCGTAATCATCACATCCACACCCATTTCCTGAACAACACTTTGTAAGTATTGCTCAGCTTCTTGAATGGGATCTTTCTTCATTACAACTTCCACGATAGCTGGACGATTCCCTATAAAACCTAGAAATCCTCTCTTTCCCTCATCAATCACATTCACGTCTACTTGATCCCTTGAAACTTTTAATTGTCTTAAAGCATCTTGTACTGCCAGCTCGACTGTTTGTCCTTTAGCAGTAATTATACTCACTTGCTTGATCCTCCTGCCTTACTAGCCTTAATTTCAGGCCCTTTGATCATATACATTTGAGCGATACCAAAGATGTTACCAACTACCCAATATAGTGATAATGCTGCTGGGAAGTTAATTGCAAAGACTAAAATCATGATTGGCATAAGCCAAATCATCATTGCCATTTGTGGATTTTGTCCAGCAGTACCTGCCATTGCAAGTTTTTGCTGAATAAATGTTGTGATTGCCGCAACAATTGGAAGGATATAGTACGGATCCGCATGTCCTAAATCAAACCATAAGAAGCTATGTTGCTTAATCTCTGCCGTCCTCATAATTGCATGGTAAAATGCGAATAAAATTGGCATTTGAATAAAAATTGGTAAACAACCCGCTAATGGATTTACACCGTGTGTTTTATACAACTGCATCATTTCTTGTTGTAACTTTTGCTGCGTCGCTTGGTCTTTAGAACTATATTTCTCTTTTAACTTCGCCATTTCTGGTTGCAATGCTTGCATTGCCTTCGTACTCTTCGTCTGCTTAATCATTAATGGTAACAATGCAAAACGAATGATAAGAGTTGTGACAACAATCGCTAAACCATAATTACTACCAAATAAGTTTGCAAAATACGTGATTAACTGAGAAAGCGGGTATACGAAATATTCATTCCAGATCCCTGTACTTTTCGGTGTAATCGGCTGATTCGTTTCATTACAGCCAGTAGCAATTGCCATTAAAGCAATAACCATGACTAGTAAGCCTATCTTTTTTTTCACAGCCTGCTCCTCCTTGTTTCGGTATGTATATAGTGTAATTCATTTTCCTTTTCCTACGCTACTTGTTTGTTATTTTAATACCAGAACGCTTAAAAGCATGAATTAAGCTTTTCTTCAATTGTTCGTATGTCATATCTGCACAAGGTTTCCTTGCTATTATAACAAAATCTTTTCCAGAATCTATCTCATCTTTTAATTCTGCAATCGATTGGCGAATCATACGCTTAATTCGATTACGTACTACTGCATTTCCTAACTTTTTGCTAACGGAAAGACCAATGCGAAAGTATGATTGCTCCGCTTTTTCAAGCTGATAGACCACAAACTGACGATTTGCATTTGATTTTCCATTTTGAAAAACAGCCTGAAATTCATCATTTTTCTTTATACGATTTTTTTTCTTCATATCAATTGACACTCCTGTATTTCATCAGCGGAAATTCATTATTACTAGAAAAAAAGACCACTGAACGATCAGTGGTCTACGCAGATAATACTTTTCTTCCTTTACGACGACGAGCTGCTAGCACTTTACGTCCGTTCGCTGTGCTCATACGGCTGCGGAAACCATGTACTTTGCTGCGCTTACGTTTATTTGGTTGGTAAGTTCTTTTCATTATATGACACCTCCCTGAGGAATATCTGTTAAAGACAGTCTTATAAATTATAGTTAATCAACTAGGAAAATGTCAATGGTTCTCTAAATTTTCATCAAATATTCATTTTGAACCTATTCACAATTTATTTCACAGCTGTTTTATTTCTTTGTGGATAATATATTTTTCATTTTTTTGTATCCACAAATTATTTTTTCACTTTTACACAGTATATCGTATTGTGGACAAGTTTATTCCACAAGGTATTGATTTTGTGGATAACTTTCTGAAATTCATTGCTATCGCTATCTTTTTTTGATATTATAGTTGTGTTTTCACCTTGAACAAGTTTTCCACAAGTTTAGTTTATCCACAAATTGTGCATAACATGTGGACAGTTATAATCACATGTGGGTAAACAGTTGTCCACATTTGTGTTTTTTGTCGAAAACTCTATCTCGTATACAAACGACGTTTTTAGGTTTTAAAATACGTTTCGTATAAATATACATTTCGTTATTTTGAGGTTGTACAATTGTTGCACAACCTTATTCTTTTACCATCTTTGTAAAGGAGGGACACCTTTGGAAAATATCTCTGATTTATGGAATAGTGCTTTGAAAGAACTCGAAAAAAAGGTCAGTAAACCAAGTTATGAGACATGGTTGAAATCAACCAAAGCACATGCTTTGAAAAAAGATATATTAACGATTACAGCTCCGAATGAATTTGCTCGTGACTGGCTAGAATCTCATTATTCAGAACTAATTTCAGAAACACTTTATGATTTAACAGGAGCCAAACTAGAAATTCGCTTTATTATTCCCCAAAGTCAAACTGAAGAGGAGATTGACTATCCTCCTGCTAAAAAGAAAAGAATAAATGATGAGTCTAATCACTTACCACAGAGCATGTTAAATCCAAAATACACGTTTGATACATTTGTTATTGGCTCTGGGAACCGTTTTGCTCATGCAGCTTCATTAGCAGTTGCTGAAGCACCAGCAAAAGCATATAACCCGCTATTTATTTATGGGGGAGTTGGGCTTGGAAAAACACACCTAATGCATGCAATTGGTCATTATGTCATTGAACATAATCCGAATGCTAAGGTTGTTTATTTATCATCAGAAAAATTTACAAATGAATTTATTAACTCTATTCGTGATAATAAAGCTGTCGATTTCCGTAATAAATATCGTAATGTCGATGTCTTGCTTATAGATGATATTCAATTTCTTGCTGGAAAAGAACAAACACAAGAAGAGTTCTTCCATACATTTAATGCGCTACATGAAGAAAGCAAGCAAATTGTAATCTCAAGCGATCGACCGCCAAAAGAGATCCCGACATTAGAAGATCGCCTTCGCTCCCGTTTTGAGTGGGGACTTATTACAGATATTACACCGCCAGATTTAGAGACGAGAATTGCGATTTTACGAAAAAAAGCGAAAGCGGAAGGCCTTGATATCCCAAATGAAGTCATGCTCTATATCGCAAATCAAATCGACTCGAACATTCGTGAACTAGAAGGTGCACTTATTCGAGTTGTTGCTTATTCATCTTTAATTAATAAAGATATTAATGCAGATTTAGCTGCCGAAGCACTTAAAGATATTATTCCAAATTCTAAACCAAAGATTATTTCTATTTATGATATTCAAAAAGCCGTTGGAGATGTTTTTCAAGTTAAACTAGAAGACTTTAAAGCAAAAAAACGCACAAAATCAGTCGCATTTCCTCGCCAAATTGCAATGTATCTATCACGTGAGTTAACAGATTCATCTTTACCTAAAATTGGTGAAGAATTTGGTGGACGTGACCACA
Organism: Bacillus sp. DHT2; assembly: GCF_026241455.1. Taxonomy (NCBI): domain Bacteria; kingdom Bacillati; phylum Bacillota; class Bacilli; order Caryophanales; family Bacillaceae; genus Bacillus; species Bacillus sp. DHT2. Next base: position 140,069 of record NZ_JAPHWH010000014.1, read on the forward strand.
CAACAGTCATCCATGCGCACGAAAAAATTTCAAAACTATTAAAAACTGATACACAACTACAAAAACAAGTTGAGGAAATCAATCATATTTTAAAGTAGTAGCTGAATAGTGTGAATAACTTCCCTTGTTTTACACACAGTCTATCCACATGTAGATAGACTGTTTTTCCGTCTCTAAATGGAGTTATCCACATATCCACAAGCCCTATTACTATTACTACTATTTTTTTATATTTATTAAATAAATAAAATCTTATACTTGCCGGAGGTTTTCGCTATGCGTTTTACAATTCAAAAAGACTATCTTGTAAGAAGTGTACAAGATGTAATGAAGGCCGTTTCCTCTCGTACAACTATTCCCATACTTACAGGAATTAAAGTTGTAGTAACTGAAGAAGGTGTTACATTGACAGGAAGCGATGCTGATATTTCGATTGAATCTTTTATTCCAGTTGAAGAAAATGGAAAAGAAATTGTTGAAATTGCACAATCGGGGAGCATTGTTTTACAAGCAAAATATTTTAGTGAGATCGTAAAAAAATTACCAAAAGACACAGTAGAAATCTCTGTGGAAAATCATTTTATGACAAAAATAAAATCTGGAAAGTCAGAGTTTAATCTAAATGGTTTAGATGCTGCTGAATATCCATTATTACCGCAAATTGAAGAACATCATGTATTTAAAATTCCGACAGATTTACTAAAACATATGATTCGTCAAACTGTATTTGCGGTTTCAAGTTCTGAAACTCGTCCAATCTTGACAGGTGTAAACTGGAAAGTGTATAACAGTGAACTGACTTGTATTGCAACAGATAGTCACAGGTTAGCACTTCGTAAAGCGAAGATTGAAGGTCATACAATTTCTGATGAATTTCAAGCGAATGTTGTTATCCCTGGTAAGAGTTTAAATGAATTGAGCAAAATTCTAGATGAGTCTGAAGAAATGGTGGATATTGTCATTACGGAGTATCAAGTATTATTCCGAACTAAACATTTATTATTCTTCTCAAGGTTGTTAGAAGGGAATTACCCGGATACAACACGTTTAATTCCGGCAGAAAGTAAAACCGACATATTTGTAAATACAAAAGAGTTTTTACAAGCAATTGATCGTGCTTCTTTACTAGCAAGAGATGGTCGCAATAATGTTGTGAAATTATCGACGTTAGAACAACAAATGCTGGAACTTTCTTCAAATTCACCAGAAATCGGAAAAGTAGTAGAGGAAGTTCAATGTGAAAAAATAGAAGGGGAAGAATTAAAAATCTCCTTTAGTGCAAAATATATGATGGATGCATTAAAAGCGTTAGACAGTACAGAAATTAAAATTAGTTTTACTGGAGCGATGAGACCATTCTTAATTCGTACAGTAAATGATGATTCTATCATCCAATTAATTTTACCAGTTCGTACTTACTAAGCGAGAGTGAGGGTTACTAGTTTGAATATGCTAGTGGCCCTTATTTGATTTTCGGGGTATTACTTTCCTAATGCGGGTTTATTTAGTACAATGAAAGAATGAACACTTTCAGAAAGTGAGCGATTTTATGAAACGTATTAAGATTTCAACTGAGTATATTACACTGGGACAATTTTTAAAGTTAGCTGATGTAATTGATACAGGCGGTGCTGTTAAATGGTTCTTACAAGAATACGAAGTGTATGTCAATCAAGAGCTTGAAAATAGAAGAGGCCGAAAGTTGTATGCAAATGATATTGTTGAAATTCCGGGAAACGGAACATTTCAAGTTCAAGCATAAAGGGGGAGCCCTTTGTATATTAAAGAATTACAATTAAAAAATTATCGCAATTATGAATATCTGGATCTCTCCTTTGAGGATAAAGTGAATGTAATTATTGGTGAAAATGCTCAAGGGAAAACGAATTTGATGGAAGCTATTTATGTATTAGCGATGGCCAAGTCTCATCGAACTTCGAACGATCGTGAACTTATCCGGTGGGATGAGGATTATGGTAAAATAAAAGGTAGATTACAAAAGCGAAACAGTTCCTTGTCTTTAGAATTAAATATTTCTAAAAAAGGGAAGAAGGCAAAATTAAATCAGCTAGAACAACAAAGGTTAAGCCAATATATTGGTGAAATGAATGTTGTTATGTTTGCCCCAGAAGATTTAAATCTTGTAAAAGGAAGCCCTCAAGTACGAAGACGCTTTTTAGATATGGAACTTGGACAAATAGCTCCTGTCTATTTGTATGAGTTAAGTCAATATCAAAAAGTGCTCACGCAGCGAAATCACTTGCTTAAAAAAATGCAAGGGAATAGTAAAAATGAGGACACGATGTTGGATGTATTTACACTGCAACTCATTGAACATGGTACAAAAATTTTGCAAAAACGTTTTGAGTTTCTGCATTTATTACAAGAATGGGCTGCTCCAATCCATCGTGGCATTAGTAGGGGATTAGAGGAACTAGAAATAGTCTATAAACCGAGCGTAGATGTATCAGAATCAATGGATTTGTCGAAAATAAAAGAAGTATACTATGAAAGTTTTCAATCTGTGAAACAACGTGAAATTTTCCGTGGTACAACTTTAATTGGTCCTCATCGTGACGATTTACAATTCTTCGTTAATGATAAAAATGTTCAAGTCTTTGGTTCACAAGGGCAACAACGAACAACCGCACTTTCCCTAAAGTTAGCTGAAATTGAATTGATTTATTCAGAGGTTAAAGAATATCCAATCCTCTTATTAGATGATGTGTTATCAGAGTTAGATGATTATCGTCAATCACATCTTTTAAATACAATTCAAGGAAAAGTGCAAACATTTGTGACAACGACAAGTGTCGACGGAATTGAACACGAAACATTAAAGCAAGCGAAAACAATTCATGTAACGAACGGCACGGTAGATTGTGAAATAGACAGAACATAATTTCTGTTTAAATGGAAAAGTAGGTGATCTTTGTGTCAATGGAACAAAAGCAAATGCAGGAAAATTCATATGATGAAAGTCAAATACAGGTGCTTGAGGGACTGGAAGCAGTTCGAAAACGCCCGGGTATGTATATTGGATCTACAAGTGGGAAGGGTCTTCATCACCTTGTATGGGAAATTGTAGATAATAGTATTGATGAAGCATTAGCAGGATACTGTGATGAAATTAATGTTAGCATCGAAGAAGATAATAGTATTCGTGTGACGGATAATGGTCGTGGTATTCCAGTTGGTATACAAGAAAAAATGGGACGTCCTGCTGTAGAGGTTATTATGACTGTACTCCACGCAGGTGGTAAATTTGGCGGTGGCGGTTATAAAGTTTCCGGTGGTTTACATGGTGTAGGTGCATCTGTTGTAAATGCTCTATCAACAGAGTTAGAAGTATTTGTACATCGTGAAGGTAAAATTCATTATCAAAAGTATGAACGAGGTATCCCAGCTGCAGATTTAAAGGTAATTGGTGAAACAGATCATACAGGAACAATAACTCGTTTCAAGCCAGATCCAGAAATTTTTACAGAAACTACAGAATACGATTTTGATACATTAGCAACACGTATGCGTGAACTAGCATTTTTAAATCGTAATATTAAATTGATAATTGAAGATAAACGCGAAAATAAGCAGAAGAAAGAGTTCCATTATGAAGGTGGAATTAAATCTTATGTTGAGCATTTAAACCGCTCGAAGCAACCGATTCATGAAGAACCTGTATATGTAGAGGGTTCGAAAGATGGAATTCAAGTTGAAGTTTCTCTTCAATATAACGAAGGTTATACAAACAATATTTATTCATTTACGAATAATATTCATACGTATGAAGGCGGTACACATGAGGTTGGTTTCAAGACTGCCCTAACGCGTGTAATAAATGATTATGGACGAAAAAATAACATCTTAAAAGATGCTGATAGTAACCTAACAGGTGAAGATGTACGTGAAGGACTAACAGCGATTGTTTCCATCAAACATCCGAATCCACAGTTTGAGGGACAAACGAAAACAAAACTTGGAAATAGTGAAGCGAGAACGATTACAGAATCTGTTTTCTCAGAAGCGTTCGAAAAGTTTTTACTTGAGAATCCAAATGTTGCTCGTAAGATTGTGGATAAAGGAACAATGGCAGCACGTGCACGTGTAGCAGCGAAGAAGGCACGTGAATTAACACGCCGAAAGAGTGCACTGGAAGTATCTAGTTTGCCAGGGAAGCTTGCAGACTGTTCTTCTAAAGATCCTTCGATTAGTGAAATTTACATCGTAGAGGGAGATTCTGCAGGAGGTTCTGCAAAACAAGGACGCGATCGCCACTTTCAAGCGATTTTACCACTTAAGGGTAAAATTATTAACGTTGAAAAGGCACGATTAGATAAGATTTTATCTAATGATGAAGTACGTACGATTATCACAGCGATTGGTACAAATATCGGTGGGGATTTTGATATTGAAAAAGCTCGCTATCATAAAGTTATTATTATGACCGATGCCGATGTTGATGGCGCGCATATTCGTACTCTATTATTAACGTTCTTCTATCGTTATATGCGTCAAATCATTGAACATGGTTATATATATATTGCACAACCACCATTGTTTAAAGTGCAACAAGGGAAAAAGATTCAATATGCTTATAACGATAAAGAGCTTGAAAAGATATTAGCAGAGTTACCAGCTCACCCAAAACCTGGTATTCAGCGTTACAAAGGTCTTGGGGAAATGAATCCGACTCAATTATGGGAAACGACAATGGATCCAGAAGTACGTTCATTACTTCAAGTTTCTCTGCAAGATGCAATTGAAGCAGATGAAACGTTTGAAATTTTAATGGGTGATAAAGTAGAGCCACGTCGTAACTTTATCCAAGAAAATGCAAAATACGTGAAAAACCTTGATATTTAAGTAAGTAATGACAGGAATCTAAGCATTCCTGTCTTCTACATATAAATCAATGTATATGTAACGGAAATGTAAGAGGAGGTGCTCGTTGATGTCAGACAATCAAGAACAAGCACGAATTCGAGAAATTAATATTAGTCATGAAATGCGTACCTCATTTTTAGATTACGCAATGAGTGTTATCGTATCTCGTGCACTACCAGATGTTCGTGATGGGTTAAAACCTGTGCATCGCAGGGTTTTATACGCAATGAATGATTTAGGGATTACTGCTGATAAAGCATATAAAAAATCAGCGCGTATTGTTGGTGAAGTAATTGGTAAGTATCACCCGCATGGTGATTCAGCCGTTTACGAAACAATGGTACGTATGGCACAAGATTTTAGTCAACGTTATATGCTTGTTGATGGGCATGGTAACTTCGGTTCTGTTGATGGAGATTCAGCAGCAGCAATGCGTTATACAGAAGCAAGAATGTCTAAGATTTCTATGGAGCTGTTGCGTGATATTACGAAAAACACGATAGATTACCAAGACAATTACGATGGTTCTGAGAGAGAACCAATTGTATTACCAGCGCGCTTTCCTAACTTATTAGTAAACGGTACGACAGGTATCGCGGTTGGTATGGCAACAAATATTCCGCCTCATCAACTTGGAGAAGTAATTGATGGCGTGCTAGCATTGAGTCATAATCCTGACATTACTATTGCGGAATTAATGGAATTTATTCCGGGACCAGATTTCCCAACGGCGGGTCTAATCTTAGGGAGAAGTGGAATTCGAAGAGCGTATGAAACAGGTCGTGGTTCTATTATACTTCGTGCTAAAGTTGAAATTGAAGAAAAGGCAAATGGAAAACAAGCAATTATTGTAACAGAGCTGCCTTATCAAGTGAATAAAGCTCGATTAATTGAAAAAATTGCAGAGTTAGTTCGCGATAAAAAAATCGAAGGTATTACAGATTTACGCGATGAGTCAGATCGAAATGGTATGCGTATTGTCATGGAAGTACGCCGTGATGCAAATGCAAACGTACTATTAAATAATTTATATAAACATACAGCGCTTCAAACAAGTTTCGGTATTAATATGTTATCGCTCGTGAATGGGGAGCCACAAGTATTAAACTTAAAACAAACTTTATATTATTATTTAGAGCATCAACAGGTAGTTATTCGTAGACGTACTGCTTATGAATTAGAGAAAGCGGAAGCTCGGGCTCATATTTTAGAGGGGTTACGAATTGCATTAGATCACCTTGATGAAGTAATTACTTTAATTCGTAGTTCAAAGACTGCTGATATTGCAAAACAAGGATTGATGGAACGTTTCGGTTTAAGTGAAAAACAAGCGCAAGCAATTTTAGATATGCGTCTGCAACGCTTAACAGGACTAGAACGTGAAAAAATTGAACAAGAATATCAAGACTTAATGAAGTTAATTGCTGAATTAAAGGCCATCTTAGCAGATGAAGAAAAGGTTCTTGAAATTATTCGTGAAGAATTAACAGAAGTAAAAGAACGCTTTAATGATAAAAGAAGAACAGAAATTACAATTGGTGGTATGGAATCAATTGAAGATGAGGATTTAATCCCAGAGCAAAATATCGCTATCACACTTACTCATAATGGTTATATCAAAAGGTTACCAGCTTCTACGTACAAAACACAGAACCGTGGAGGACGTGGTGTACAAGGAATGGGTACGAATGATGATGACTTTGTTGAGCATTTATTGACAACGTCTACACATGATCATATTCTATTCTTCACAAACAAAGGTAAAGTATACCGTACAAAAGGATATGAAATTCCAGAGTATAGCCGTACGGCAAAAGGTATACCAATTGTTAATTTGTTAGAAGTAGATAAAGGTGAGTGGGTCAACGCTATTATTCCAATCCGTGAATTTGGTGATGATCAATTCTTATTCTTCACAACAAAACAAGGTATTTCTAAGAGAACGCCTCTTTCATCATTTGCCAATATACGTACGAATGGTTTAATTGCAATTTCCCTTCGTGAAGAGGACGAAGTAATCTCTGTACGCTTAACATCTGGTGATAAGGATATTATTGTTGGAACAAGTAACGGTATGTTAATCCGTTTCAATGAGCAAGATGTTCGTTCTATGGGACGTAATGCGGCAGGTGTAAAAGCTATTACACTAGGTGATGAAGACCAAGTTGTAGGTATGGAAATTGTTGAAGAGGATATGAACGTTTTAATTGTAACCAAAAATGGTTACGGAAAACGTACACCGGTTGATGAATATCGTCTACAAAGTCGCGGTGGTAAAGGTTTAAAAACATGTAATATCACAGATAAAAACGGTAAATTAGTAGCAGTTAAGTCTGTAACTGGCGAAGAAGATATTATGCTAATTACAGCTGCGGGTATTATTATCCGTATGCCAGTTGATCAAATTTCTCAAATGGGTCGTAATACGCAAGGTGTACGATTAATCCGTTTGGAAAATGAACAAGAAGTAGCAACAGTAGCAAAAGCGCAAAAAGATGAAGAAGAAGATGGAAGCGAAGAGGCTTCTGAAGAATAAGAGTGGGGATTTTCCCTCTCTTATTTTTTTTAGAATAATACTTGCATAGAGATGGGAAAGTCTATATAATAGGCAGAGTCAGCAAATGAGAGATACAAGTTATCGAAAAAACTTGTTGACGAAAATAATATACTGTGTTATATTATAAAAGTCGCTGAAACGCGATGTTGAACTTTGAAAACTAAACGAAACAAACAACGTGAAACGTCAATTTTTATTTTAGATGCTAGACAAACTAACTTTATTGGAGAGTTTGATCCTGGCTCAGGATGAACGCTGGCGGCGTGCCTAATACATGCAAGTCGAGCGGA
>NZ_JAPHWH010000015.1:0-101576 GCF_026241455.1 Bacillus sp. DHT2
GCGAAGTCTTCAAAGAGACTCCGCCTTTTCAACGTACAATGAACTTCAACAATTACTAGCTACTTCCTAAACATTGTTCCTCATTTACCAACCTGTTTATGCTTTTTTCAAACTTCGCAACAGAACCCCATTTCTCTATCGTTAACTTGATGGGCATGGGGTTACCATATCATTTCGAGAAAATTGTACGCTAAAGAGTTTTAAAAAATTTGTGTAGATTTAATAAATGTAATAAATCTTGATTCTATAAGGAATATCCAAGATTTCGAGATTATTTGTAATTATCTTGAAGTATTTGCACTAGAACTTCATAAAAAGATCGTAAGCTAAATAACAGTAAAATTAGGCCAGATACTTTATTTATAATTATTAAAGAATATGCATTTATTCGGGTCTTTAATAAGCTAACAACAATACTAAGAAATAACCACCATAGTATTGAACCTAAAAAAACTCCTAATACTAATATTAATTTCACCATTAAGTCAATATCTAAATTGGCTATTCCGAGTCCTGAAAAGATAGCAATAAAGGACAAAATCGTTATGGGGTTAGTTATTGTTAAAAAGAAAGTAGATGCATATGCCTTAAAATTTTGTTGATTTTTACTTTTAGTAAGTGTATTTGAAGGTTTTGATTTATAAGTTTTAACACCGAAATAACCTAAAAAAACTCCGCCAATTAGTTGAAACCACAATTGTTGATTAATCAAGTAGTTAGTAATTACTGTTAAGCTTAAACCTGCAATTAAACCATATACACCATCTGCTGTTGCTGCACCTAAACCTGACATAAATCCAACTAATCTTCCATTTTCAAGCGTTCTACGAATACATAAAATTCCGATAGGTCCTACAGGAGCTGCAATGCTAAAACCAATGATAAGACCCTTGATTAGGAATTCACTTGCCATTTTTTCCTACCTCATCAATAAAAAACTTATCTTTTTGCAAAGGAATTTTAAACGTTTCTTTCATTGTATCCATCACTATTGTTGTTTTTGTTCGAAGTACTCCCTCCAGACTTTTAATCTCATAACTAATCACTCTGTCTAAATCCTTGGTATTACGACAACGAATTTTCAATAAGTAGTCATCATCCCCCGCAATATGATGGCATTCTTGTACTTCCTCTAAATTAGTAATAAGGCGTAAGAATTCTTCTCTATATTTTGGCTTTTCTAATGAGACTGTTACAAAAGCTGCACATCCTGTACCTACATTTTCTCCATCTATCTTAGCGCCAATCTCTTTAATTACTCCATTACTAATCAAACGATTAACGCGATCGGCGACTGCTGGGGAAGATAATCCAATGTGAGATGCCAATTCAGCCCAAGTGATCCTACCATTATTCATTATTGATTGTATTATTTTATAATCATAAGAATCCAAGTTAATCAGCCTTTCTTTATTAAGTTTCACTCATTTTAATATTTATTTAACAAAGAATCAAGTGGAATTTTCCTTAATAATAAAAATATATCGTTTGAGTATTGCGAGGAAACAATGTTAAAGATAATAACTACTGCATTAAAGACAGTGAATTATTGGATTCAAATAGAAATATCAAGCTAAACTTGTTTTACTAAAGGGAAGCTCTAGTAAAACAAGCCCACCTAAAAAATCAAATTCTTAGTATACGAATTTCGCGTTTTGATAGTGAGCGCTCACAACCGTCAAATTCAATATTCAGACTATCCCCCAAATCAAAAGTGCATATTAAACAATAAAAGGCCCTAACACTCGATTTAATAGAGTATTAGGGCCTTTAAATATTATTATTTATTATTGTTGGTATGTGTAAAACAAAAAAACGGACCCAAGTATCAGTATAAATGCGATAAGGAAAATCTATTAGATTTATTTATCATATTTATTTAAAGGGCTCGTACCATGCCCCCATCAATAAGTAAGGCTTGGCCTGTTACATAAGAATTAGCTTCAGATCCAAGGAAAACAACCATCTTCGCAAATTCCTGAGGAGTACCATAACGACCGAGAGGTATATTTTTCTTTGACTGAGTCTGTATCTCATCTACTGTTTTTTCGGTTAATTCTGCTTTTAATTGATCAAGATGACGCGTACGGTCAGTATCAATTCTCCCTGGTGCTACAGTATTAATTAAAATATTCTCTGGAGCAAATTCGATTGATATTGATTTAGAGAGCCCTAGAATTCCAGCTCGGAATGTGTTGGAAAGTAGAAGGCCCTCAATTGGTTGCTTTACCGAAGTTGAGGCAATATTAATGATACGACCACCGCCTGAAGCACGCAGATGAGGTATTGCCCCTCTTATTAAGCGGACTACACTTAACAGATTCGTTTGAAAAACTTGCTCCCACACTTCATCTTCAAAATCATTAAATGTTCCTCCTGGAGGCCCCCCTGCACTAGTTATCAAAACATCCAATTTTCCAAAACGATTAATCGTTCTTTCAAATAAATTGTCGATATCTAAACGATTAGATACATCTGTAACACAATAATCTACTTCACTTCCTGTTAATGAAAAAATCTCATCAGCGGTCTTCTTTAATTCATCTTCATTACGTGCGGCAATCATTACCCGAGCACCTTCTCGTGCATATTCAGTTGCTATTGCTTTCCCCAAACCGCGACTTGACGCAGTAACTAATACTACTTTTTCTTTAAGACCTAAGTTCATCTTATTTTCCCCCTTATAATATTTTCCTAAGTTTTTAATAATATTTCATAATCAAATTACATCTTACGCATAGGAGAGGTAAGCGCTATAATTACCTCTAACGCTTTAGCTGATGCTGCAACAATGAAAACAGCTGCAGGATGATAAACATCTGAAATGAATGCACCTGCCATTGCACCTAAAGGCATAGCAAGGCGCGTTAAAACCCTTGAGAATCCTAATACTCTACCCATCATTTCCGATGGTACAGTTTCCTGTCTAACAGAGGTAGCGATAGTACTCCAAGCTACATTACAAGCTGCTACAGCAGCAAAAGCAATCCCAGGTGCTAACCAGAAATCACTCACAGCAGCAAAACTAAAACCAGCTACACCAACTGTTAGCAAAGATGGAATTAGAACGCGACGACGAAACCGCCTCTCTAACGGTACAACCATTAAACTTCCCAATAAACCACCAACTCCGAGGAGTGCATAGTTAAAGCTACTTTCCTCAGCACTTAATCCAAGTACTGAAATTAGGTAATACATTAAAACCCCAAATGCAGCAGTATAACCAAAATTTCCGACCATTGCTTGCAAAGATAAAGTGAGATTTAAACGATTATGAATTAGCCAGCGAAAACCTTCCCCCATTTCTCGGAATATACTACTTATTTTGTTATCTTTTGGGGAAGCCGAGTGTTTTAACGACGGTAACCACATCACAGCCAAGAGAGTCGCTACGAAGGAAATTGCATTTAACCATACGGTATTAAACCCACCAATTGCAGCTATTATTACCCCTGCGATTATAGGACCTATCATATCTGCAATTTGATTGATTGCTTGATATGAAGCGTTAGCTTTTGTTAAATCCTTACCAGCGATATTAGGGATAGCAGCAACAGTAGCCACATCAAACATTAATGAAAACACCGTAAGGATAAAAGAAATGACATATAAATGCCAAATTTCTAAAATCCCAAGTAGATGTAACCCTGGTATTAGGGCAACTAATAATGCACGAACTACATCAGTAATTATCATTATACGACGTCGATCCCAACGATCTACCACTACTCCGACAACAGGGCCAAATAAAACTATTGGTAAAACGCTAATGGCATATATTGAACCCATGATTACGACAGATTTAGTTAATTCATAAGCAATCCAAGGGATGGCGAATGTATAAAGTGAATCTCCTAACCTAGATATTAATAAACCCACTAAAAATGTTGTATATGATCGAGGGAAATTCAAAAGATGTTTTCTTTTGGAAGGCAACTCTAGCTCTTGGCTAGAGTGCTCCCCTTTACTCTTCTGCATTTCATTCTCCTCCTTTGTATTATTCTATTTTACGAATACATTCAAGTAGTTGATTAGCTAGTATATTTACCTGTGGAGATTTAATCATGGTAAAATGATTCCCAGGAACAATATAATGTTCTAATTTATTACCCGCCATGTTTTTCCACCCTAAAGTTATATCATCCTGCCAATGTTTAGCTGTATCAGAAGACACAAAGAGTTTAATATGTCCTGAGTAAGGTCCTGGGACATACTCATGCGTAGCTTTTGCATTATTTTGTAAAATAGAAATTCGCTTCCGAATCATAGAAGAATCGCTTATATTACCAAATCGATTCTGTATATCTGGATGGTTCATAAGGAAGTCTAGTTGATTTACCGGTGTCATCTGTGCAAATTCTTTTGGATTAATTGGTAATTCATCATCAAATAGGTTGACGAGTAAGGTTTCTATTTCACTATTTACATGGCTTGTTCCCTTATCAAAGATAGCCAGTAAAGACACTTCTTGCCCACGTTCTTCCAAGATACGAGCCATCTCATAAGCAATTATTCCTCCCATTGACCATCCACCAAGTAGGTATGGACCTTCAGGTTGGACATTTTGGATGGCTTTTATATACAAGTGGGCCATCTCTTCAACAGAAGATAAACATTGTTCTTTCTCCTCCAAATATACTGATTGTAAACCATAAAAATTTAGATCTTTACTAATACAACGTGCTAATTCTATATAATCAAAAACACTTCCCGTAATTGGATGTACACAGAAAAAGTTAGGCTTACCTGTACCAGTCCTGAATGGTACTAGAGCTGAATCGTAAAGGCGATTCTCCTGTGTATCATCAACATTAGTAGGCTGAACTTCAGTATGGTTCTTGCTTGAAGGCCGTGCAAGTTTCTTTAATTCATTTAAATACAATTCAGAAAGCATTTTAATTGTAGAACGTTTATATTGGCTCTTACTGTAGGACCACGTTATATGCAATTTGTTACCTTTTGCCACAGCATGAACGTTTAGAAGATGAGAACGATGATTATTCTGATCACGATCCGGTCCAGCTGATTCATTACTTAAAGTAAAATATTTTGTACTATTATCAAGTCGATCAAAATATCCTAAATAGTTAAACTTGATTTGTGGTTTCGGCAGGGAAGTAGCCTCATCACGCACGCCAGCTTCTGGATGAAGATAGCGAAGCATACTTAGACCAAATCCACCATGTTTCGGAATAGATTTTAATTGTTGATGAATATGAATAACACGCTCTTTTATTGATTGATTTTCCCATTCCTGTCCCAATTGTAATCGTATAGGGGTATGAGTAGTAAACCACCCCACTGTACGTGTAACATCAACGTCAGGAATATCAATCTGTCGACCATGTCCTTCAACATCTACTAACATCCCACTTCGTCCAGTCCAACCATTTAGAGTTTCAGAAAGAGCAGTGAGCAACATTGCATTTACATGTACCCCCCACTCGTTAGGCAATTTTTGTAAAATATAATTTGTTTCATCACAATCAAGAATCATTGTTTCTTCTTCAACCAATTCCTCTATATTACTTCCATCCTTGTAATCTATTGGTAGACTGGCCACACTATTCCCCAACAATCTTTTCCAATCTTGTAAGTCGATATATAAACTTTCATCTGAAGCAAACTCACTCATTCTCTTTGCCCAATCATGGAACGAAGTGAAGGGAGGTGATAATCTAGTAGGCTCACCTTGCAACAGCTGTTCACATAAACTATTTAAATCCTCTAACAGAACTCTCCATGAAACACTATCTACTGCCAAGTGATGAATTGTTATAAGTAGACGTGGAGTTCTGTTTTTTCCAAACCAGAAGTACACCATTCGGAAAATAGGCCCCTTCGTAAGATTTAGAGTTGATTGAGCCTCTTGTTTTGCCTTTTCAAACACTCGTACTATTTCATGTTCCGCTAATCCAGAAAGGTCTACGAATTGGAATGGTATAGGACTCACGTCCTCAACAACTTCTTGTTTCCATTCAGTTTCATTATTTTTAAAGCGCAAACGTAACGTATCATGATATAAAATCAATTCAGAAACTGCCTTTTGTAAAATCTCTGGTGGCAATGATTCTTTTACCTCGAGCAATAATGATTGATTCCAATGATGAGCAACTGAGAAATTTTGCTTAAAGAACCAATGCTGAATTGGTGTAAAAGGAACTTCTCCTACTGATGAAGTCTTAGGCGAACTAACTTCTGGCACCTCATTTATCACATTAGCAAGCTCAGATATTGTTTGATATTGGAACAAGAGACTCGGTGGAAGATGTAAACCTACTGCGTACGTTTTAGCCGTTAATTGCATACTCATAATTGAATCCCCACCAAGATCAAAGAAATTATCATGTATTCCAACTTGTTCTTTTCCCAGTACTTCGCTCCATATTTGAGCTAATATTTCTTCTCTTGAGTTCCGTGGCGGAACATAACCTTCCACAATTTCTATGCTAGGATTAGGTAACGCTTTACGATCTATTTTTCCATGAGCTGTGCGTGGGAGAATATCCAGCCAAACAAAAGCCACTGGGATAAGATGAGATGGTAGCCTTTCTTGTAAGAACTTACGTATTTCTCCAGTTTCTGGTTTTAAATGTTTTTTAGTAGGAACAAGATACGCTATTAAACGGTTCTCGTTATTTCCATATTGTTTTGGTATCACAATTACATCTTGAACTTCTGGATGTTTAAACAGCGTAGCTGCTACCTCACCTGGTTCGACGCGGTACCCATTGATTTTGATTTGATCGTCTATACGACCTAAGAACTCTAATGTACCATCCGACAAGAATCGAACTAAATCGCCAGTTCGATAGAGTTTTTCAGATGAATTAGATTGAAAAGGATTTAAAATAAATCTTTCTTTTGTAAACTCTTCATGATTTAAATATCCACGACTTACCAAGTTTCCGCTAATATAAAGTTCGCCAGTAACACCCCAAGGTACAGGCTCCATTTTTGAATCTAAGACGTAAACCTGTGTATTAGATAGCGGATAGCCAATAGGTACAGTATTTGTTTCGAATTTTTCCCCCGGTATAACTGGATAAACAAGAGCTCCTACTGTAGTTTCAGTAGGCCCATAATGATTATAGATTCTGCAAGAAGAAGCTTGTTCTTGTAACGAATATACCCATTGGGATAGAGAAGCTTCCCCTCCTAAAATTAAACAGTTCTTAGGCATAAAGGATTTAGCACCACACGCCGCTTCTAGTGCTGCAAAGTGTGAAGGCGCAATTTTTAAGCAATCAATAGTGTATTTTCTAAAATAATTCGCTAAAGAAAAAGCGTCCAATGCTCGTTCATAAGTAATTATATGCAAAGTTCCACCAGTGAGAAAACATGGAAAGAGAACAGTTTGGCTCGAATCTACTGTCAAAGGTTGGACCATTGCAAAGGTTTGACAGTCTTCTAGCTCACATGCCTTTACTACTGCATGCGCATAGTTAACAATTTGACTATGTTCGACAACAACACCTTTAGGGCGTCCCGTTGATCCAGTAGTATAGATAACATACGCGGCACAATCCGAATTAATATTTATTATTGGTGCAATATCACTTTCTTTCTCGATTCTATTCCATTCAGTGTCAATATTGACTTGATAACAATCGTAATTAAAAGTATCAGTAAGATAATGATGTGTTATTAGCGCTTTAATTTGGGCATCCTTTGACATAAACTCTAAGCGTTCAGCTGGATAATTAGTATCTAGAGGTACATAAGTACCGCCCGCTTTTAAAATACCTAACAAACCAATTATTGTATCTAAAGAACGTTCCATGTATAAACCAACTGTTACTTCTGGACCAATCCCTAACTTAAGAAGATAGTTAGCTAATTTATTAGAGAGATAATCTAATTCTCGGTAAGTAAGAGTTTCTTCCTCAAAGACACACGCTATCACTTCAGGCGTACGAGCGACTTGTCTTGTAAAGATATCAAGAAGAGATATCTCTTTGAAACTATTAAGAGTTGGACCTGAACCAATATCAAGAAGTTGCTGTTTTTGATGTGCTGTAGTTAATCCCAATTGTCGTATAGATAAATCCGGATAAGTAATAATACTTTCTAAAATGCCTTCATAGTTTTCTAACATTCTGATAATTGTTTGATGTTGGAAGAGAGTCGGATCATAAATAATTGTTGCCGTCAGTCCATCAGAAGTTTCCTGTAAATTTAAAGTAAGGTCGCATTTTGCTGTATCTGTAGTGAGATCAAGCTGTTCAATAATAAGATTTGGAAAACTCGGTAATTCTGATTTCTCCTCCATGACAAACATTACTTGGAATAATGGGCTGTAGCTCAAATTCCTTTCTGGCTTCAGAATAGACACAAGTTTCTCAAATGGTAAATCTGAATAGGCATGGGCTTCTAATACAGTTGATTTTACTTGTTCTAAAAATTTTTCGAATGATAATTCCTCTGATAACTTCGAGCGCAAGATAACTGTATTAACAAAGAATCCCACAGTATCCTCAGTCTCTAAGTGGCTTCGATTAGTAACGGGTGTACCAATGAGAATATCATCTTGATCTGAATACTTAGCTAGTAAAATTTTAAAAGCTGCAATTAATAATATAAACATGGTCACATCATTGGAACGTGCTAAATGACGTAGATGCTCTAGAAGTTGTTGCGAAAGATCATACTTTTGGATACTTCCCATATAATTTTTTATCTTTGGTCTCGTACTGTCAGTTGGTAGGGATAATAACTGTGGCGCATCCATTAAGCGTTCTTCCCAGTATTTAATATGATTATCCATTGTTTGATTTTCTAAAAGCTCTCGTTGCCATACAGCATAATCTACATATTGAATTTCCGGATCAGGCCAAGATAGTTGCTGTTCTTTATTTTGTGTTTCATAAGCAATTGCTAGGTCATTAAGTATAACCTTTACTGACCATCCATCTGTTATAATGTGGTGCATCGTCAAGAGTAAAATATACTCTTCTGGTTGCTGTTGTATTAAACAAGCCCTGAAAAGTGATCCTCCATCCAATTCGAAAGGTTTTTTTGCTTCCTTAGTTAACAATTCTTCTGTTTTCTGTTTATAGCTTGTTTTTGAAAGCCCGATAAGATTTACAAATTTCAAATCAACTTTAAGCTCTGTATCAATTACTTGAATTGGCCCATCTAAAGTTTTATGAAAAGTTGTTCTAAGGGCTTCATGTCTAGAGACAAGTTTTTTAAGGCTCTTCTCTAAGGCGATAACATCTAATTTTCCTGTGAGTCTTATACAAACTGGTACATTATAAGTTGCTGTACCAGGATGGAATTGCTCAAAAAACCAAAGTCTTTGCTGAGCATAAGAAAGTAACAACGGTTGATTTCGATCAATCCGTTTAGGTTGGCTATCTACTTTAAACTTAGATTGGTTCATAATAACCTTTGAAAGCTCTGCTACGGTAGGTGAAGCAAATAGGGAACGTAGCGGTAATTCTATCTGCAACGCTTTCCGAATACGTGCGATAACTTGAAGAGCAGTTAGTGATTCACCACCTAAATCAAAGAAGTTATCAAAAATGCCCACTTGATTCACCTTCATTACCTCAGCCATGATAGAAGCTACTGTATCTTCTACATCATTACGCGGAGGTACGTACTTAGTTCCAAAAGAAGAAGATGGGGCATCCAAAGATTCTAATGCTTGACGATCAACCTTACCATTAGGGGTAAGTGGTACCTCTTGGATTTGTACAAAAGTCATAGGAATCATATACTCCGGCAGTTTTCCTCTTAAAGATGAGCGTAATAACGGAGTAATCTCTACAATGTCCTGTTCTGTTAGCATTACATAGGCGATTATACGGTGCATACCAGGTTCTATCTCTGGCGCTAATACTACTGCATCTTTTACGCTAGGTAATTCTCGAAGTACCATTTCAATTTCTCCAAGTTCCACACGGAATCCTTTAATCTTTAATTGATGATCGGCCCGTCCTAAGAATTCAATTGTTCCGTCTGGCAAATAACGTGCTAAATCACCTGTTTTGTAAAGACGTGAATTGTCCTCGAAATCAAATGGATTATCAAAAAATCTTTCTTCTGTAAGTTCAGGACGATTAATATATCCTAGACCAACACATGCACCGCCAATGAATAATTCACCTATTACCCCAGGAGGTAACGGTTGTAAATCAGGTCCAAGAATGTAAGCTTTCATATTAGCAAAAGGACGACCGATTGGAATATTATTATTAAGCGGTAGTTCTTCTCCATTTCCCTCAAAGTAAATGCTATCAACTGTAGCTTCAGCAACTCCATATGAGTTGATAACCCGGGTTTGTGGACCACAAATTTTTTGAAGCTTGTTATATTCATCTGCATACCAATAATCTGCGCCAACAACCATAACTTTTATAATAGTGAAATCTTTACTTGTTTCCTCTACATACCTGATGAGATTCCGCATGATAGCAGGGAGGAAGAAAGCAAACTGAACATGTTCTTGACGAATAAGTTCATACAATTCAGGAGCGTCAAGCAACAATTCTTTTGGACATAGTAACAATTTTCCTCCTGAACACAGGGTCCGAAATACATCTGCTGTAAAAACATCGAAAGCGAAACTTGTCATTTGAAGGTTACAAGAAATTTCACTTAAGTTATAAGCTTTATCCCAAGCATGGTAGGCAGCAGTTAAACCACCATGTATATTCATTGCTCCTTTAGGTTTTCCAGTTGAACCCGAAGTAAATATCACATAAGCAAGATCTTCATTACAAGAAATATTAACAGGATTTTCACAACTTTCTTGATGAATTTTATAACAATCTTTATCCAACTGAATTATATTTACAGTTTGATTAGATAACTTGGAGGAAAGGTGTTCCCAAGTTACTATCATTTCCACACGTGCTTCTGCTAACATATGTGAGATTCTTTCTTCTGGATAATCCGGATCAAGTGGAATATATGCTCCTCCAGCTTTTAGTACCGCAAGGATAGAGACAACCGCATCTACTGATTTATCAAGGTATAATCCAACTAACGTATTCTGTTTCACTCCTAAACCTCGCAAATAATGGGCGAGATTGTTCGCACGTATATTTAGATCCCTATAGTTTAAACGTATATCTTTATCAACTATCGCAACCTTATCTGGTGTTAACATAACTTGATGTTCAAATAATTGATGTACCTTAATATCTTGTTCGTAAGGATCTTTTGTATCATTCCAATCTATTAATATATTCTTCTTTTCTTCAAATGAAAGTAAAGACTGTTCATCATGGCGAGCATGCGAACTTGCAGCCATATTATTTAAAGTACGGATGTAGTATTTTGCTATCATATCTAATTGGGGTTCATCAAACTCTGATGGATCCCAAGTTAAAACTAATTGAAGCTTGTCTTCTACTGTATCTTGAGTAAAATCTACTACAAACGGGTACAGTGGAGAAGATTGTTCGCATTTTTCAATTATCTTTATATCTGTTTGTTGTTCTAATTTGTCATAGACGTGAAAGTGAGTATAATTGAACATTGTTTCAAATAACTGATTTCCACCATTTATTTGAAATATTTTTGATAAAGGATATCGACGATAAGGTAATACCTTTCCTTCAGCATCTCTAACCGATTGAACTAAATCTATCCAAGTACCACCTTCTAGCTGAATACGAAGTGGTATGGTATTCAAAAATAATCCTATAAGACGATCGCTATCTGACGTTTCTGGGCGACCATGTAAAACTAAACCTGTTAGTACATCAGATTGCCCACTTAACATACTCAATACTTTTATATGTGCAGATAGTAGTACAGTGCGCAAAGATGAATAAGATTCTACGGCCAAATTCTTCAATCCATCTTGAATATCTTTAGAAATTGGGATAGTTAAACTATTATTTATATTTTCATTTACTACTTCTTTAGTAGACCAGCGTGGTATCTTTGTAACACTACAGTTTGCTAATTCCTCTTCCCAGAAAGACTCGAAATCCAATGAGGATGCAGCCTCTTTTTCTAACCTTACATATTCCGCGAAATTCAAATTAAGTGGTTCAAATTCTTTAACTTCTGTAGTAGTGCCTAACATTAGCTGATTATATATGCCCAGCAGTTCGGTAATCAGAATCGCTATACTCCAACCATCAATAATAGAATGATGGTCGCAAATTGTAAGTTGAAAGGTCTCTTCACAACGACGATGCACAGAACATCGTAGAAGGGGAGGATTTTTCCAATCTAACACATTTAATTCTTGATTCCACCAATCCTCCAGTTCAATAGACTGATGCTCCTGATTGAGGTGAGATATATCTTTAACCATTAATGGTATTCTTAATGATGACTGAACTAATTGGATTGGTTCGCTAAATTCTGTTAACGCAAAAGAGGTTCTAATAGTCGGATGCTTTTTCACCAATTTATCAAGTGCTTTCTCTAATGCAATTTTGTTAAAGGGAGCACGGATATGTAAAGAGATAACATGGTGATAAGCATTTCCTCCCTGACTATATTCACTATGGAAAATCATTCCCCGTTGCAGATGAGTTAGGGGATAGGCATCTTCTACTCCACCTGGTATTTGAGACTGATCGTCCTTGTTCAGTAGGTTAAATGGCTGATACTGTTCCTCCTGAATCGGTTTATTCTCCAGTTGTACAGCAAGAGCAAGCTCACGAATTGTCGGATATGAAAAGATTTGTTCAATCGTTAAATGGATATTGGATTTTCTCGCTATTGCAATTACTTGTATACTGCGAATGGAATCCCCACCAATTTGGAAAAAATTATGATCAATACCGACTGAATCTATATTTAATACATTTGACCAAATCTCTGAAAGTTTAACCTCTATTGGATGCTCTGGTGAAGTATAGATAGGCTCGTGGACAAGTTTTAAATTCGGTTTTGGTAGTGCTTTCTTGTCAACCTTCCCATTAGATGTTATAGGTAGGACAGGTAAAACTTCATAGACCGCCGGCACCATAAAAGCAGGTATCTTGCCCTTCAAGAAGTTGTATAATTCGGAAGAGGATGGGACATCTCCCTCATTTGGAACTACGTAAGCTACTAAACTTGAGATATTTGATTCAATAGAATGGACCACTACAGACTCTTTTATCATCGGATGCTCTCGTAAATTAGCTTCAATCTCATTTAGTTCAATCCGGAATCCCCGAATCTTAACTTGACTGTCTATTCTACCTACATAATCATAATCTCCATTAGACAACCTTCGAACTTGGTCACCTGTCCGATACAAACGGGCACCAGTATCAGGGGAAAATGGATTCGTAATGAATCGTTCGCTCTCAAGATCAGGACGATTATGATAACCTCGGGTCACACCAGCCCCACCTACATATAATTCTCCCGCTACTCCAACTGGAACTGGCTGTAAATATGGGTCTAGGACATATAGATCAAGATCAGATAAAGGCTTTCCTATATAACTTCGATTTCCACCTTTAATATCTTCCTTAGTAATCTTCCGGTAAGTTACATGTACTGTAGTTTCTGTAATACCGTACATATTAACAAGATCTAACTTTTCCCCCTCATGACGTTCCATCCAAGAACGTAATCGTGAAAACTCTAGTCGTTCTCCTCCAAAAATAATTAACCGTAAAGCTAGTCTATCGGATAAAGAAGAGTGTTTATCCACTTGGTCTAATTGCCAAAAAGCTGACGGAGTTTGGTTTAAAACGGTAACTCTTTCTTTAATTAAAAGTTTATAAAAATCTTCTGGTGAGCGTACAACTGAAGAAGGGACCACAACTAATTGTCCACCGTGTAATAACGCTCCCCATATTTCCCAAACTGAAAAGTCAAATGCATATGAATGAAATAGTGTCCAGACATCATTCTCATTAAAATGGAACCGATGGTTTGTTGAAGTGAAAAGGCGAACCACATTATCATGCTGAACCAAACAACCTTTTGGATTCCCAGTTGAACCAGAAGTATAGATAACATAAGCTAAATCCTTACCATGAGTTTTTAAGCTTGGATTTTTAGAGCTTTCTTTTTTTATTTCACACCAGTCTTTATCAATACAAATCATTCTTGTTTGATGAGGTGGTAGCTCTTGAACCAGATGTTCTTCTGTTACTAATATAGTTACATGAGAATCCTTTAACATAAAGGATAAACGTTCCTTCGGATAAGTAGGGTCAAGTGGTACATAGGCTCCACCTGCCTTTAAAATCCCAAGAATACCTATTATCATTGAAAGGGACCGTTCTACACAGAGACCAACCAAAGTGTCTGATTTCACACCAGACTTTCTAAGATAATGACCAAGACGATTCGCTTGTTCATTTAATTCGCGATACGTGATTCTTTGATCGCCATAAATAACAGCTATCGCATCCGGTGTCTTCTGAACCTGTAATTCAAACAATGTTTGTATACATGTGTCAGTAATCGGTTCATTATATGAATAATCATTTTTAGATAACAGCTGTGTAATTTCTTCTTTTTTCATAATTGGTAATTCTGATATTGACTGATCTACATTTGCTACAATACTTTCTAATAAAGTATTGTAATGAGTGGCCATTCTCCGTATTGTACTTTCATCAAATAAACTACTATTGTATTCTAATGATACTACAATCCCGTCTCTCTCATCTGAAACAAACATTGTAAAGTCAAATTTTGAAGTACCGTTATAAACTTCTTCGACACTCATAGTCAGTTCTGGTAATTGAATAACAGATAAGTTAGAGTTTTGTTGTGTGAACATAACCTGAAATAGAGGTGAATAGCTTCTATCTCGTTCAGGTTGCAATTTTTCTACGAGAGTCTCAAAAGGAAGATCTTGATGGCTATATGCATTGAGAGTCGTATCTCTCACACGTTGGAGCAACTCTCGAAAGGAAGGGTTGTTCGATAAGTCTGTCTTTAATATCAAAGTATTGACGAAAAAACCTATCAAGTTTTCGATTTCTTCTTGCTGTCGATTAGCAATTGGTGTTCCAATCGAAAGATTTTCCTGTCCTGTATAACGATACAGTAAAGTTTTAAATGCTGCGAGAAGTGTCATAAATAAAGTCGAATCTTCTTGGTGACTTAAGGCATGCAATTTACCACTCAGATCTTTTGACAAATAGAACTTTAAAAGATTTCCTCGATAAGTTTGTCTTTTAGGACGTGTATAATCTGTAGGAAGTTCTAATACAGAACTTTTGTCACCTAATTGCTGATTCCAATATTCTAATTGTTCCTTTAAAGTATCACTTTGTAACCATTCGTGTTGCCATAAAGAATAATCTGCATATTGAATTGGTAACTCGGGTAGGGTTACTGGTTTATTAAGTACATACCCTTCATATAGAGTTGATAACTCCCTGAAAAAGACTTTAGTCGACCAGCCGTCGAATACAATATGGTGTATATTTAAGATTAACCAATGTTCGTTTTTCTCAAGTTCCAGTATGCGCGTTCGTAAAAGTGGACCCTTCTGTAGGTTAAATGGACGTTTTGCTTCCTTCTCTGCAATTTTCATAGCTTCTTCTCTAATGTTTTCTTGTTTCATTACTGTAACATTAAAATCTAACTCTATAGAAGGATGAATTAATTGCATAATCTTATCTTTAGAAGTTACAAAAGTAGTTCTCAAAATTTCATGCCTCGAAATTATTTCTAGCAAACTTTTCTGCAAGGCATTCATGTTTAAATCCCCTTGAAACTTAAGAATAAAGGAGATGTTATAGGTAGCACTTAGGGGTAAGAATTGATCTAAAAACCATAAGCGCTGCTGTCCTGAAGAAGTCGGTAGTAGGAACAAATCTTCCTCTAGTAGACTATTTGGGGAACCATTATTTACAGAATCCATGCCTATTACTTCCTTTCTAATAATTTTCTCTCAATAAAATTATTTATATTTTAAATCAATGGTATGAGTGGAAAACAAATGGTTTTGATATCCCTACTATAAAAATGTTAATTTTCTGATTTCTAAGCTACTGCATCTTCTCTGACCAGTCCAAAGTTCTTCCATCCTAAATATCTTTCGTTAAGTGATATAAATAAAATCATCCCTGGTCCGACAGTAATAACAAATGCAAGTGTTCCAATACCAACTGGTCCGCCAAGGAGCCATCCTGATAAAACAAAAAGAACTTCAAATAGCATTTTGGCGTAAAAAAAATGCCACTTCCATTTATGAACAATTGTAATTGCTAACAAATCCATTGTACGAATTCCAATTCCACTCATAATAATGAGTGCTGAACCGTAAGCGGCAAATAATAACCCTATCACCATCACTAAATACGGAGAAAATAACAAATTAGTGAATTTCTCCATTCTTATTAGATTCCAAATATCGATTAGAGACCCTACGAAAAACATAGTGAAAAAGGGAGTAATAGGGGGAAGTTTTCGATTCCAAATGCTCCAGATTAATAAGAAGACAATAGCAATCAACCCAGATACTATACCTATTGTTAAACCAATATGTTTTACTATTCCTAATACCAGAACATCTAAAGGATCCGTGCCAAGTTTAGAATCAATAAAAAATTTGGCACCAAGTGAAAAGATAAAACATCCAGCAATATATAATAGGATTTTTTGCCTAGTCCAACCTAGTTCAATACTTTTCATGCCCAACCTCCATCACCATATTTTAGATTAAGAATAGAAATTCTCAACACCATCTATTTTTTTATCTAATTAGCTTTTTATATAATTCATAGAATTAAATTACGCTCATATGCAAGGCTGTTAATTACCCATCAACTTTTGCATATGAGCGATACAATTCAATTATTTACGAGAAAATTCTAGCGACGTAACAGGTGTAACATCACTTAAACCTTGGGTAACAGAAATATCTTCAGTAGGATAGTGAGCACGGTCAAATACTTCATAAACCCTTACCATAGTGCTATTAAGGTACTCAATGTCTATACCAACTTCTTCTGGAAAACCTTTAGAAATAATGAATCGATAGCTCGCTCCTGCTTTAACTGGAACGGAAATTGGCTGCCCGAGTGTTGAACCATCACTTGTTCGACGTCGGTAAATAACTGCACTATTTTTGTCTGAAAGGTTATTAATTTCCACATGACAAGCTTTAACATCTCCATGGTAGTTGAATTCCTTGGTGGAAATAGATTCACCTAAACCTGGTTGTAACTCTGGAACTTTTAAAGTTGCCGAACGCGCTGCCAGGTTAATAACCGGAAGTTCAGTTGTGCAATTTGCACAATATTTATCTGAAGCAAGACCGACAGAATGAGCATTAAGCCCGTAACGTTCAATCAATTTATGACCACATGAAGTACAGAAAGTATTCACACTCTCGGTATCATAACAATTCCCTAAATAAACATATTTAAGACCCATGCTCATAGCTAGCTCACGTTGTCTCTCCAAGCGGTCAATTGGAGTACGATCTACATGAGTATATTTATAATCCGGATGGAAGCGAACAAGATGTACTGGAGTTTCTGCTGAAAGATTGTTTAAAACCCAATCAGCTAGTCGCTTTGTACTTTCATCATTATCATTTTGATCGGTAACTAACAGGGAGCTGATTTCCACATGTTTTCCTTGATCAAAGACATATTTAGTAGCTTCTAATACCGGTGGAAGCCACCCTTTACTGATTTTTCGGTACCACTTTTCGTCCATTGATTTAAGAGAGACGCTAAAAATATCGATTACTTCACATAATTCGCGAGCACCTTCAAGGCTAATAAAGAAAGCCGATTTATATAAGTTAATTAGACCATGTTCTTTAGCAATGCGTCCGGTATCTAAAATAAATTCATGCCAAACCACAGGATCGTTATAAGTCCAAGAAATTATTGGAATCCCTCGCTCTAGAGCCGTTTCAACTACAAGTTCAGGTGTGTAGTATTGAACATCTTTATCTTTTACATATTTAGCTTGACTAGTCTGCCAGTTATGACAATAATCACAGTTCATCATACATCCTAAGTTTCCAAGAGATAAGATCTTTGATCCCGGAGCATAATGGAATACAGCTTCTGTTTCTACCGATTCCTCAGTGATTTGTGTCGCTTTACCATAATTTAGAGTTACCAATTTCCCATCTACATTTTTTCGAACATTACAAAATCCTGACTGTCCCTCAGACATAATACATTCACGAGGAGAAAGATGACATTGAACTCGACCATCCTCAAGCTTACTCCAAAGTTTTGCTTCATGATGCGTATTACGCCAATTTTGTTGATCCTGTGCCAATTTAAACAACTCCTTAATTTTTCAATTATAGATATTGAATATTAGAAAGAATAGCATTTCCTAGCTTACTAACACCCGAACGTATTTCTTCAGCAGAAGGGTAAGAGATTGTAAGTCTGCAAGCGTTATCATATTCACCCTCTGCAAAGAAAATTGGAGCTGAAGCGATAGATACTCCCTGTTCTAAAGCCGTTTGTTGCAGTTTTTGACTAGATAATCCCTCTGGAAGTTGTAGCCAAGCAAAAAAACCTCCGTCTGGTCTAGAACAATGTACTCCTTGTAAATCTAACTGTTGAAATGTTTCTAATAGCACATCACGTTTAACCCGATAAATTTCCCGTGCACGTGAGATATTATGATCTAAAAAACCATCCAAGCAGAGTTGATGAGCAACGCGCTGCATAATACCACTAGAACAGGTATCTGCAATATGTTTAAAATGCAAGGTTTTTTTCAATATTTCAGGTGATCCTATAATCCACCCCACACGTAAAGCTGGACAGAGTGTCTTCGAAAAAGTACCCAGTTGAATCACTAGATCAGGACCGCCTAATTCAAGTAGCGTAGGAGGCGGAGCTGAATCGTACCACAAATCATTGTATGGAACATCTTCAACAACCGGGATTCCATATTTTCCAGCAAGTTCAAGCAAACCCAGACGTCGTTCTAAAGTAGCGGTATAACCTGTTGGGTTGTGAAAGGTTGGTATTGTGTAAATGAATTTAGGTAACTTATTTTTTTTAGCCATCTCTTGTAACTTTGCTTCCAGTTTCTCTAAAATAATACCCTTTTCATCTATAGGAATAGAACAAATTTGAGCACCTGCAGCTTGAAATACCCAAAGCGCTCCATGAAAACTTGGAGATTCTGTCAAGACCCAATCTCCGGGATTTACCAAGACTTTAGTAATAACATCTAACCCTTGTTGAGCACCATGGGTTAGTAATATTTTCTCAGAGTTTATTTGAATTTTAGTTGTTGATGTTCTATCCGCAATCCAAGCACGTAAAGGTTCATCACCACTTGGTGAATTATACTGTAGAACTGAAGAACCTTCATGGTCAGTAAGTTTTTTTATAGCATAAGATACTTCCTGTACTGGAAATAGGCTAGGTTCAGGAAAACCTGCTGCCATTTGAATTACATTACTAGTAGCTCCAGATACAAGGTCACGATGATCTGAACGAGCTCGTTCAGCATATAGAGATTCCCAATTTATCATTTGAATCACCCTTTTAATTCTGCATGCTTAAGGGATTCTTCAGCCGCCTTAACTTCATCAACGTAATCTTCACGAACTGGCGCGAAGAAGTCCAATGCGATAGATTCCTCAAGAGCAAAGACTTGGTGTTCAACGCCTCCAGGAACAGTGAAACTATTGCCTTCTTCAACAAAATACTCCTTATTATCACAAATAACTTTAAGTCGTCCTTTTAAAAGGTATGCCAGCTGTTCGTGTGGATGACTGTGCAAAGGAAAGATTGATCCTTCACTCATGACATGTTCTACCAGCATTATTTTGTCATTATAAGCCAAAACTCGACGCTCAAGACCCTCAAATGGTTCCGTAAAAATTACACTTTCTCTTTTAATAATCATTTAAATTCCCCCTGTTTTACTGCCACTTAATAGGGCAGTATTGTTTATAGACTGGAACGATTTCCAATCTTTTACAAGAATACCATTTTTGTATTTTTTTTATCAATAGCAATTTTCTGACAAAATAATACAAAAATACTCATCCCCCCGTTTATCGTGTAATATTTTGTCGAAATTTACATAAACATAAACCGATTAGGGTGTTGATACACGACCCATTATTTGGTATATTCTGACTAGTTTAGAGGGGGCGATTTTATGAAAAAAAAATTCTGTTCAAAAACAAACAACACCTTTATATTACAGCTTCAATTAGATTCTGAGAAAAATAATAAATTAAACAAAAATCCTAATTTACAGCTTCCAATGTCTTCTAAGGATAACCACAAATGTGACAAAAAAATGAATAATTTTATCATCCCTAAAAAATTTAACCAAATGGTATCTGAATTTTGTTACGAAACAAAGATTCCAAAACAATTGTTTTTTTTAACAATTTTTAAATTTCTTCTTTATCGTTTTACAGGAAAAAAAGAAATCATTATTGGTTATGGATTAGAGATTCCTAAAAAGATTACTCCTTTGCATACACATATTACAGAAAGTAAAACATTTACCGAATTACTAGATTATGTGTATCAATGTTATATAAAAATTAATGAATATACGGAATCCCCTAATTTACAGGTAAGTAATTCGATTACAACTAGTGAAGATACATTAGTATCCCGATATTACAATATATTATTTCTATATAATGTTAGTGATGTAGATATCCTAAATCGTTTTGAGTTAATTCTCTCAATTGAAGAAGATCAAGAAAAAGTTGGATCTATCATATATGATATTAATTTATTTGAAGATACAGCTATCGAAAAGTTTATCGCCAGCTTTCAAGATTTACTAGTATCTATTCTAGCGAGTCCAAATGAACAACTATCTACTCTACTACTATCCGATACAAGCGAACAATATCAATTTTTAACTAAACCAAAAGAAACTTTTACTCCTTATCCAAATATAAGAGGTATTCATGAATTATTTGAAATACAGGCTTCACAAAATCCAGATGCTATCGCTGTTGTATATGAAAATAAAAAAATAACTTATGGTGAGCTAAATATGAAAAGCAATCAGCTAGCTCATTATTTAATTAATCTTGGAGTTGAACTAGATTCACTAATCGGACTTTACGTTGAACGTTCACCGGAAATGATTATTGGCATTTTGGCTATATTAAAAGCCGGAGGTGCATATGTACCAATTGATGCTAAATCTCCAAAAGAACGACTAATACATATGTTAAAAGACTCCGAAGTCTCAATAATGCTAACTCAAACAGATTTATTAACGAATCTACCAAAGAATAAAACTAAGCTTATATGTTTAGATAAAATGTCAGACGAAATCTCAAAAATGGATATACTTAATCCTCCGTTTCAAGGAACAGATCAAAACCTTGCATATGTAATCTACACATCCGGCACGACTGGAAACCCGAAGGGTGTTATGGTACAACATAGCTCTGTACTTAATCTTTCTAATGAACTACAAAATAAAGTGTTTGGTGCATATTCACAGAATCAAATGCAAATCAGTTTGAATGCTCCAATAACATTCGATGCATCTGTTCAACAGTTACAAATGCTTTTTTATGGGCATTGCCTATATATCTTGCCCGAAGAAGTTCGTCGTAATCCAGAAGTATTCTTATCTTTTATCCAAAGAAACAGGTTAGATGTTATTGACTGTACACCCTCTTTCCTCGAAGTATTAGTTCAATTGGGGTTACTTAACAATAGCCAAACTATACATAAACCAAGAATTGTTCTTGTTGGGGGAGAAGCTATTAATCCTCTTCTCTGGGAAAAATTAAAAGAATCAAATACTATCGATTTTTATAATATGTACGGTCCAACTGAATGTACTGTGGATTCCACATGTTGCAATATAAAAAAAGCTGGTAATATACCATCGATCGGAGAACCACTTGGTAATGTAGAAATTTATGTCTTAGATGAAAACCTATTACCAGTACCTATAGGAATTCCCGGAGAATTGTATATCGGGGGAGCTGGATTAGCGCGCGGCTATCTAAACCAGCAATCATTAACAGAAAAACATTTTCTTCTCAATCCTTTCTCTATAATACCGGGAGAACGATTGTATAAAACTGGGGATTGGGTACGTTATCTAGAGAATGGTGAACTTGAGTTTATAGGACGTCAAGACGAACAAGTTAAAATACGAGGATTCCGAATCGAATTAAAAGAAATTGAGATGGTCTTAGCCCGACACCCTCAAGTAAAACAGCAAGTTGTTCAAATTCACTATACTAAACAAAAAAACGCCAGAGTGATTGCCTATGTTGTTCAAGATAACGGAGCAAATACTTCTGAAATAAAGCTAAAAAAATTTTTAAAAGACTATTTACCCGACTACATGATTCCTACTTCAATTATTATATTGGACAGACTACCACTCACTTCTAACGGTAAATTAGATGTAGCTAATTTACCAGATCCCTATAACTATAACAGGGGAACACATAGCAAAGCTGTCGCAACTGAAATTGAATCTCAGTTGTTGAAAATTTGGAAAGAATTACTTGATATTCAATCTATTGCTGTTAACGATCACTTTTTCCATTTAGGAGGGAATTCTTTATTAGCCAGCCAAGTTATAGTACGTATTCGTAAGTTTTTTCAAGTTGAAATTCCAATGAACTTCATGTTAGAGAATCCCACCTTAGAAAAACTTGCAAATGAAATTACAAATCGAAAACAGATGGTTAGAAATCCGAACACCCCCTTAATTAACGCCGTTTCTCGAAAAGATTACTATGTAAAACAGTCTACAATTCAGGATGAATTAGAAAGTTCGAATAACCATGATAATACCTATAGTAGGGAAAAATACAATGGGAATGTCCAAAATGAAATTGAATTTGAAATAATGAAAATTTGGAACGAGTTACTTGGAATCCAATCTATTAATATAAACGATCATTTTTTCTATTTAGGAGGAAACTCTCTATTAGCCAGCTTGGTCGTGATACGCATGCGTAAAGTTTTTCAAATTGAAATTCCCATAAGCCTCATTTTTGATAATCCTACTTTATTAGGACTAGCAAACGAAGTCATAAATCGAAAAGATACGACCAAAAAACAGAATGTTTCTTTAATTAATCCTATTTCTCGTGAGAATTACCGTATAAAACGGCATATTATTCAAGGTGGATTAGAAAGCTTAAATGATAGTGAAAAATAGAATTCATCAATTTTTTCATGTTCTGAATTAAACAACATGAGCAGAATAAAAGTGAGGGAAATAATGATTGAATTATATGCTGTAAAAACTCCTACATATATTGAAAATCTTATATATGAAGAATTGTTGCACTCCATTTCATTAAAAAAACAAAAACGAATTCTAATGTATGCAAAACGAGAGGATGCTTATAAAACTTTAATCGCAGATATGCTCATAAGAACAATAATTTGCAGTAAATACAGCAATATAAAAAATCACGAATTAACTTTTACTTATAATATGTATGGTAAACCATCAGTGGAAAATTTATATTTTCCATTCAATGTATCTCATTCTGGAGATTGGATTGTGTGCGCCGTCCATAGGTTCCCCATTGGAGTTGATATTGAAAAGATACAACCTATTGATTTAAGTATTGCAGAGCATTTTTTTACTAAACAAGAATATGAATATCTATTTCAAATGAAGGACTATAAAGAGCAACTAAACTATTTTTATCAAATATGGACCATAAAAGAAAGTTATGTCAAAGCTCTTGGAAAAGGACTATCTGTTCCCTTAAACTCGTTTAAAATAGGAGAAGATTGTGAACAAGGGGCTAATTGGTTTATTAAGCAATATATGATTGATGAACTATATTGCTTATCGGTCTGTGCTAAAACAAACGAATTTCCCGAATACATAGACCACCAATTAGATTTCTCTCAATTATATAATTTGTACAAACAAATAAAAAATAACTAAATTTATATAAGGAAATCGATAATAGGAATTAAACCTTTTTGCCCTCCTTATGCTGGTAGTCCTGCTAACCTCTATTTGAAGTGGGAAAAGGTTTCAAAAGGCCTTTTATACAAATTTTATAGAATGTTATAAAAGGGATTATTATAAAAAACTATCCTTCCTTTCAAAAAAGGGGAGAGTTTTTTATTCTTATATATTATTACATCTTTAGATTCTTTAAACCCAATTTTTTTACACAAGTTACATTGAGAAATATTCATCTAATATAAAAAACAAGGAAATACAAGAACTATGTAAGAAATATTAAGATATAAAATTGAGCGGCTATTAATAGAGAATTATTATTTACATACATTGAATTTTAACTACATTAACAGGAAATTAATAAAGATAAAAAAATAGTTTGATAAATATCCATTAAGGAGTTGGAGAATGAAACAATCTAAAGTTGCTAATACAAAAGTTTTTGCATTAGGTGGTCTTGGTGAAATTGGGAAAAATATGTACGCGATTGAATATGAAAATGAAATTATTATTATTGATTCAGGCTTTAAATTTCCTGGACCAGAGTTACTAGGAATCGACTATGTTATACCGGATTATTCATATTTAGAAAATAATAAAGATAAAATAAAAGGAATCTTCATTACTCACGGGCATGAAGATCATATTGGAGGAATTCCATTTTTATTTAAACGTATAAAAACTACCATATACGCAGGAGATTTTGCCTTAGCTTTAATTCAAAGTAAATTAGAGGAGCATAATATCTCTGATATAGAAATGATAAACATTACTGATGATAAAGTGATAAATTTTCAATATATGAAGGTTCGTTTCTTTCAAACAACTCACAGTATTCCCGATTCATTTGGCATTGCTGTAACGACTCCTAATGGAAATATTGTACATACCGGGGATTTTAAATTTGATTTTACACCAGTAGGTACAGAAGCAAATCTACATAAAATTGCCGAAATTGGAAAAGAAGGAGTTTTATGCTTACTATCTGATAGCACAAATAGTGAAGTTAATGGTTTTTCAATGTCTGAGAATAACATAAAAAAATCGATAAAACAAATATTTTCTGAGTCAACAGGACGTATTTTATTTGCAACCTTTGCTTCTAATGTTCATAGAATTCAACAAGTTGTACAGGCCTCTATAGAAGAAAATCGGAAAATTTTGATTTTAGGAAGAAGTCTGGATAAGACCATTCTAATTGGAAAGCAATTAGGCTATATCCAAGCACCAGACAATATGTTTATTGGTGTACATGAAATAAATGATATTCCAAAGCAACAATTAACAATTATTTGTACAGGTTGTCAAGGAGAACCTATGGCCGCCTTATCTAGGATTGTTAGTGGTAATCATAAGCGCATTCAAATTATGCCGCAAGACACCATTGTACTTTCTTCTTCACCAATTCCCGGAAACATCTTGAGGGTAAATAGGATAATTAATCAATTATCTAAAATGCCCGTAAATATTTTTCATAACAAAATAAGTGCTATTCATACATCTGGACATGCTGCACAGGAAGAACAAAAATTAATGCTATCCTTATTTAAACCCCAGTATTTCATGCCTATTCATGGTGAATATCGCATGTTAAAAAAACACGCGGAATTAGCTGTGGAATGTGGAGTTTCTCCACAAAATT
Organism: Bacillus sp. DHT2; assembly: GCF_026241455.1. NCBI lineage: Bacteria > Bacillati > Bacillota > Bacilli > Caryophanales > Bacillaceae > Bacillus > Bacillus sp. DHT2. Next base: position 25,463 of record NZ_JAPHWH010000015.1, read on the forward strand.
GTTTTATTATGGACAATGGACAAGTACTAGAAATTTCTAAAAATGAAGCAAAAATTAGTAAAGTCATTTCCAGCCAGGAAGTATATGTTGATGGTTTTGGTATAGGGGACGTTGGAAATATTGTATTACGAGACCGTAGATTACTATCTCAAGAAGGAGTAATTATTATAAGTATGAATTTAGATAGTAAAGAAAAACGACTAGTATCTTCACCTGCTATAGTAACACGTGGATTTGTATATATACGTCAATCCGATAGTTTGATAAAAAAGATAGAAAATCTCGTTTTACAGTGCATATCATCCTTGTTAATGGGGGGGATTATAAAATGGGCACAAATAAAACAAGCTGTTATAGAAGCATTAGAACCATTCTTATTAGCAGAGACTGGACGGCGTCCAATGATTCTTCCAATTATTATGGAAGTGTAAGAGGAAATCATTAAATGAAATATAGATATCTGGAAGAAGAAAAAGCAGACCGTACACGTCTCTTGAAAATTGGATGAGACCTATATTAGAGTAAAAAGAAAATGGTTTTATTTATACAAATAATCTCATAGAACAAGACCATCGGCATGTAAAGAGACGTTTTGCCAAATCCGCAGGATTTCAAAATCTTCGTCATGCTTCACGTACGATAAAAGGGGTTCTGGTGCAAAAATAAATTATAAAAAAAGTAGGACCTGAATTTCCTACTAAATTACAGATTATCATGCGATACCAAACAATTTATCAATGAAATCTTTTTGATTTTGGGCAGACTTTCCCCCTTGATGAAGTTGCTTCTTTTTCATCATATGCATCGCTTCTATGCTACTCAGTATGTAAGTGGCTGTACGGAATGATTTGAATCCTAACATCGAACGCACTCGCTTTTTAATAAATCGATGATCTTGTTCCACGATATTATTAAGATATTTCACTCGCCTTATTTGGATGCCTAATGGCATCTTTTTTTCATTCTTCAACTCTTCAATTGCTACAGGATAGGCGGGATTCTTATCGATGGTTATCACACGAGGCTGTGAAACATGAAAAGACTGCAAAGCTTTCTTGAAGAAACGCTTTGCAGCCTTGTGGTTTCTTGCTTTGCTTAGGTAAAAATCGATGGTATTTCCTTTCGAATCGACAGCACGATACAGGTACATCCATTGCCTTTTTACTTTGATATATGTTTCATCGACTCTCCAAGAGTCATTGGTTTTCTTGAGATGACGACGGATTCTTTTGTCTAATTCAGGACCATACTGATGAACCCAACGCATAATCGTTGTATGAGCAACGGATAAGCCCCGTTCCTCCATCATTTCCACCAAATCACGAAAGCTCAAGTTGTACCTTAGGTACCATCTTACTGTTTGCAAAATAATATCATGATGATAATGCTTCCACTTGAATAAATTTCGCTTTTCCATACTGATCACACACCTTTTTTAGAGTAATAGTATCAGTATGTCCAAGATTTAGAGATTACTTGCAATTATCTTGAAGTTTTCGCACCAGAACCAGATTTTTTGTATACATGTATAGCGTATGACTACCTTCTCAGCATAATATATACCTAATTTAAATTTTCACATGAGCATATCTAAGTTTTGGGTATAGAAAAGGCAAGCATTTAAATATGCTTGCCTTCGTTCTAACGACGATGCTCGACTAAATCAATTACCCCTAAAACAACATGAGCTAAACCAAATCCAAATACCGTATTAGCAATCATCTTATTAGAACCACGTGTCTGCTTAAGTGCATAACCTGCAGCTGTGACCGCTGTACCTAATGCAGTTGGAATTAATCCTTCACGAATATCCATCGTAATATCCTCCTAGCATCGTAGTTAGTAAAACATGTAGTATTTCACAATAAAATACTAACATAAAAATTAGTATGGTCGCTTTTTATATAAATATGTAAACACCAATATCAAGGAAATATATATAACTAAAAATCCTGAATTAATGTCCCAATCCATTCCAATAAAAATCTACAATGCTTACAGCTAAATCATCTATATTGGCAATCAGTGGCTTTTGATTTACATCTTTGTAATCACCTAAGTATAGCAAAGCAACAAAGGCATGAGTACTTAAAAGCGAGTGCCCTTTAGGGATTTCACCTTTTTGCATCGTTTTGTGTATTGCTTGATCCAATACTTGGTTCTGTTGCGAAGTTTGAAAAAAGCATAAACAGGTTGGTAAATGAGGAACAATGTTTAGGAAGTAGCTAGTAATTGTTGAAGTTCATTGTACGTTGAAAAGGCGGAGTCTCTTTGAAGACTTCGCCTTTGTTTATATAGGGCATGAATAGTCTCGATACCTTTTATCGTACGTGAAGCATGACGAAGATTTTGAAATCCTGCGGATTTGACAAAACGTCTCTTTACATGCCTATGATCCTGTTCTATGAGATTATTCAAATGTTTGATTGTACAATGGATTGTAGTTTGATAAAATCCTTGTTTTCTTAATTTGTTAAATGCGCAAAGTAATGCCGGCGCTTTGTCTGTAGTGAGAACCGTAGGTTCTCCAAAATGTTTTACTAATCTTTTCATGAAGGCATAGGCAGCCTGATGATCCCGTTTTTTACGAAGTTGAATATCCAATGTGTGTCCATCTTTATTAATTGCACGATAGAGATAACGCCATTCTCCCTTAACTTTGATATAAGTCTCATCCAAATGCCAAGATAAGCGTGCAGATTTATTTTTCACTTTCCAAATTTGATAGATGAGATTGCCATATTCATGAACCCATCGCATGATGGTTGTTGGGTGAACTGAAATACCACGTTCTTTCAGGATTTCAGATACATCGCGATAACTTAAAGAAAAGCGACAGTAGTAGCCGACAGCTACTAAAATAATATCTTTCTTGAATTGTTTTCCTTTAAAATATCTCATGTCTGATTCTCCTAGATCCTGTTTTCTAGAGTGTAGCTTCATGTAGAAAACTTTGCAACAGAACCCTTCTAATACTGATTGTGTTGCAGTACTTATAAATACTCAATAATGAATGCATATAAAAATCGCTTCTTATGAAAGTAATCTATCAAACTAGGTTCATATTTTATCATTTTTCCTCTTCTTCTTTGTATAAATCTTGATATTCTGTCAATACTCTTGATGACATGATACTTTTCCAATCCCCCTTGGAAAGCCGAGCAGTTAGCTTTTGCTAGCTGCTTTTTTTGTTCCTCAACATCAAACAAAATGGTTCTGGTGCAAAAACTCTTGTTAGGGGTCACCATACATGCCTATCTCCCGAAAAGGTTGCTTTTTTCTTAGATTGTTTAGAAAGAATACCGTTTTTTGTATTTAGGGGTAGTGAAAATTCTTAAGTTGATGGGCATGGGGGCACCATATCAAAAAAAGAAAATTGTACGTTTAGACATAATTTAGACACATTTTATCCGGTTCCCTGTACGTTAAGGGATTAGCTTGTATATTTGAGGAGATGTACTAGACAGATGTGAATTTAGGGGAATCCAATATTTTCTATTCAAATATGATAGAATAGAAATATATACAAAACGGAGGAAAAACAAATGAACTCAATCACAAAACAGTTTATTAATGATATCCGGCAAAGAAAGAACAATTATTTAGAAAATGTATTAATAGCAATACAACACCCTAAAAAAGAGCAATCTGAACAGGTCATTCAAAATATAGTAGAGAAGATGGATATGATGATCAGTTTAGTTACTACTTACATGGCTATTGAATCAGAATCTATAAAAGAATTAAAAGAGCTTCAGGAAGAAATTATTCATGCTCAAGCATATATTCAAAAACGAAAATTTGAAGAAACACAGAGATAAAACCCTGTGTTTTCACTTGGTCGTCTATGACGCTAATCTGTTATAAATCAAATTAGATGTAATTTGATTATTGTTTTGGCATAATCCATACAATTTGTTGAATGCGTACAATATACGGTACCGTATCTTCAATGAGCAAATGATCTGGTTTCACATCCTTTAACTTCCCTCTTACATTACCTCTTACAGTTTCAATAACCACATGTTTACCAATTACTGATTGTAATGTCTGATATACGTAGGGATTAGGTACACTTACCATATTTTGTTCACTAAAGTCATTTCCCTCCAAATAACTCATTCTATAAGACTCCTTTCTAACTTGCATTCTTTCTCTTAATATATGATATAAATCTTATAAATATGCTAGAAGGATAATTCATTATATGAACCAAAATAACATTTTAATAAGGTACGTTTTCTATTCCTAAATTACTAAAAAATTATTTATATAAGATTATTTTTACTAGTTAATAGGTAATGATATAGGGATATTTTGAATGTACATCTAGGTTGTTCCTTTCAAGATATTTATCATTTTATATACGTCCTTTATTAGAATACTGCTTATACTTTTTTTGAGATTCTTTAGTAATACGTACGTTAAGTAAAATTGCTAACAACAAAAACACTCCATATTTTCCCCCTGTAGCTCCTATGATAATCACACTACTACAAACAAGTACAATTAATAGGAAAAACGAAACTAAATAAATACGGTCATAGTTCTTTAACATCTTCTCGTATTTTATGCGTTCTTTCCTTGCATCCATCTAAATTCCTCCTTTAAATTATCCATTTCACTATAAAATAAATCTCGCTCTTAAAAAGAAAACAATATATCGTTTCAAATAATTAGTTTGTTTTTTTAGCAACTAATTTATATAACATAAAAAGAAATACTACCAATATTAAGCTTTCCACCATGATAATCCCGACCCTCTCCTTTCTTTCAATCCCATCACATCAGATGAAATTTATGTATATCCTATTATTATCAACAGCAAACAAAAAGGATCATCCCTTTTCGTAAAGGATCATCCTTTTCTTCGTTCATTCAACAATTTTTAGGTATTCCTGATTAATTAAAATAACAGCCGGTCCATCTATAAGAATTCCACCAACTTCAATTTTTTCATAAGACTCAACCTTAATAGAAGTAATCCCTTTCCGCTTCTTTAACTCGTTACTTAATTCTTGCGTTGGCATGTGTTTCATATCTTCACTCCTTCTTATTGTTTCATTAATCTTATTATGTTAAATGAATTATAAAAATGGTTTCTAGTTCTAGAAATTCCATCATTTTTTATCGTTGACCATATATTTAGATGTTAGCAACTCGCGTATCTCTTTTATGAAAAGAAGATAAATAATTACTATTCACTGTCTCAGTAAATGTAAAAAAATTCTTAAAGATAGAGATGAGATTGATTGTTTTTTCTTCTAGGAATAATGACTTAGATATATATACCTAAAACAATGAAAGCCCTACCTCTCTTTCATCCTTACGGCTCCTTGTCCGTGCCAGTGTGAATCAGGATTGCAAAAATCAAGTGACTATTTGATCGAGTTATTTGATGAAACTTCGAACGTTCGTAAAAGAAATGTAAAAATAAAAATGGATTAGATTGAAGTAATAACAAAAGAGGCTCCTACTCTAAAAGTGAGTTGCAGAAGTTGAATGTCTTTGAAATGATTTACTTTTAATAATAATCATATTCCCGAAAAATTCAGGATATTTTCGGGGGATGTAATACATTATCTATAATGAACCTTAACAGAAACTTTTTATTTGATTTTCAGTGATTCCTTTAATTAATCCTAGTTCACTAATCAAAAATTCATGTGCGTTATCCAACATTTTTTTTTCGCTTGTATTCAGTGCCTTTTCTTTCTTCATACGCATTAAATCACGTACAACTTCAGCACCTTCTTGTATTTCACCCGTTTTTATTTTGTCCGTGTTCACTTTATACCTTTGTTTCCACGGCAGTAATTTATCTGATTCTCCATGCTGAAAAATGTGTATAATGTGTTTTAATGCAAGTATATCAGTAACTGGGCGTATACTCGAACTCAATATTTTACCCGTAGGAATCATGACTTGCATATTACTGATTGACATTTTTATGACATAATACTGTTGTTTTTCCCCTGAGAATTCTTTTTCTTCTATGGCTTCAATTATACCTGCTCCGTGCATTGGATAAACAATGTTATCGCCAATTTGAAACATATAATCCACCTCCATATATGGTAACCTTCTTAACCTTAACATATATGTGATTTTTTATCAAATATTTAATAATATCATAAATTTATTTTTATCGTCAACCACTTTTTCTTTAAAAATAAAATTAAGTAAAAACAGCACCAAAATAATAGGAGGGAAGAGGAATTTCCCCGCGTATATTCTGAAACCTCTACTAATTAACGTAGATCAGTTTTCCCTTGAAAACGACCAAATCGATCCCGTATTTTTTTCAATCTTGTGTGGTACTCCAAAATCTCAATTCTTGCTTTTTCAGCTAGAAGTGCAATTGGTCGTAAGTCTTTTAACCCCCAATAATCAATCACTACATCAAGTACTTGATCAAAATATTGTAGTGGTCCATAGTTAGCTTCTTTTGCAATCACAGCCATTCTATTTTCAAAATCAGGCATGACAGCACCTGGCATTTTAAAATTTCTAATCACATTGGCAATATGATAGCAATAATTAGGTTCCAATTCCAAATGTGTTCGAATGACGTCTCGATAAAACGCATAATGAAGGGTTTCATCTTTTGCAAGACGGCGTAATAATGTAGCAAGATCTGGATCGTGCTTACTTGCAACCTTAGCTACATTATTGTAAAACACCATCGTTGCAAGTTCTTGTAGCGTCGTATACGTCATCGCTTCGATTGGTGTATGAAAATCAGCCTCAAATCCACCCTCAACGACTGACTTTCTTAATTCATGTAATCGTTTAGGGTTCACACTTCGAGTGAGTAGTAAATATGTCTCCAATAAATTCGAATGTTGATCCTCTTCTGAAGTCCAAGTATGTATAAAGTCTGTAATAACAGAAAGGGAGCCTTTAAAAGTCGCAGATAAATACGTTGTAAACCATGGTAAATTTACTTCTGTTAATAAAGCTGTTTCAATGGCCGTAATTACACCAGAAGGAAGAGTAACTTGACTTTCATCCCAAGGAACTCTTTTAAAGTCCATTCCCTTATCCCATGGTAAAAACTCATGATAACCCCAGTCTATCTTCTGCGCTCTTATTTTATGTTGTTCATGCAGTTCTTTTAAACGTGGTTCTAATCGGAAATCTAAATCATTTGTTAGCATATATAAGTGCCCCCTTTTCTTATCATAGATAGTAATTCTATTTTTACATTCATTTTTATCATTAAAAATTTTCTACAAATAAATATTACTTTCCTTTTTTTAAGTCAAACATAACAAATTTTTAACAAGCCTCTTTAAGAACGCTTTATTTCTATATGGGGTACAGACCGCAAATCAGAAAAAAACCACGTTAAGCAAATTTCAGCATAAAATGATGTGAATTTTGTCCCGTTAAGAGTATTTCAATGCAACACAACATCATTTAAACAGACTATAATAAAAAGAGGATACTATGTTCAATACGAGAGCATATTTCCTCTTTTTTTATACATAATGGAATTATTAATCAGATATTAATAGGATGGTATATGATATACACAATGTTTACAGAGGTTTATAAAAAAATCTAAGGGAACACCGTTCCACTCCCTTTTTAACTAAAGGGCAGTAGAGTTTAACAAGGGGGTACTTATGAGTTGTGAAAGTGTATTACACCAAATTGAAGTAGCTGTAAAAACAGTAATCGAAATAATAGGCAATTTAGAGGAAAACGATTTACAAAAAAGACCAACACCTAATAAGCATTCTATCGGGGAACTATTAGAACATATGGCAGTGATTTGTGAAGCTGATTGGCGTATTTCAAAAGAAGCAACGCAAGAAGAAATGGAAAATTTTTATTCAAGAGTATCATATAAAACCTTAGACTCAATAAAAGATGGTTTCCTTACCAATTTTGAATCATTAAAAAATAAATATATGAATTTATCCGAGGCAGAACTCCTATCTCAAACTACTTCATATTGGGATTTGACTTATACAAGATATGAATGGCTGTTAGAGATATTAGCACACGTTTATCATCATCGGGGACAATTACACGCTATGCTTGTTCACTGTTATGATAAAGACCCTAAAATCTTAATGTTTGAATGATATTTCTTCCATTAACGTGCGCTTTAGTTGAATTGCGTGTTACCTAGTAGGCTGTTTGACATATTGTACATGACCAGTATGCAAAATAGCTTATTTTCACAAGTTTTTTTGATATTAGGTCTTGATAAATGATGTTGTGTTGTATTACAGGGGTAGTGACAGGGTTCTTGCTATGAACCGCAAAGTAAATTCTTTAAATCATATAAAATAATAAGACCCGTTTTCATAAGTTTTCACTACTTTCTAATTTTGTTATTGGTAGTAAAAACTTAAAAGATTAATGCTATTTTACACACACTAACAACTTATTTAGATGTAAAATGTTAGATTAAGCGCTTGAAAATATATACAGTTGATGAGATAGCCTTAAAGGACAATTCGATCACTGAGCATTGACTATGATGGGGTTATTTACACGATTAGATCGTAGCACAAAGGGAAGAGGCGATAAACATGCAGTCAACGGAAGCGCATATGAAGGAAAAACAACGTAGAGAAAAAATAGAAATAATATTTAGTCACAGGGTAAAAGGAGAGAGTTATTTTCACGGTTCCTCCTATCAATGGAAAAACATTGTATACCAAAATTATAATAGGATACAACAAAAAGAGTTGAAAATTGAACAACTCATTTTCGAAATGGAAAAAGACGGGATTCGTTTTACGCAGCACCGTTCACTCATACACTATCCCGTCATTGATTTTGTAAAATATATAGCTAAGGTTTATAAGGAAACCCTCGAAATACAATAATCATATTCAAAGGAAACCTTTATAAAAAGTTTATTTTCGAAACTTTGTTAACAAAAAGCTCAAAAACTCATTACAATATTCTTTTTATTCTCAATACTCTTCGTTTTTGTTATAATATCAACCATAACGTATTATATTCGTTTGTATATCTTCATATTTTAGGGATTTTATTACACAAAAAGACAACTCTTAATTGGAGTTGTCTTTTATTTTTTTTGATATACATAATACTATTTTGATACAAAAACTTCAAGATTCTTACAACCAGAGAAAAAGTAGGATTTCTCATAGGAGAGATGCTACTTTAATTCCTCATATTCCTTCATTATTTTATAAAACGTGTTTTTCTTTAGCTCTAACATTTGCATAAACATAGTAGCTGTTATTTCTCCACTTTTCCATTTAGAATAAGTTTCTTCTATTATATGCATTTGTTGTTTGCTTAGGGTTGAAAGGTTCACTTGAGGACGTCCTAAATGTTTCCCTTGAGATTTAGCTACAGCAATCCCTTCTGCTTGTCGCTGATGGATTTTTTTACGCTCCTGATCTGCAACATAGGAAAGCAAAGATAAAAATTGATCTTCCATCAACCGACCCATGTCACCCATTTCACGAAACTTACGGCTATCGAATAAAGTTTCATTTTCTAACACAACAATATCAGCTTGTAATTCTCTTGTTATGTATTTCCACTCTGAAATTACTTCATCATAATTACGTCCCATACGATCTAAAGCATCTATGTAAACAATATCACCTGTACTTAATATTTTTCGTAATAATTGGTACTGAGGACGATCAAAATGTCGTCCACTTGCTTTATCGACAAAAATACGTCGAGCTTCCACTCCTCGTTCCATCATCTTATGTAATTGACGTTGTTCATTTTGATCTTTTGTACTTACACGTATATATCCATAAATATTTGCCACGTTTGAGACTCTCCTTACATTTGTTACCACAATTATACCACTTCCGTTTATAAAGGTATTCATTAAAAATAAACGTTTATAAAATAATTCCGTTCACCTTTATAAACTTGACATTTCAATGTTTCATAGATATTCTTTACATGTTTATAAAGGTATACCTTTGTAAACAGTGGTTTGTTTCACCAATTGGTAAAAGTAATATTCCAGTTGATATTTTAAAAACCATCGATTTTTCAGTACCAAATAGTCCATATTTGGCTGATAAATCGTCTTAGCGTACACCAAACACCTTGAATTGTGTCCGAATTGTGTCGTAACGTACAATTTTCTTTTTTTGATATGGTGAGGCCATGCCCATCAACTTAAGAATGGAAACAAAGTGTACTTTCATTTTGTGGGGTAAAGCATCCCTAAAGTAGAAGCATACTCTTAATAATACGCATACCAAATAAACCCTAACGGGTTTCATTTTTTAAATTATGCAACTTTCTTTTGTTTTTTCAATCCATTATACTCATAAACAACACCCATAATATCAAAGACAGTCTTCTTCTCATATCGATGAGATTTCCGTCCGTTCTTCTGTAGGAGGTGGAACAGGCGAATTAGGATCTTTGTTATTTCTTGGGTGTTTTGTTGTATGGCTTGATACAAAATCGATAAATGATCTTGAATCATTCCAATTGCTTTATATTCACTTAATTCTCTTTTCTTCTTTTTCAAAAGAAGTTCTCTCATTTTAAACATAGTAGAGGAGCACAGGAATATAGCGATTAGCTTCCCATATAATTGGCACTCCAATCGTTCTTGTTTTACATAACGATAATGGTCTATTTTGAAGAGGGATTTCCATGTTTTAAAAACAATCTCTATTTGCCAACGCAGCGTATATAACTCATGCACTTGTTCCATCGGAACCCATTCCCAAGGCGTATTCGTCACGTACACGTTTAATCCCGCTATAATTTTACTTTTCTCTGAGTACGTTCTATTTTTTAATTTTTCTTTTTCTGCAATCTTTGCTTGACGTTTTTGAAGTTGCTTTTCTGTTAATCGATGAAAAATAACACGTGCGAACAGTTGTTGTTTATCCCCAATATAAGCATTTTTTAATTCAAATGTTTCCCCGGGGTGTAGCTGTTTCAAAATCTGTTTCACATTGATTTGTATGTATTCCGTTTGTTTCTTCATCGCACCATTTTTGAAGTATTCTGGGGTTGGATTTTTCACATATATATTTGTGTTTAATTTTAAACGAGAAATATAGTATGTCCCTCGTTGATCCATTTGATCTAAGTCTTCCAATGAAAAATAGCCTAAATCACGTATACATAAATCTCCTGGTCGTAAGGTATCTAAACATTCTGTACCAAATGTTTTATCATTATTTTTCCCTGGTCCAACTTGAAAATTAAGAAATTGCCCACTATGCAAATCATATTCCAATTGAATTTTAATTCCGGCTGTTTGGGCACATCCTCCAGAACCTGGATATACATTCTCTAAAGTACTTGGTACTTGAAATACAGTAGCGTCTAGGATACGAATTCGTCCAAAATAAGAAAAAAGTTGATTGGAAATTTGAGTTTGTTCACATATTTTTTGTTGTAACAGTAAAGAAAAAATATGTTTTAAAAACAAAACTGCTTTAGCATTTAAACGTTTATTTAAGCCCTCAGGGCTGAGTAAAGTACCAGTAGCTGCATGGAAGCCTACTACATAATCGGACTAAAGGATCACTTGCCACCTGTTGACTGATCCAAATACAAATAGTAGCTAAGTCTGATCCAGAAAACTTACGTTTTCGCTTTATAAATCCGATTTCTCTTGCAAGTTCTTCTAAAAATACAGGTGTCACATATCGTTGTAATTCTTCCGCAAATGGTTGTAGTTCATCTTGAATCGAGAGATGCATAAAAAACGTCATCCTTTCTAATCTAGCTTGTTTAGAAAGGATATCGTTTTTTTGTATTGAAGGGTATTAAAATTTCTTAAGTTTGGGGGCATGTTATGTTAAGTCATATAGATAAAAAGAAATGCAAAAAAATCCCAGTATTCCAGCCTTCTTTTCAATAAATCAATAAGATATATTATTCAATTATTGAAAAGGTACGTCATATATAAACCATGTTCCATCTTTTTTATACATATGGAATTGAATATCTTTACCTCTCCATCGGGGCATATTAATAACTGCAGAATCTTTGTGAGCTTCGTTTATTACTACGGGTGATCTGGCAAACTTAAAAAATGAGAGCATTTTTTCATGGAGTTCAAGTCTTTCTTTTAAAAATTGCTTCTTCTCCTCAATCTTTTCTTCATCATTTTTATAGAAAAGGTAAGTTGTTTCATAATTTTTTTCTTGTATTGAATGTAAATATAATCTTACTACTGTTTTAGGGGTCTGATCTTTTAATGTATAAATGTCCTGAGTTTTTTGTAGTTTATTATATAATTTTTGTTCTGTATGATTTAAATCTGCTAAATACGGTGAAAGAGGGAATAAAATCCAAAGAAGAAAGATTACTAAAATAAATAAACCTATTTTTTTCTTATTCATCATATAAAAGCCTCTCATAAATTAATTAGGGATATATAAATATAATAATATATGTAATAGAGCCTTACTAGTTTTTTATTACAAAGGGACCCGACCCATACCCATCAAATTAAGAAAAACAAATACCCTAAAACGAGAAAATTGACATTTCTAGATGAAAATATACATTTTTTTTGTTTTGGGGGTGTTATAAGATTCTTAAGTTGATGGGCATGTATGGTGAGGCCTATATAAACAAAGGCGAAGTCTCTTTGAAGACTTCGCCTTTTCAACGTACAGTGAACTTCAACAATTACTAGCTACTTCTTAAACATTGCGCCTCATTTACCAACCTGTTTATGCTTTTTTCAAACTTTGCAACAGAACCGTGCTGGCCAATAATAAATATAATTCATATCGCACTTAAAAAGAGTAAAAGTAAGCAAATTAAACTTTTGAAAATCGAATGTAAACTTTTTATTATTTGTTTACATCTGTTTTTATTTTCATATAAAACTTTTAAGAAATAAATTTAGCAAACCATGCTATATAATATGCACCTGGAACTAATATAACCTGAGCAACTAATGTACCTAATAATCTCGAAATTAATATCATAAATGTGAAATTCTTAAGTTCCCAATAACTACGATTGTCTTGTACAACTTTGTCAGTTAAAAAAGATAATTTAGGATCAATAAGAAGTGTTAATAGTATCGTAGCTACTCCAGTAATAATATTAGATGAAGACATCGCTGCTTTATCATAATCAGGAATTAATAAAGTTGCATACAACGCAGACATAACACCTACTGTAAATACGGCAGAAACAATTGTATTAGTAACAAATAATTTAATTGATATATTTTTAAAATTTACCCCTTCCAAATTATTTTTATTTACTAAAACAAAATAGTTTTTCATTCTTTTCAAATTGGTACTATTTATTAATTTGAACATGTTTAAAAACGAACCATCTTTTGATAAAGATACAAGCGCTTTAGAAAAAACATTCATAAAAAATGGCACTAATAATCCGCCAAGTATTACTCCCATAGTAGAACCTAATAACAAAAATCTAAATTGTTTAATTAATAATTCTAACCCACCATTTTTTGCTGCACTATCAACCAAAGAAGCAGTAAATGGTTGTTGAAACATATTAGAAAATCGAGCAATTAAAGACATAATATTATATATAGCAAAAGCCGATGCAACTAAAGCTAATTTCGCTCCAACAAGTCGAACTCCATATCCTAAAACTTCTATAGAAGTCATAAGCATTAAAAATAAAAAGATACAAATTACTTTAAAAGTAATAAACTCCATAGTCATCTCCCTTAAGTTTCTATAAATACATAACTTAATAATTATATTACAAATATTCAATATTTTCTATATAATAACAAACCACTTTCTATTTTATAAGCAAAAAACATACTTTATTTGACATTTTAAAGTGCATTTTTAAAGTAAACTTTTAGATAGAAGTTTACTTTAAAAATACAAAAAGAATCCCGGAATTCCAGCATTCTTTTTGATAAATCAATAAGATATACTATTTAATTATTGAAAAGAGACGTCGTATATAAACCATGTTCTATTTTTTGGTTCTGGTGCAAAAACTCAAAAACTTTTGCAAGTAATCTCCTAAACTTGGACATACTGATAGAATTACTCTAGAAAAAGGTGTGTGATTGATATGGAAAAGGAAAATTTGTTTAAATGGAAGCATTATCAGCCGGAGCTAATCTTATTAACAAAAAAGTGGTACCTACGGTACAATTTGAGCTTCCGTAACCTGGTGGAAATGATGAAGGAACCAGGCTTATCCATAGCTCACACAACGATTATGCGATGGGTTCATCAATATGGACCTCAATTAGAAGAGAAAGTACGACATCATCTTAAAACAACAAATGATTCATGGAGAGTCAATGAAACTTATATTAAAGTGAAAGGGCAATGGATTTATGTATATCGTGCCATTGATTCAGAAGGGAATACCATTGATTTTTATCTAAGTAAATCAAGAGATAAACAAGCAGCCAAACGCTTTTTCAAAAACTTTGCAACAGCATCAAAATTTTTCTATGCATTATTCCTTGTATCTTAATAGTTCTCACCTATATTCTTGTTTATAAAAAATGATAAAACAAATATTATTATGAATGCTGTTAGAGACATAAGCGGAATTGTTATAAAACCTCCCCATTTTTCATAGATTGTTAAACAGCTACTTGTAACACCACAAAAGTTACTTTTGTGGTGAGTAAATTGAATAAAGTTATGGTAAGAAGAAATAATTATGCCTATCCCTGAAAAACAACGAAGGTAATATTTTATATTTTTATCGTTAGTTAGTATTGAAATAAAAATTAACAAGGGAATTGGGTACATTAAAATTCTTTGATACCAACATAGATTGCAAGGAACGTAGCCCTTTACTTCACTAAAATATAAACTCCCTATCGTTGCTACGATTGAAACAAGAAAAGAAAAATACACCATATATTTACTCCTTTGTAAAAATCATTTTAATTTTATTCCACTAAAAATTTCTTTAATCCAGCCTTAGATTGAAGCCCCTCTACACGATTTATTTCTTCCCCCTTTTTATAATGTAGTAAGGTTGGAGTTTTTTGTATATTTTCATCTTTCAAAAAATCAATATCCATATTTTCATCAGACTCCATATTTATAGCAAATACCTTTATTTCTTCTTCTTTAATCACTTCATTTAAGAATGGCTTTGTAGTTTGGCATGCTGTACAGCTAGTTTTGTATACGTAAATATAAAAATTATCTTTCGCGTTTAATTTATTTTTATATTCTTTCATATTAATATTGGTATAATTAGGTTTATCTAAGTCTTTTGAAGTGAATATAAAGAAGAGAGAACCTATACTTAGCAGAATAACGAAAGTGGAAAACAAGATTTTTTTTGACATTTCTTTCACCTCTAATTTAATTGTTTCACAGATTCTTTTTGCATTTCGAAGATAGATTTTTCTTTAAAAATAAATTTCTTATCATATTTTGTTATATGCTCAGGATTATGTGTAATAAAAATTACTATCGCATTTAAGTCTAATAAAGCATCATAAATTTTCATGAAGTTATCAGGATCCACATTACTAAGCGATTCATCTAAAATTAAAACACTTGGTTTATGGAGAATTGCTCTAGCAAGACATAATCGCTGCTTTTGTCCAGTAGACAAATTGGAATTACTATCATTTATTACAAAATTAGCTCCTTTGGGAAGTGAAGTGATTACATCATAAATGTGTGCGATTTTACAAGCCTTTATTATTTCATCTTCAGTAAAATATTCTCCCATACATAAATTCTCTTTAATTGTATCTTTGAAAAGAAATGGAGTTTCATTTAAATAAATAATTTCTTTTCTTAAGCTATTATCATTAATCTCATTAATATCAATACCATTAATATATATTTGCGATGAGTTAGTTTGATATAGTTTGTTTAATAATTTTGAAAATGTAGTTTTTCCTGAACCACTTTCACCAATTAAGATAACTTTTTCATTATCAAAAATATTCATATTAACATTTTTAATAATACAGTGATTATTAATATTAAAGTTTAAATTGTGAATAGATATTTCTTTAACTTTTGTAATATCTGTCTGTATCTTGTTTTGAACTACTGGATAATTTATCACATCAGTCAACCTTTCCTTAGCCACTAATGATTTTTGTATTTCTCCTTGTAATTCAATTAAGCCTGTCAAAGAGTTTAGCATAAACAGAGTTAAAGAATTTATAAAAAGCAAATCCCCTAATGATATAGTATCCGCCATAATTTGTTTAGCACCGACAAATAACAATATGATAGAAAATGAAGTTTGGACAAGCCTTTTAAGTCCATTATTATTTATTATTGTAATAGATTCTTTTAACGTTGAATTAAGTTCTATATTAAATACTTTGTTAAATGCAGAAAAAAAATATTCTTTCTTGTTTAAAGAATAAATATTAGTCATATTTCTTATAAATTGTATTAAAAAAGATTGTGTATCCGCATTTCTACTCATAGAATCTTTATTTCTTTTTTGGAGAATATCATAATACATAAAAGAAATTGCTATCAAAATTAACGTCAAAATAAGAACTGTAAAAAAAAGCAAAATATTGATACTATAAAGAACAAATCCTATACCTAAAAAAATTACAGTATTTAATATTACTGAAACAAAGGCTACGTTTACTAAATTTCTAATATAATAAATATCATTAAATCTCGATATAATATCTCCATCATCCCTATTCTCAAAAAAATTAATAGGTAATTTTAATATTTTCCGGAAAAATTCTTTCGATATAGATTGATCTAGTTTTATTGCGGCCTTATTAACTATATAAGATCTTAAATAATCAAATGCATTACTTAAAAAATTGATTCCTAAAAAAATTAAAGTGAATTGCAACAATAGGTAATCATAAGTATGAGGAATTATCTCATCTATTAAAAGTTTAAAGAAGAACGAGTTGCTAATTGAAAACATTACAAACAAAATAGATAAAACTAAGACAAACGAGGTACTTAATTTATTATTTCTTATCAATTCTTTAATGAAGTTATTGTGATAGCTTGTTTTTTTATCAGAATTACAGTTTTTTGATTCAATTAAAAGAAATATGCCCGTAGTATATTTTTTAAACTCCTCAATAGTAATTTTAGATATTTTATCATTACTTGGGTCGCTTATTACCAATTTATTGCCCTTTCTTTTATATATAATTATATAGTGGCCTTCGTAATATTCGTTGACCTCTTTATTTATTAAAGCTATACAAGGTCCATCAATATGTTTTAATGCTACCCCAATGTCCTGTTCACTTATCTCAACAGCTTTACAAGCAAAATAATTAATCTGATTGAATAACGATATCAAATCTTTTAAGCTATATCCATTTTTATAACCAATTTGATCTCTAAGATAATTAATACCATGATGTAAATTATAATATTTAAAAATAGATGCTACACAAGCAATTCCACAATCGTATTCTTCTTGTTGTTTTGTATGTATGTATTTCATTTTATTATCACCTTTATATAATATTCAGATTTTAATTTGGTCATTTTTACATTTAATAGTAACATATTCCAAAATATTTCTGTCCTAAACAGAGTTTTGGAATCTGTTACAAACAACTTTAGTAAACACCCAAATTGGTATCTAGACTGTAAATTGTATATAAAAAATAATCATTCAGACTTTTTATAGAAATTGCAATTTCTATAATCTTTGGTTTCTATTGAAAAATTACATAATATGTATTTTTCATCTTGTCCAGTTATCCTTAATATTCTTTATATAATATGATGCCGCTATATTAATTCATCAATATGGTTTATTTCCACTCTGGATAGCAAAATTGGTCAAATAAGCCACACGCCTTAAAATTCTTTAATATACATTGATTTAGTAAACTTTTACAATTAGGTCCTGCTCCACCACCATCATGGGTTTTCATTTCATTTGTTGGATCAATTCCTCCAACATGCTTTGTTAATTCTTCCGGTTTTAATTCACGCATAAATGTATTCATTTTAATCCCTCCTAAAATTAATAATATTTAAGGAAATTAGCAAAATTGGTCAAACAAGCCACATGACTTAAAATTCTTCAGTATACAAGAACTAGCCAGCCTTCTACAATCAGGCCCTGCTCCACCACCATCATGGGTTTTCATTTCATTTGTTGAATCAATTCCTCCGACATACTTTGTTAATTCTTCCGTTTTTAATTCACGCATAAATTCGTTCATATTACCCCTCCTTATTAGGTTTTTTATTACATAAATTACAATATATAACTAATTACAAGGTGTCAATAATAATATATGGAATTTTATAAATATTCTGATTTAAAAATAGATTAAGCTTATTTATGATCCTGTTTTCAAGATTACTAGGCACATTAATTGCTCAAATTATATTAGTTTCCAGTGCATATTATATAGTATGGTTTACTAAATTTATTTCTTAAGTGTTTATACAAAATATAACTAGATATTATTAAAAGATAAATTCCCCCTAGTTTGTAGCTAGGGGGAATTTTAGATTCGAAAACCTATAAATACCACTTTAATGTACTAATTTACTGTATGAGCCTCTTAATGGTTACTTACAAAATTGAAGTACTAAATCGCACTGTTGAGTGTAACCATGCATACACAACCATCCCAAGTGTTTACAATTCGGTCCTCCTCCATGACCACCATCATCGGTTTTCGTTTCATTTTTGACATTAATTCCACCTGTATGTTTCTCTAATTCTTCATTTTTTAGTTCGCGTATTAAATTTTTCATCTTAACTCCTCCTTTGTTTTTACATAAATTACAATATAAGGTTTTTTAGAGTTTGTCAAATTAAATTTTAAATTATATAAATGTTCAGAAATAAAAAAATACGGATGCTATCAAATAAATTTTATGGACAATACATGATTTTAATTAGTCTTTGATTTCTTAACGCTGAGTAATAAGAAAGATGTTTAAAAACATGTATATTGTTACTTTAAATGAACATATAGTGTAATGATGAAAATATAATATTCAAAGAAAATAATTGTATAAATCCGATTCAGAAAAAATGATGTGAGTCTAATCTATTGGAGCAGTGAGAATGTTTCCTATTTTAGAACAACTAGGTTTTATTAAGAATCTAAATGAATTTGAAGAGGATCTTAATGAAATTACTATATAGGGAGCAACAAAAAAACTTAAATAAATTATTACTTTTCCAAATAAGGATGTGATTTTACAATAACATTTAAATTTATACTAGTTTATTGTGGCATTATTAGGTTCAAAAAAATACTCCATTACAAAATATAACCCCGCTTTAAAATCAGCACGGGGTCATACGTGTTTTAGATTTTATAATTTTTTCTGTATACATTTAATTACAGTTAGTACAGTGAATAATCTAATTTATTTTAAAATTCATAAACACTGAATATTGACATAAAATAATTAACAGTTTATTGTATAATATGTAAAAAATACTAATGAATGGGTGGGAATGGATTTATAACAATCCCTATGATGTCTTTCACCGCATTTTCAATTATTTTTATCTCATCATTCTTGATGAACAATAATAAATGCTAAGAATAACTAAAATAATAAATAAGATTATAGAAATGTATGTATCCCTCTTCTATAAATATATAAATTGGTCTCTATAAAGATTTGAAACAAGAAAAAGTTTTTATTGATAGGTTCAAAAATAATGAAAACAAAATCATACTGATGTTATCATTAAAAAATATATATAAATAAAACAATAAATATTGATTACTTATGCAGCTGGTATATATTTACTTTACCATGATATCCCTAAATAGTAGTTAGTGTGAGCTAAGTAATGTTTTTAACAAATTAATGAACTGTATACTATGTTAAAGTTAAAGAAATGCCGGCATATTTATAATCAAATCTATTAGAAAGGTTTATAAAACAAACTAAACTGAGGAGTTGCATCGTATGGTTTTTGCTAAAAAGCTATCCTTTTTTATTGTTCGTTTACTTTTTATTGTATTAGGTATTATATGCATATGTTGTTTACCAAAATTACTTTTAACTGAATCCCAAAAAGGTATGACTGGTGTAGACATAAAGACTTCTCCGTTACTACAACTTAATTGGGATCAATATATAGAGTCTATAAAAAATGTAATTCACTCTTTAGTTCACCTTTCACAAGTTACATATGAATTAAATGGAATAGATCGTGAACTGTTTCCATATTTACTAGAACCTTATTTGTACACGTTAACTATTTTGACTGCTTCTTTATTTATTGCTATAGTCTTATCTACTTTTTTAACAAATTTTACATTCTATTTTTCAAAACAAGTTCAATCTCTAATTCTTAAAGTGTTAAATGTGTTAGAAACTTTACCTGATTTATTTTTTGTAATTTCTGTTCAATTAATAATTATTTTGATTTATAAAAATACGAATTGGTTGGTTATAATTCCCTTCTCAACGATACAAGGAAAGACTTACTTTTTACCAATTATAACCCTTTCAATCTTACCAACTATCTATCTTTATAGAATGAATTTACTTAATTACAAAACAGAGCTTACAAAAGACTATATCGATTTTGCAATTGCAAAAGGACTAAAACCTTTTTACATCTTATACAGACATGTTTTTATCAATGTAATTATATCAACTTTTTATAACGCAAAAGCTATATTTATATTTATGATTTCTAATATGATTGTGCTTGAATTTTTATTTAATTCATTTGGATTATTAAAATTCCTAATTAACCATCAAACCTCAGAAATCACGTCGATTGGAATTTTACTTTTAATGATACCGTTCTATCTTTCTTTTGAAATATCAAGATGGATTCTATCTGGGAGAAGGAATACATATGTTTAAAAATTTTTTTCGAAGTAAACAGTTTTTAGGAGGATTCTGCATTTTAGCCACAATTATCATTGCTAGTTATGCTATAGAAAACTACGTAAAAATTGGGCAATTTAAACTAACTTCTGAGGCTAGCCCAGCACCCCCATCTTTCGCACATCCACTTGGTGTTGGGGACTATGGTATAGATGTATTACAGCAGGTCCTTACTTTTGCAAAAACACCCATTTTCTATTCTTTACTTATTGCTTTTATACGGACACTTTTTTCACTTATATTTGGATTTTTACTTGCCTATTCTTATAAATGGACAAAGTGGTTAGATTGGATATTGGATCCATTCCAATATGTGCCAACTATATTGTTAGCACTTTTTTTACTATCACCTGTACCAATCATGCAAATCAAGCAAGATAATCAATGGATATTTTATACGATTACTGTTCTAGTTCTTATTGGTATACCCAATCTAACACAGCTCATTAGTAGTGAAATTCGGTTATTATTACAGCATGAATTTGTAACAAGTTCTAAAACAATGGGGGGAAGACCTTTTCACATATATAAACTACATCTTAAGCCCTATTTAATTCCAAAAATATGTATTTGGTTTAATCAACAAGTGTTACAAGTTTTCATTTTAATGATGCACTTAGCATTATTTCAAGCCATTTCAATTAGTATTGGTGGAACGGTCACTTTACTTAGCCAAACTAGCGAACACTTAATACGTCAACCATGGGTAGCTTTCGGTCCTGTTATTTTCTTTACTATTGTTATCTTAGCGATGTATATGATGATGTCTGGCATAAAACACGTTTTAGAAACTGATATAAATTATTCGGAAGAATCCCTTTTACTAAATAAGTTAGAGAGAGAAAGAAAAGAGAATAAAAGAATACATATTTAATTAAGCAATGGGTTCCTTAAGAAAGAGGTACGGAAAAAAAATCCTTTCTTTTGTAATCACTGATAAACCTAAAAAAGAGAGAAGGCTATATTTATTGAACTGTACCCCGAATCGTGGACACCAAAAAAAGGGTTCTGGTGCAAAAAGATAATGAAGAGTAAAAAGAATGATTCATTCCTAACGGAATGACTGCTTATGAGGTAAGGCCAAAGAGAATATTAATCAGTTGTATCTGCTTTTGGACAGACTTTTTGGTCTTACCCCCGTCAAGTGGACAGCTGTAAAAAAAGACTATGCAGCCATCAAGATTCGATATTCAATCGGAGCTCGATGGTTAAGCCTTTTTATTTTATAAAATAAATTAAAAGAAGTGTTTTAACAAATCAATTACCGAGTTCAGTAATTTAATGAACTGAATTGCTGCCTCTGAATGTTCCCACATTTTTTGATTAATTCTTTAATTTTTTTCATGATTAAAACCTCTATTTCTTAAATGTAACAGTTATATCTTATATCCGTCCATTGTTTAATAATCACTATCTAATGCAGGTCTAATTACAATTTGATAATAATTAATATTTAACATCCGTTTCGAAAGGTACACCTTTTGGTTCGTTTTTTAATAATACGTATTCAAAGACGTGAAGAATGCTTGACATGTTCGTAAATGTATACATTTACAGATATATAGAAAACTATAAAAATCCACGTCTGTCACTTTAGGAGATAATTTGCACTAATTTTAAGTGTTGAGTATACATAATAAAGTTATCTGTGTAGATTTCGTAATTACTGGAGTAAAGGTTATTAGGTTAAGATGTTCATAACTTAAAATTAATGACACAATTGATTTTGATGTTAATTTAAAAGAGACACCTGCAAGTTTTTATAAAGTAAAAAGTCCTGATGGAAAAAAGAATCTATAGCAGTATATGATGGAGAAAAGAAATTAGATGCGAATTCTGCTACAAAAGAATACATGATTGCTCCAGTCGTTAACGGGCAATCACCAGTGGTATCTCAAGCTATTCCTGCCAAAGAAAGATATATTAAAGATGAAAGCGGTAATTCAGAAGGTGTGAAATTACGTAAAGATCCCGCAAACATGGGGCTAGCTAGTGAAGTTCTATTTAGTCAAAATATTGCCCTTGGATTTTTAGAGGATTATAATAAGTGGAAATTTGAAGCAGATGAAACTTATCTCGGTTTACCTGCAAAAGTTATTACTGGCGAAGTATCAGATAATTTTAAATTACGTTTAAAATTCTTATGAATTAAGCTTATTCCCCTTTTTCTGGGGTTGTGCAAAGATACCCTTTATTCAACCTTTCCTGGAAAAAAGAATGAGAATGAAATAAAAAAAAGCTTTGCGAATTGTTTCGCAAAGCTTTTGTAATAGTACGGATTATAATAGTAGTTTTCGTATTTCTTCTGTACTTAGACCAGTGAATTTCGCAATGTCTTCTAACAGCATACCATTCTTATGCATACCACGTATTAATTGAACTTTCCCTTGTTCAATGCCTTGTTCAATGCCCTCTTCTCGTCCTTTTTGAATCCCTCTAAGCCTTCTTCACGAGCGTGAGCCAGCTTAGCTTGTTCATCAAGAAGTAGCTTCTCGCGAGCCTCATAAGCTGTTCGGAAAGAGGAGTCATGGCTCATATTTTCCCATTTATTTATTGCTTTTTGTAAAATTGGATCTTGATTCATTGCAATCTCCTCCAACGTTTGAGTTAAATGTTCATCTTCATGTGCTGGTAGTAATAACATCCAACGAACAAATGCATTTTCCCACGGGTTTACTTTTTCTTCACGCCACTGTTTGACCAATTTAGGTATCTCTACAAAATGGATTTCAATGTCATCACTTAATAGTTGTTGTAATTTTGTATTCCACAATTGTCCGATGGTATGAAATGCTTCATCGTGAGAAAACAAGATAAAATCTAATAAGTTAATGGTTATGGTTTTCCGAAGGGAACGATACGGCATCCCTTCTTGCATTTGGGATGTATAGAGTTTACTCCAATAATATAAAGATCGCTTTACCATATCATGTGTATTTCGAAGCTGAATTTCTATATTTACTTGTGTCCCATTATCTAGCGTTGCTAATAAGTCTAATATTGATAACTTATCATCTTCATAAGATTTATGAAGATGTGGATCTTCTAGTTGTAGAGATGTAATAGGTGAATCTAAAGATTCTTCTAGAATGGCGTTTAGAAATCCGGTTAAAATTTCTTCGTTCCCCTTCGTTCCGAATAACTGTTTAAAAGCAAAATCGATTCGTAAATTTACTAATTTTGTGGACATGGGTTTCCTCTCCCTGTCTTTCTGTTCTTCTTCTTATTTTATAATTGAACTCTCTATATAAGCAAATGCTACTTTTACCACTGTAGCTCCAATTCATCACAGTACGCATCTAACTCCGTAAAACAGTTTTGTGAATCCGCTTCAAAATCAATTTCATGAATTATGCTATCTACCTTTTGTTCTAAATCTGAAATTGTGGTGTAAGGAACATAAAATATATATTCTCCCGAACATTGTTCCATATTATATTGTGATATGAGAAAGGATTCGATATTCTTTCGAACTTTCCCCTTTCCCCGTACAAATTTATTATTATTTTCTACACGCAACAACATACGAATAGTTGCTGTTTTTTCTTCTGTTTCCTCATTCTTTTGTACTTACTTGTGTTTTCGTATGTATCGGTACAGTGTCGCTTGGCTAATGCCAGTCATATCTATAATTTCTCGAATACTATATTGCTCTGACTTATATAAATTTAATGCCTTTTGAATATAGGTATCTTTAATACGAGGACGACCACCAACCCTCCCTCTTGCTCTTGCACTTACAAGACCTTCTTGTGTTCGTTGAGCAATCAAGTCTCTTTCAAACTGGCTGAATGCTTGAAATACTGTTAACATCAATTTTCCTTGAGGTGTATTAGTATCAAATTGTTCTTTGATACTAATTAGCTTAACTCCCTTATTCTCAAAAAAATCAACAAGTTCAATTAAATCTTTGGTACTTCTTCCTAATCTAGAAAAGCTTTCTACAACTAATGTATCACCAGGTCTAATTTTATCTTTTAATCGAGTAAGCTCTGGACGATCACTTTTCGTACCTGTTATTTTTTCAGTTAAAATTTCAGTACAGTTATAATTTTGAAGCATGTCTAGTTGACGAATCAAATCTTGTTGTTGGGTACTTACTCGTGCATAACCATAAATGTATGAATTCATAAAATCACCTAACCTTTACATGATAATCTTATCATAAAGGGAGGTTAAAGTTAATTTGATTTTGACAATAGTTTTGATAACACAATTAAGCGATTTATAAGGATCAAATTTTGTTTGTTCTATAGTTATCAAAAACCATCGTTTTTGAGAATATAATTTCATTTTGGTATCTTTGTCCAACCCCCGAAAAAGGGGAATAAGCTTAATTCATAAGAAATTTAAACGTAATGTCAAAAAGTGTACCTTTTGGTACAGAAATTTTCTCAAGGCGAAATATCGATTTTTCAGGATAATTATTGCATCTTGATATTAAAAATCAATAATGAATAATATATAATACAACTAATCCCCTCTCCCAATTGTACGAGAAGCTTTCACCATTCAGGATTCAGAATTTTCTTTCACAAACTATTAAAATGAAAAATTTTCAAGAAACACAATTCGATGCTGAGAATACTTTTTATAGGAGGTTTTATGATGAATAAAAAAATATACTTAAGTATATTTTGTTCTTTAGCTGCGTTAACGAGTAGTAATACGATAGCATATGCTGAAAACGTTAATAAACCTTTTTCAGTACAAACAAATCAAAATCCATCAAATTTTTTAGCGACTTTACAATTTGACGGAACAGATTGGCTCGATTCCGGAGAACAAAATTTCCCGCAAGCTTTTAAGTTTCAATCTTATGATGAAAATATTGAGCACAACAAGGAAAATCTAATCAGATTTAAAATTGGAGAATCAATATTTGGAACCGGTTCAACAGGATGGGAAAATAGAGGTTCAAATGATCAAAGACCTGCTGTATACTTTCATAGTGTTACAAAAGGTGAATATGAAGTATATGAGTATTGGTTATATTATGCAGACAATGATTGGATTAATGATCATGAACATGATTGGGAAAAGTATTTTGTGTATTTAAAAAATGGAGAACCCACACATTTACTCATATCTAATCATAATAGCTATAAAATAAAGCCTTGGTCAGATATCCCTAAAGATAATGGTCATCCTCTTATTGGAGTAGATGGCGGTTCACATGCAATGAAATGGAAATCAGAAGATGGTGTGCAGATTCGCTATAATGGAGAAATTTCCAAAAATAATGGACGTTTAGATGAAGGGAATAATTCTATTCAGCCATGGATTATCTATAGTAATGATACTTTAAAAGGCGTAATACCATATTTGAATCAACCAGATGTTTTCTATTATGGTGATCCAGAATATAAATTGAATCCTAATGAAGATGGTGATCCTAGAGATGCTCCTTGGAAGAGATCTGAATGGAATAACCCTCCACTTCCATAAAGAATATAATCTTCTTTATAAGAACAGTATGTTTTATAAATGTTTTAACTTCATAAAAGTATAGTAGAATCAAAGTAATAGACTTCTATTCTGATGTTATGATGATTTTATAAAAATAAACCTCTTTACAAGAGGTTTATTTTTATAAAGTGATTCATATTCTAGATTTAATGTATTGCGTAAACATTAACAGTAAAGTTTCCATTCGCTCCGGATGGATTTGAGATATAAAAAGATCTGTGTGTTTTAACATCTGTAGAATTCCCGCTATAAATATTGTTCCAAATAACTGGGTCTTTACCAGCAGAAACATCTCTCATAACATTAAAACGAATCCCGTCTGATGCACCAACAATAACCCATTTTAATGCATATGTGTTCTCTGGTAAATTTTGAATACTGAAATTTCCACTTGAACGATTTTTTTGTCCGTCCATTGGAGTTGGTGCAGAAGTAACTGAAGCTACTAATGTTTCTGATGCTATTAATGATTTTCCTTGAGTGTTGTAGTTTGTTTGAATAATAGAGGCTGGATTAGCTGTATTAATTGTATCTGTAGAACTTACCTTTCCGCTAGTTGTTTGAGCACCAGCCATTGTTGTACCCCCTGATAAAATTGCTAAAGAACATAATGTGCTTACAAGTATTTTTTTCTTCATTGTAAAACCTCCATTTTTTTCATTTTCTTCTAATTGCATGTGTCTACAGGCTTGATAAATCCAATTACATTGCACAAATTATTAAACCTGTAGAGCGCATATCAATGACACGTTTCAACATTATTACTCCTGAATAAAAATAACTTGCAAGTTAATCATACAGCTATATAGAATCAATTGGAATATATGTAAAAATTTATCAACATATAGAATCTATTATAATAACAAAATATATGTATTTCCCTAACAATTAGATTCTAATTGTTATTAAAGGGGTAGCATCACATGCCCATCAACTTAAGAACAGAAACAAAATGAACTTTCGTTCATCAGGGCTAAAATATTCTTAAAGTAGAGATACACTCTTAAAAATGTGCATGCCAAATAAACCTATATAGGCATCATTTTAAAAAATTATGCAACTTTCTTTTGTCTTCTCAAACCACTATACTCATATACAATGCCCAGAATATCAAAGACGGTCTTCTTCTCATACCGATGAGATTTCCGTCCGTTTTTTTGCAAGAGATTAAAAAGCTGGAGAAAAACCTTTGTTATTTCTTTTGTATCTTTTTGTAGAGCTTCATACGCCAAATACAGATGATCTTGAATCATATAAATAGCTTTATATTCACTTAATTCTTTTTGCTTTTTCTGTAGTAACAGTTGTCTCATTTTGAACATAGTTGAAGAACAAAGAAAAATAGCGATTAATTGGCCATAAAGATGACATTCTAGACGTTCCCGCTTAACATTGTGACAACGATTGATACCAAAAAGAGATTTCCATGTTTTAAATACAATCTCTATTTGCCAACGTAGAGAGTAGATATCATGAATATGTTCCATCGGAACAACTTCCCATGGGATGTTGGTAATATAAACATTGATTTCTGTTAAACGTTTACTTTTTTCAGAGTATGTAACTCCTTTTTTCTTTTCAACATAAGTTTGTTGTTTCCTACGTTTATGAGTTTGAGTTGATGTGAGTCTATATATTACGACTCGTGAGGGTAATTTTTGTTGTCCAATATAGGCATTCTGAATTTCATAGGTATCTCCTGGTTTTATCTGATGCATAATATCTTCAAGGTTAAGCAAGACATATAAAGATTGCTTTTTTACTGTCCCATTCCGAAAGAATTCTGGAGATTCATTTTTTACATATACTCTATTATTTAATTTCAGCCGTGAAACGTAGAATACTCCCCGTTGATCCATCTGGTCTAAATCTTTTAGAGAAAAATATCCTAAATCTCGAATACATAAATCTCCTGGGCGTAAGGTATCCAAACAATCTGTACCAAAGGTTTTATCATTATTTTTACCTGGTTCCATTTGAAAATTGAGGAATTTCCCACTATGTAAATCATACTCTAGTTGAATCTTAATACCGGCTGTTTGTGCACATCCTCCTGAACCAGGATAAATAGGAGCTAAATGATTGGGTACTTGAAAAATAGTAGCATCTAAAATACGTATACGTTGAAAATAAGAAGTGTATTGGTTTGAAATTTGAGATGAATCGTTTAGTTTGCTTTTGACTAAAAGGGAAAATACGCGCTGTAGAAATAAAACAGCGTGTCGGTTAAAACGTTGATTAAGTCCTTCTGGACTCATGAGTGTAGCTGTATTTGCATAAAGTTGACTACATAATCGAGTGAGAGAGTCGCTTGCTACATGTTGACTAATCCAGATACATAAAGCAGCCAAATCTCGTGCGCCATACTTACTTTTACGTTTTACAAAACCTGTCTCTTGTGCGAGTTGTTGAAGAATATGTGGAGATAGATATTGCTGTAGCTCTTGAGCGAACAAATGAAACTCCTCTTGAATCGAAAGACTCATAAAAAACGCCATCCTTTCTATATATTTCTACAAAAAGAATAGCGTATTTTCATTATTTTTTCGGGTAAAATTCTAAAGTTTTATGGAAATGTATTTAAAAACCTAAAATATGGTTGACAATCAAGGATTACATTTGTAATATTTAATTATAGATTACAAATGTAATACAAGGAGTGGAATTTTATACAATGAAAGAATTACCTAAAATATCGGAAGCTGAATTGGAAATCATGAAGGTTCTTTGGTCAAAATCTCCCCAAACAGCGAATGAAGTGATTGAAGCGCTAGAGTCAACAATGGACTGGAAACCGAAAACGATTCGAACGCTTATTAATCGATTAGTCCAAAAAGAAGCTGTTTCTTACCAGCAAGATAAAGGGCGTATGTATGCATATTATCCTTTAGTGTCGCAAGATAGTTATCTACAAGTAGAAACAAAATCCCTCCTAAAACGTTTCTATGGTGCGGCATTTAAACCTTTACTTGTGAATTTCTTAAAAGAAGAAAAATTATCTTCAGAAGACATTAACGAACTTAAACGTATTCTGGATGAGAAGACTGAGGAAAATCAGAGGAAGGATAGATAATGATGATAGATATGTTTGTAAACGTCTATCTACCTCGATTTTTTGATTGGGTGATAGAAACATCCATTATGGCAAGTATATTAGTTGGTTTAATCTTATGTGTCAAAATCTTACTTAGAAACAAGTTAACCCCGCGATGGCAGTACATGTTATGGATGATTTTAATTGTAAGACTTCTATTACCATGGTCACCAGATAGTTCCTACAGTATTTATTCCCTTCTTTCATATAGCTCTGGTGTGTCTGAGGTTTTTCAAAAGAATACTACTTCTGCTATACCAAAAGAAAGCGTGTCAGAAGATAAAACGAATCATACAGTAACTACAAAAGAGGATAGTTACAAATCTAACTCAGTAAATATAATGAAAGAGAGTGACCAAACAGACAGTAATAAAAAGAAAGAAGATACTACATTTTCCGTTTATAAAGTCACTTTATATATTTGGCTTTTTGGAGTTGTCATTCTAGCAATGATAACTTGTATTATGAATAAACGGTTATTTTCTTACATAAAAAAGCAACCAAATATTACGGATGAAAAAATTGTTGGAATTTTTGAGAACTGTAAAAAGTCTATGGCAATTAAGAAGCATATTCCATTACGATTGGCTGGAAAAATCTCAAGTCCGACTGTTTTTGGATTCTTCCGCCCAAAAGTATTATTGTCAAGCAGACATATGAAAGTATTGAATGAGCAACAACTACAATATATTTTTTACCATGAGCTATCTCATATGAAACGAAGAGATATAGCTGTAAATTGGGTTATGTATAGTCTAATCATTTTAAATTGGTTTAATCCGATTCTTTGGTATGCCTATTCATGTATGAGAGAAGATCAAGAATTGGCCTGTGATGCATTTGCGCTTACTTTTATAGAATCAGAGGAACAAATTGCATATGGACATACAATTATTACTCTTTTAGAACATTATTCAAGTTATTATCAAGCACCGAATCTAGCTAATTTAAGTAGAAATAAACGAACGCTAAAAAGGAGAATTCTTATGATTAAGAAATTCCAGAAGAAATCCTATCGCTGGTCCGCGCTTGGAATTATTGCTATAGTTGCTGTTGCATCTTTTTCCTTATTCAATGCACGTGCAGTAGAAGGAGATGAAAGGCAGAAGGGACAAGCGATAGAAAAAAAGCAGAAATCTAAAGATGCTTTTCAAAATGCTGTAGATATGCTGTTTGGTACAGAAGAAAATGCGAGAAAAGAATATCGTTATTCAGCAAGAGTGTATGAACAAAAGACGGATTATTTATATTTAGCTGAAAAGGCTTTAACAAAAGATGAGTTCGAACAGTACATAAAATTATACAAAGAAATTATTAATATACAGAAAAAAGGTGCTCCTAGAGATTCTGACTCCGAGTCAATATTTTTTAGAGAAGAACGTTTAACAAAAGCTGATCGTGAAAAATTATATGCACTTTATGATCAGTCAAAACCATTTGATGACAAAGTATACGAATCTTTAAATTACACGGTAAAGGAAGCGCAGCAACATGTTGATTTCCAAATTAAGAAGCCAACTTACACAATTGAAGGATACAATCTTAAGGATGAAAAAGTAAGTTGTTTTATTAAGAGAAGGCCTGAATTAATTATTAAATTAGAATATACGAACGGAAAAGGAAACTATACAACTTATCAATCACAAGTATTTGGAGAAAGTAAAGATCCGTTCCATGCTTTGTTTGTTGTAGAAGAAAACATTGAACAGTACGAATTAGAAGGAAATCAAATATTTTACTCTACTCATCACTCGGATAGTAATTTACAAGGTATGAAGATGATAGTTCCTGCAAAAGGGAAAAATAGTGCATATCAAATCGTTATTATTAATCATAGTTTAGAGAAGCCAGGAGAAGCAGTATTCGATAAGAATGTAAATAAAGAAGAGTTAGAGAAAATTATGCTTTCAATGCTGAAATAATAAAGAAGTGTTTTGAAGGGTTTTATCCTTAGAACATCTTTTAGTTATATTAAACATAAATACGAGGAGAAAAAGATATGCATCCGAATAAATATAACACCTTATCATTAATTTGTATGATGTTGTTTTTTATTACTTGGGTATTAATATTTTTATATGGGAATTATAACTATTCTGCTACCGATGCTGGCAGTAATTTTACTCCTGCTGAAATGAGAATATCGATTGTACTTGATATTTTACAAATGACATTTCTAGTGGTGTCTTTTGTATTCGGTTTGATTGCATATTATGTTTCAGAGGACAATGGAGGATATGCAGGAATATATATCTTAACATCTCTCGTCTTGTTTATATTGACAGGGTTTTATGATGTTGTAATAGTTTACATATTAGTAACTGAGCCAATACATTGGAAGCTTTTTTTCATGTAATTATTAAATAAGAAGTGCTGATGAAAGATAACATCTCTTTCTAAATAGGGTACCGCCACATGCCCATCAACTTAAGAAAAATAAACGCCAAAACGAAAAAAAATTAGCTGACTTCTCAAAGTAACTACCTATAGAGAAAGAAAAGTTTCATTTAGGGGATACTTCAAAATCTTAGCTTGATAGGCATGTATAGTGACCCCATTTATGAAATCTTACAACACTGTCACCTTTATGTAAGGTTATTAGATAGTTTAACTATTATTTCAATGTGATAATAAAAGTATAAGAAATACACACATAAAAAAATATATTATACAGAGGTAACCATACGATGATTTTAAAACTAGCATTTATACTTTTTGGTGTAGTCTTAGTATTATGGGGTATATATAGTACGAAAACATATGAATCATTTTTAGACAAAATCACTGGAATAGGACAGTTATTAGGCGGAATTACATGCATAATTGCTGGGATTTTATCCTTTATAATTAAATAATTTATAAAGGAGTAGCTCCAACCTTACTAACCTATAAATCACTTATTTTGTATCAAACAATCCTTACATACGGAGGTTTTAAAATGAAAAAATATATTTTAACTTTAATACCATTTATCCTAGGGATAGGGTGTTTAGTTAGTTATAATACGATCGGATCTAAAGTTGCATCAGATGGTACTCTTGTGGAACCATTCTATTTACTACCAATGGGTTATTCATTTTTAGCTATCGGTATAATTAGTCTTTTTGTAAGTAAAATTAAAAAAGTTAATAAATAGATTAAAAAAAGAGCCTTAATAAGGCTCTTTTTTTAATCTCGTGAAAAGTTATTTTTTATGGTTTTCCCATTGTATTTGGGTGTAAGGCAGTGATTGGGTTAAAGCGAAGCAAAAAACTAACCCCTTATAGTGTCATAATTGATTACAATTTCTTTTAAAACAAATGTAAACTTTTGAATATTCGTTTATATTCATTTTTGTAACTTTAGGAGATAATTTGCGTAGTTTTTAAATGCTAAATTGCATATAGATTAAAAAAGGGAAGTCTGTAAAATTGAAGACTTCCCTTTTTATATTATTCATTTTCACCGATCACTAAAGAATCCCTCGCTACTTCGATGACTTCTGTAGTGATCTTATCTAAATGATTAATTTCCATTATCCGTTACACTCTTATGTGTCTATTTTGGGTGTAAAATAACTGTTGCGAAAATGGAGGATTTTTGAGAATGAAAGTTGCTTATGCGAGGGTCAGTTCTATAGATCAAAACCTAGATCGACAAATTGTGGAATTTAAAAATCACGGTGCGGAAAAAGAACGAACAGAAAGTAAACGACGACAGGCACAAGGAATAAAAATTGCGAAAGAAAAAGGAGTCTATCAAGGGCGACCAATCCTTTATGGACCGGATGCACGAGATCCTCAGAAACAAGCCGTCTATTATCAAATCGTACAAATGTTAAATTCAGGATTACCTATAAAAAAGATTGCTGAAAAAAACGGTGTAACAAGGCCAACGGTATATCGTATCCAAAAAGAACTTAAGAAAGGAATCTAATCTTTTCTCGAGCTTTTTATATAGTTGTAGATTGAAAAATTGTTTTTTATCCATAAAAGCCCCTGTAGTAGAATTGAAGGGGCTTTCCATTCACATAATTAGTATTATTAATTGAAAACTCAATATCTAATCCTCAATTTGAATCTAGGGAGGATAAACGATCAAATGTTTATTTCAAAGGAGTTAATTTTTCTTCTTGATTTGTTACTTCAATAGAAATAGGAGGAAGTTTCTTATCCCCAATTAAAACATACAAATTCCATTTGCCACTCTTAGGGAATTTCATACTTATAGCTTGATGTGAAATAATTTTAAAATTGTCTTTATTATCAGAATTACTTAATGGTAATAAGGATAAGTCAGTTTTTTCGTAGAAAGCATGGATAGATTGATTATATTGGCTCATATGCTTTATGTCTGCAATTTGAATTTCTTGTTTTGTATTTGGATGAATAGCGGTAATTTTAAGCGGTTCATTAGATATTTGCTTTGCAGTTCCCCATAAAAACCAATCATAGGTGTTGCTTTGGTTTACAACTATAGGTTTCTTAATAAAACCTACCTGGTTTTCGATGCCATACAAATCATAAATCCAATGTATATCTTCTTCATGCTCTTTAATTTTAAAGGATGATACATTTTTATTCTCTTGTAAGGCTTCAGTTTTTCCATTCCATCCAATGATACCTGTAACAAATATACCTATACTAATACAGCCTATAACAATATAAGATTTGTATTTAACCAGTAAAACCACCCCTTCCTAATTATGGATATATATTACATAAAAGGTGTGAACTTACTGTGAATTTCGAACTGATTGTTCACATAAATTCCTCTCTCAGAACTGTCTTATTTGTCATATGAAATATTTGGCCTAGTACATTTATTTATGGAACATATATGCAATTTATCATTAAAAAATCACGCAAATTATCGCCTAAAGTTACAGAACCGATAAGGTAATAAACTTACTTTGTTTTTACAATATAAACAAATATACAATGCACAAAATATATTCTAAATTATGGTTTCAATCTTTTTCGTTATTCATATATCTTAATTATATACAAATGGGGAGAGATGATTTATCTCTCCCTAAAATCCATTTGCTATATTAAGTTAGCGAGTAACTCCACCGCCAAGTTGTTGTTCAGCTAATGCTACTAGACGTTTTGTGATTTCACCACCAACAGATCCATTTGAACGAGCTGTTGCGTCTGCGCCAAGTTGCACACCAAATTCTTGTGCGATTTCATATTTCATTTGATCAAGAGCTTGTTCAGCCCCGCGTACTAACAATTGATTGCTGCTCCCACTGTTATTGTTCGACATACTATGTCACCTCCTTTACTCTTTAATATGCAAAAAAGCTTTCGAAAATATATAATCCTTTTTTTGGTATTACTTTTTATTGTTTTAATACATAATTCATACTTATATTTCACAAAATAGTATTGTGTAGGAGAGCAAAAAAATTTCTTGCCATATGGGTATCATGTAATGATAAGACCTCCAGAACACGATGAAATGGGTTGTGCTTTATGAAGGCGCAACCTGTTTTTATTTAGAAGTTGTATTCCTACATGAAAGTTAAAAAACAGGAGGAACATTCATGAAACATATCGTTGCCTTATTAATTAAATATACCGCTATTAGTGCCGTATTATTGATGATATTAGGTATATTCCAGGACGTTTCGATTCCTAGAATATTACTGATTTCATTACTAATTACAGGGACAGCCTACTTAATAGGAGATTTATTTATCCTACCTAAATACGGGAATATGATTGCTACAATTGCTGATTTTGGATTGAGTTTTTTAGGGATTTGGGTATTAACCCATTTTTTAACAGATATAGATTCAACTCGTAATATTGGTTTTTCTGCATTTTGGTCTGCTTTGCTTATTAGTGTGGTAGAAATATTCTTTCATATCTATATGAAAAAAGCTGTTTTACATGAAGATGAAGATTCAAGAGAATCAACTAATATGCATCACGATAGATATGCTATGGAGATTTCACATGAATATTTAAACCGTTCTGAAATAGAAAAAGTAAGATCCATTCAAAAGGAAAACGCTACAAAGAATAAAATGAAATAAAAAAGTGGCTTTCAGCCACTTTTTTTATTAAGCTTGTTCAGTATTTTTAACATGTAATGGCGGAGGAACTACCCAGCCTTTTTTCTTACTTAGACGTAGTAAAGTTACCCCAGCTTGTGCTTTTTTCATATGGAATTGTCCAAAAAGCATTCCTACATCTTCTCGAAGACATTTTCCCATTACTTGACTACAAGTTACTAATCCTGCCGCAAGACCTACAGAAACAGCTGCTGCAATTTCAGCATCATTGATACGTGCTCCAGGAGGAATATCTTCAATAGATGCAACCGGTCTTTCTGGAGGTGCTGGTGGTAAAGCCACTCCATTTACTTTTAAAAGAGCTTTTAGTTCTTCTATTTCAGAAGTCATATCATTCTCAATAAGACTTTCTAAGAACTTCTTTAAATCTTCATCACCCGTATGATTCATAAATACTTGATGACCTGCAACTGCTCCCTGTGCCGCAAGAAGATAACTCCAAATATCAAATACTTCTCCATAATGTAAAGGTTCATTTTGAGGATTTCCACTTAATACACCCATTTTAAGATGCCTCCCTTTTATAAATATCATAGTCAATATGCTTTTCAGTATTGAAAATAAATTTTTAAGTATATTTGTTCCTAAAAAGGACTTTTTAACATTCATGGGAAACACCTTCCCCATAAGATATGTGTTTGTAATCGAGAAAAGAATTTTTCAAATAAAATACTCAAAGATTATTATTTGAAATTATCAACAATCTTTGAGTACAAATGCATTCATTATGAGAGTTTATTAATACATTTTATATAGACAACATGGAAAGATGTGTTTGTTAACTACTGTAATCTGCTATGCTTCCAATAATTAACACTATCGCTTAACCTAATTTTTTCTATTTTGGGTGAAGTTAACGAGTGAATCCACCACCAAGTTGTTGTTCAGCCATTGCTACTAAACGTTTAGTGATTTCACCACCAACAGAACCGTTTGCACGAGCTGTTGTATCTGCACCAAGTTGTACACCGAACTCTTGCGCAATTTCATATTTCATTTGATCAAGTGCACTTTCAGCACCTTGAACTAATAATTCATTACGATTTCCACTCTTATTGTTTGCCATATTGTATCACCTCCTATGTTTTTAATATGTTACGAAACATAGAAAAATATAAATTCCTTTTTATGGTATTTTATTCCACTTGAATTTGAAGTATAAGTTTTCTCATTATCCTTAAAATATGGTTGAGAGAGCCAAGAAGAGGAACAGTTCTAACATCTTTTCATAACAAGGTTTGTTTGAAATGATTGTGTTATTCCTCCTTCTCCTCTTCTTTTCTCTTGCTTGAATTCATATGGAAAAGGAGTAATAAGTAAATAGAATCTAATATAAAGAGTGTTCATGAAGTGAATGAGTTACATGAAATGTTAACATTTAAAAATGTATGTATGACAAAGTCAGCTGTTATGACTGGCGTAGCTCAAGATCCAGCTCTACAAAGTTTATTACAACAAGATGTGAACATGTCTATGAAACATTACCAAGACTTGAAGAACTTACTACCTTAATAAAAAGAAGGTAAAATAAATGAATAAATTTATACAAAATATGGGCAGGTATAGGACCTGTGACTGAGCAGGTTATCGCAACGGACTTATTACTTGTATCTAAAACAGCTGTAAGGAACTATGCTTATGCGATTATGGAAGTTACTTTCAATCAAACTCGTGAAGTATTACGTCAACCTTTACAGGATGCAATTGATACACATAAGCAAGTAAGTCAATATATGATTGATAAAGGGTATTATCATCTAATGTACAAGAACAACTGCAAGTAGATTTAATGACTACACAAACAGCTCTAAACGTAGCACAAAATCAACAACACCCTCTTTAAAAACTAAAAAATATACGGAATTCTATCTGATACATAAGAACATAAAAAAGGTATAGGAATAAATTACCTTGATTCAGGAGATTTTATAAATTGTTGCTTATCTTAAAAAAGAGAGGTATTTTCTATGTATTATTATAAAGAAGAATTGATTAATATTATTAAACCAGACAAACCAGATCCGACAGCTGCGAAGGTCTTACAAGAAATACTTGGCGGACATTTTGGTGAAATGCGTACAATGATGCAATATTTCTTTCAAAGTTCAAATTTTAGAGGAAAAGCGAAGCAATATCGTGATTTGCTTCGAGGGGTTTTTCTTGAGGAAATTAGTCATGTAGAGCTCGTTCAGAATACAATTAATCAATTATTAAATGGATCTGGTGAGCCTACGCCAGGTAATGCTGGTATGGATAAAGCACCGCTTGATAAGGCGGTTAAACATGCAAATCCTCACCATTTTATTGTAGGTGCTCAAAGCTCATTGCCAGTAGATGCAGCCGGTAACCCATGGAACGGATCGTGGGTATACAGTCATGGAAATCTAATTAGTGATTTAATGGATAACCTAGTTCTTGAATCAACTGGTGTACTTCAAAAGACAAGGATTTATGAAATGAGCTCAAATCAAACTTTTCGTGAAACACTTGCCTTTTTAATTGTGCGTGACAATGCACATCAAAATGCATTTGCGAAAGCATTAGAAACTTTAGGCGTTGAATGGGGAAAACTTTTCCCAGTACCAAACTATGATATCAATAAGTATCCTGAGTGTAGAAAGTACGTAGAAATGGGATTTCATAATGCTCAATTTAATTTCAGGTTAGATGAAACAAGAATCGGAGAGATTTTCCAAGGTGAATCACCAAGTAGAAACAAAGGAATGTTAAGTGTAACGGAGCCACCAAAAGGTTTTCCTGTACCAGAACTTCCTGAAATGCCAAATGAGCATAGTCCGGGATTAAAAGATATGGAGCTTTGAGATTATTATGACCAACCATTTATAAATGGTTGGTCATAAATCTAAATTAGAAAAACTCTATATGCATTCAAATAAGTTTGGATGTTTTCAAAAAGGAGGATATTCATTTTGAGTATAGTACAAAATACACTATCCATTTTTGCTTTAGGTGGGGTTAATGAAATAGGAAAAAATATGTATGCCATACAATATTCAGACGATATTGTGATTATTGATTGCGGTTCTAAGTTTCCAGATGAAAGTTTATTAGGAATAGATTTGATAATACCGGATATTACATATTTGCAAGAAAATAAGGATAAAATTCGAGGTTTAGTCGTTACACATGGACACGAAGACCACATTGGAGGTATTCCGTATCTATTAAAACAATTAAATGTCCCAATTTATGCAACGAAATTAACCCTAGGATTAATCGAAATCAAATTAAAAGAACATAGACTTCAAAATCTAACACAGTTATTTGTTATTGATTCTGAGTCATTAATTGAGTTTGGACAAATAAATCTAACATTTTTTAAAACCAATCATAGTATTCCTGATTGCCTTGGAATTGCTTTTCATACCCCAGAAGGTACAGTAGTTCATACAGGCGACTTCAAATTTGATTTAACTCCTATTAATAATCAATATCCAGATATTCATAAAATGGCTAAAATCGGATGCAATGGTGTTTTAGCTTTACTCTCGGAAAGCACGAATGCTGAACGTCCTGGATTTACTCCTTCAGAACAATCAGTAGGTGAGCGAATTGAAGAAGCGTTTAACAAGGCTCATAGAAAAGTTATTATCTCTACCTTTGCATCCAACGTGAATCGCGTACAGCAAATAGTAGATGCCGCTTTAAAAACTAATAGAAAGCTTGCTTTACTGGGGAGAAGCATGGTAAATGTAGTTTCTGTTGCCTTAGAACAAGGTTACTTAGATATTCCTGAAGGAATGTTAATTGAAGCAAATGAAATCAACCGAATGGATCCCCAAAAAGTAGCTATTCTTTGTACTGGTAGTCAAGGTGAACCTATGGCAGCTCTAGCTCGTTTAGCCAGTGGAAGATATCGACAAGTAGATATCTTACCTGATGATACTGTCATTTTATCTGCAACTCCTATACCAGGAAATGAACGAAATGTTTCAAGAATTATAGATAATTTATTTTGCTTGGGAGCTAAAGTCATTTATGGATTAGGAAGTTCAACAGGAATGCATGTCTCTGGACATGCATATCAAGAGGAATTAAAATTAATGCTTACTTTAATGAAACCTAAATATTTTATTCCTATTCATGGCGAATTTAGAATGTTACATCATCATAGCCTGTTAGCAGAGTCCGTGGGTGTTAAGAAAGAAAACATCTATATCATTAGCAATGGTGAAGTTGTCGATATTAAGAATCAGATTGCTCATCAAACTAGAAGAATACCTGCTGGTAATATATATGTAGATGGATTAGGAATTGGTGATGTAGGAAATGTTATATTACGTGATCGTAAACAACTTTCTGAGGATGGTATGCTTGTAATTGTTATTACTCTTAGTAAAACAGATGAGAACATAATTTCTGGTCCAGACATCATTTCTCGTGGATTTATATATGTTCGCGATTCAGAAGACTTTTTAGAGAAAATCAATCAACTAACTGTTGAAACGATTAATAATTTAAAAAAGACTAATATTAGCCAATGGAATGTTTTAAAAAGAGAATTAAAGGAAACACTGGGCCACTTTATATATTCACATACAAAAAGAAAACCAATGATTCTTCCCATCATAATTGAAGTTTAAAATGATGATTTTCTGTGCCGATTAAGTAAGAGGATAACAGATTTTGCGATACTTTCATCCCGTGCCTAAAGGTAGATTAAAGTCATGCAGGGGCTTTCTTGTATCGCAAAATCTTTTAGTCCAATGTCAGTTCTACAAGCGAATTCAGTTTTAGGCATTTGTTGTACTTTTGTTACGATAAGGATAGATACAAAATATGTACCACTCGGTTACGTCGAATCGTTGTATGCAAGATACGCCCTTTTACTTCACGATTTTTGGCAAAGCGAACCAAGCCCAGTTTAAGTAATTTCATTTTGTTGTCTATAATAGCAATATTTCCGTTCATTTTCTTGGTTGTGTAAGATTACACTTTATTCTTTTTAGACTTGAATCGTGGAATAGCATCCGTCAGATTTTTCGATGTTGATTGAAGAGCAATACTATCGACTTCTTTTAACCAAATTGTATCCGGTTGTTTCTTTAATTGAGCTAGCCGGGTAGGACATGTGTTAATGATTTAAACTATATATTCATATTAAAAATTCATTCAGTATTTATTTTTCAAAGTAAAAAAGATAAGATCTTGGAATTGAATCTTATCTTCAGCATAAAGAATAATTAAAAAGGATTAATGAGAAAGGACGGATTTTTAAGGTTTCAGAATAACTTTTATACAATTATCCTCACGATTATTAAAAATTTGATAACCATAACTCGCTTCTTCAAGAGGGAGTTTGTGTGTAATAATCTCCTTTGGATCAAATTCATTTTTTGTTATTTTTTCAAACAATTCGGGCATAAAATGAATGACCGGGGCTTGTCCCATTCTAAGGTTAATATTCCTAATCCAAAATGCACCGAGTGGAAATGCATTATAGTTGCCACCATAAACACCTGTCATTTGAACCGTTCCATATTTTCGTACGGCTTTTGTAGCAATTTGTATAGGACCGAGGGTTCCCCCTTGTAATTTTAATTTTTGTTCAACAAACTCCAAAGGAGATTTCTTTCCATCCATACCTACACAATCGATGACGACATCCGCTCCACCATGCGTAATTTCTTTTAAATGTTCTCCCATATCCGGGTATTTTGTAAACTCAAATACCTCAACATTGTTAATCTTTTGTGCATAATTCATTCGATAATCCAAATAATCAACTGCAATTACACGCTTGGCACCTTTCATCCAAGCAAATTTTTGTGTCATTAGCCCAACAGGTCCACAACCAAGCACGATAACAGTATCGCCTGATTTTACACCTGAATTTATTACACTCCAATAGGCTGTTGGTAAAACATCGGATAAAAAAAGTAGTGACTCATCATCAAGCTCGCATGATTCTGGTATAACAAAGGGAGTAAAGTTACCAAAAGGAACTTTTAAATATTCAGCTTGACCACCTGGATGGTTACCAAATTTCTCTGTATAACCAAAGTATCCACCGGAATCATAATGAGGATTTGAGTTATCACATTGACTTTCCATTTCATGTTGGCAATAAAAACAATGCCCGCAAGCAACATTAAAGGGGATGACAACACGATCTCCTTTTTTTACTTTAGTGACATCAGGACCCACCTCTTCAACAATTCCCATTGGTTCATGACCGATAATGTATCCTGGGGGTAAAGGCATATTACCTTGATATAAATGTAAATCGGATCCGCAAATAGCAGTTGAAGTAATCTTTACAATAATATCATCTTTTTTTTCTAATCTCGCATCATCAACTTGTTTAACCTGTACTTGATTTGGCCCTTGATAGGTTACAGCTTTCATATTCACGTGCCTCCTTTTTTAACATTTTCTCAAAATATCTTTTATATTTATTTATAATATAGAAATCATTTTCCTAGTTATTAAAGAGAGAACAGAATTGAATCAGGGGGAATACATAACCCTGTTATGAAAAGCTTTCATATTGCCTTCTCTTCCCTATGTCTTCTAGCTATATTTTAAGAAGAAAATCAATATTTATACATGTTAAAGTGAACTTAATTCCGATAAAAAGGAATATTTCATCATCTCTCCTTTTTATAAAACTTTAATTTATTAATGAATAAAATAGTTCTATTGTAAATTAAGTAAGAAATTTAGACCTCTAATGTTTCATATAAGGATTATTGTTAAATATATCTTCCGTAATCAGGAATAGCTACTCTATCAAAATTCTTTACTAAACGATGCAATTCATTTCTTAATTCTTCTCCAAACATAGGTAGACCGTGCCCTGTCACTACAAATTTAGGATTTAACTTCTCAAGTATTTTTACAGACTCCCAGGCGTTCTCCCAGTCGGTAGTAAGATATCTTGGTGGACCATTTAATTCTTTTTGTTGAATCAATACTTTATACAATGAATCTTGTCTTACGGTAACAAAAGCATCTCCAGCGATTAAAAAATTATCCCTATTTCGAAACAGAGATATATGTCCAGGAGTATGCCCTGGAGTATGTACCCAGCTCCATCCAGGCATATGGGGAACACTACCATCCGGAGGCAACTCATGTATACAGTTACCTAAATCAATACCCTCATTTGGAAACAAAGGGGCAATTTTTGCTACAAATCCACCCTCCACAGAGCCATCTGGATCTGGATAGTCTTTTTCACCATTTAAATAGGGGATTTCTAACTCATGTGCATAAACTGGAACATCCCATTTTTTTACTAATTCAATTACAGAACCAACATGATCAAAATGACCATGAGTCAATATAATTGCTTTGGGTTTACTATGTTTACCAAATTTCTCCTCCGCAAAATTTATGATGAGATTCATCGATTTTGGCATTCCCGTATCAATTAGAACCCATTCGTTTGGCTTTGTAGATTCATCAACAAAACATACATTAACAATTTTTATACATAAACAATAGATGTTGGATGCAACTTCGATGCTACTTCCATTGCCAAAAGAAGTTAAAGGTAAAATTGTTTCATCTAAATTACTTTTCAATTCTTGATTCAATTTTTCATTCATAAGAGCAGACTCCTTTTTACATTATGCTCTTTAGTATGTAGAATTACTAAAATAATATTACCTTCAAGCTGATTATCAACGCATGCTTTTGTATAGACTTATTCTATTTCTTTGTATTCTAATTTTACAGAATTGAATTTTGAGCATAAAAATAGAAATACTATCCGTCTTGTTTAGGAGAAAAATAATAGAGGAGGATTTTAATATAGAAAAATTAAATCTATCCCCCTTCTAGGGGTCACTATATCATTCTGGGAAAATTGTACGCTAAGGACTGAAAATCCTTACTATGACAGCGTTCATAGAGGATGATTATGTGTTTAGAAAGATAAAAACAACAGATTAAATGAACATTGAATTATTTACACACTTTATGAACAAGATTATAGCTAAAAAATGTTGATATTCTTGAGTTTTAGCCTCTGTTCATAAACATAAGGTTTTCTGAACAAATATCTCTTAACGTACATAAAAAAACAGTGAGTTTATACTTCACTGTTTTTTCTATTCTTGCTGTTGTTTCACTTCTTTAACTTTTACCCCACTGGGATCAATATTAAAAGTAATTGTTACTTTGTAACTCGGAGGATTATGAGCATTTACATAAGTATGGTATTCAACTGTGACAAGAAAATTAAAAGTTCCTTTTGGATATCGCTCAACTTTTATAACTTTTGTCTCTGTTAAACTATATTGATGATATGTTCCAAGTTGCTTTCTAATAACTTGACTTGCATATGGAGCCAATAAAGTATTATATTAATCATAAAAATCCTTATTACACACATTGGTTGCTTTCCCTTTCAATGGGGATATAAAAAAAAATGTTATTATAATTCCACAAAATATTATGGATAATTTATGTTTTAGCATAAAGTCCTCTCCAACCTATGTTATAGGATAAGAGTTAGGATATGCTGAAAAATAGTAGTTATTCATTTTAATTTAACGTACAGGAAACCGCTCAAATGTGTCTAAATTGTGTCTAAACGTACAAAATTCCCAAAATGATATGGTGAGGCCATGCCCATCAACTTAAGAATTTTATAATGCCCCAAAACAATAAAATGTACATTTTCATCTTGGGATGTTAATCTTCTCGTCTTGGAGTATTTGCTTTCCTTAGCTTGCTGATGATAGGTCTGTACTCCTAGTAGAAAAGCGTCTTTTTACTTATAATCGGATATATAACTTAATCAATTAACAAGGAGAATGGAAGATGATACAAAGTATTAACCACATTTGTTTTTCAGTTGCAAATCTAGAGAAAGCGGTTCTGGTGCAAAAAACATTTGATAGAGATATAGAACCTACATGGCCTATTCAATGACAGATTATGATGCAATTCCAAATAACTTATGTATGAACCCAACTTCATTTTGAGCAGACTTCACCTGTAGGTTAAGTTGTCCTTTTTTCATCATATGCATGGCTTCAACGCCGCTCAATATAGAAGTGGCTGTTTCATACGATTTGAATCCTAACATAGAACGTACACGTTTCTTAATGAA
Source organism: Bacillus sp. DHT2 (assembly GCF_026241455.1). Taxonomy (NCBI): domain Bacteria; kingdom Bacillati; phylum Bacillota; class Bacilli; order Caryophanales; family Bacillaceae; genus Bacillus; species Bacillus sp. DHT2. The sequence continues at coordinate 69,955 of NZ_JAPHWH010000015.1, forward strand.
ACGGTGATCCTGTTCCACTATATTATTGAGATATTTAACTTGCCTTATTTGTATGCCTTCAGGCATATGTTTCTCTTCTTTTAACTCTTGAATCGCTACGGGATAGGCCGGGTTCTTGTCTACTGTTATAACACGAGGTTTACAAATATGAGAAGCAGCCAAGGCTTTCTTGAAAAAGCGCTTGGCTGCTTGTTTATCTCTTGATTTACTTAGATAAAAATCAATGGTATTCCCTTCTGAATCAACGGCACGATATACATACATCCATTGCCCTTTCACTTTAATATAAGTTTCATCGACTCTCCATGAATCATTTGTTGTTTTAAGATGATGTCGTACTTTCTCTTCTAATTGAGGTCCATATTGATGAACCCATCGCATAATCGTTGTGTGAGCCATGGATAAGCCTCGTTCCTCCATCATTTCCACCAGGTTACGGAAGCTCAAATTGTACCGTAGGTACCATCTTACTGTTAATAAGATTAGTTCCGGCTGATAATGCTTCCATTTGAACAAATTTTCCTTTTCCATATCGATCACACACCTTTTTCTAGAGTAATACTATCAGTATGTCCAAGGTTAGGAGATTACTTGCATGTATCTTGAATTTCTTGCACCGGAACCTGAATCTCTATAAAGTATGAGAAGCGACAATTAAAATTAAATTTCGATAATCATAATCTTTTTTTTAAGTTTTTTATTTTTGTAGTTATTTAATTAGACTATTATAAAAAGCTCAAACCCCTTGGTATCAAAAGGGTTTGAGCTTTTATTTTTTCTGTAATATCAGTTGCAACAAGTTGCCATTAGAATAGTGTATCAGCAACTTGTAGCTATTACTATGAATGCTAGATTCCCCGAAATTATTACATATATTTTTAAATTATTAGTTTCTATATCTTATGCTTACATATTTCTATACATTCCTTTAAAGTGAAACTGTTTTAACAATGGGACTTTTGGACAAACTATTACTACAAAATCCTATCTAGAGGTGAAGAAATTGGAATGGTTTGTTATAAAGCCCAGGAGTAAGCTAGGCAAATTTTTAGATCGTCATGATTTAACGCAAGAAGAAGTTTCAAAGGTTAGTGGTGTAAGTAAAAGTACATTAAGTCGCCTTTGTAAAGGGAATGCCTTTCATCCTTCATTTAAAAATCAAAACAAGCTTATTAATGCATTACGAAGGTTAACAGGTAAAAACATCAATCATACAGATTTCTGGACTTAATAAGGGCTACTAAACTATGTAGTCCTTTTTAACAATTTAGTTGCCAAAAATCTATATTTTTTGTAATTCAGTTGCAAACTACAAAACTTCTTTTAAAAGGAATGTACGTACATACACATTATATTTTATTCCATAACTTTCTAACTTTTGTTCACGATAGTCTGATATTGTAAAAAATAAAATATTTGGTACGATATCCCTTTGTTTTTTATATAGCCTTGCAATTAAACTATAATACTGTATTTTTTCTTCATTATTCTTCATATGTTGCAGCCTATCAATTTCAACAAAATGTGGTACTTGATCTACTAAATAATAAGCATCTGGTACAATTATTTTCTCTTCATTTTGATATCTAAATTTTATAACTTGTTCTGTTTTCCAATCTGGAAATCCAAGCCACATCCAAGCTTCATTTCTTAAAAGTATATGTTCAAGTTGATGTTTCTTTTTTCGTTCATTTGGTTCTAATCCTAGCAAGGCACAACCTTTTTTGTTGAGATAATAAACATACTCCCGGTTATGCGAGGTAACATGGCAATATTGCCGTAGATCCTTCAAAATACGATTTGCATTTCGAATACTACCTAGAGCATGAATTGCTTGTAATTGCCTCCTAGAAGCGAATTCTAGCTTATTTAAACTCGATAAAATCTCGATCTGTCTGGCTCTCTGTTTGAGCTTCTGGTGTCTCATTTTGTTTCACCACCTTGTATTGCTTCAGTAATTCCCACATGTCCATATCCTTTAAATAAGGTACCTGAATTTCTTCTGTGCGATCCGTCTTAAATAATGCTCTTCCTGGAAGGGAAGGCAGATCTTCAAGACCTAGTTCATCCAAAGCAACTTGTGAAGCAACCGCTGTTGGTAATCGAAAACCTAGCTTTGCATCAGCATTTTGTTTGATTTGCCTTGGCAATGTGTCAGAGGTTGGATATTGAGTACAAAATATAAGCCGGAATCCTAAACCACCTCCGATTCTTGCGATTTCAGATAACATCTCCTGGCACATAAATAATAAATCCCGTTGTTTTTTAGGTAAACCTTGTGTCGGACAAAGATTCGCTCCTTCATCTACTATGATGAAGCAACGCTCTCTAATTGATGTGTCTATAACATTGGTAAAATAGGACTTTTTCATCATCTCAATCTGTTTTACCATCTTTTCACGTACTCTCACCAACATCTCTAACGCCTGTTCCGGGTTTTCAGCTACTTCTACTACTTGGGATAACTCTTTGTAAGGACTAAATTCTAGCCCTTCCTTCAGATCGATAATAAAAAAATTTACGTGTTGAGATTGTTGCAAAATTAAACTAGTCATCACATTTTTTAAGAATACTGTCTTTCCAAAACGAGTCATTCCACTTACACACATATGAGGTGTTTTCTCGAAATCATGATACACGTGTTTATCTAATGCTTTCCCCATCATAACTTTCCATGTGTGCTCTTTTAACAGCTCCTTAGACCAATTCCACATTTCAGGTATTCGTTGCTTAAATACTCGAATATGAAGCTCTCTTTGATGAAACGATATTTTAACAGGTTTATATAGTCCTTCTTCTAATACTTCAGCTAACTTTTTGATAAGTTGACTAGGTACGCCGAGCGGTAACTTGTAAACATAATTCATACTTATGTCATCTTCTACTTCTTTTATAAAAATGGGGTATTGTAATTCACCTTTATATTGAACACATACCTTTGTAATTTCAAAAAACATTGCAATTTTTTTCTTATCATTCGTTCCATTACTTTGGTAAAAATAAGCTACAGTTATAAAGGTTGCTGGTATTAACAAAAGTGATATCATATCCTCCATACCTCCTTTAGGTAGTTGAGCCTGTATGGAAGGTTAGAAAAAACAGATTAAGGCGCACTATTACAATTTTTTTCAACTACCAGATGTAATACTAACGTAGAAACACATCTAGTATATCCATTAGCACGTACCAAACACTCCCAATTAATAAGCATTTTAGCCCCGCACGTAGCAACCAATCTGGAAGGTAAAGACCTTTCTTTTTTAGTAACTTAATTCCCAAAACTGAAGCACCAGTAATGGCATAAACTACCCCTAGCTCTCCAATGATCGTCACTTTAGTCCCATCCCTTCGGTTTAATAGATAAGTTCCCTTTACGATCCCTGTATAGTTGGTAATCATCTAATAACTCATTCCAACTTACAGCATGTTCATCACCATATAGATCTTCTTCAATTTTTTGACTTAAATAATAATATCCTCGGTACTGTCGGTCTAAATAAACTTCATGTCGTTGCATATGCTCTTGTATAGCGCATATGTTTTCTTCACTTTTAGTACTTTTATACATTTGATTCAATGTTCGAGAGGAATAAAGATACGGTGTACTATACAACATTTGATATTGATTCATATGTCTCACCATCCATATAAAATTCTAAGTACACTAATACATATGAGTGCTATCCATATTATTGAATTTGTACAAAAAATATAATATCTACTCACAAAGGACAGTTATGTATATACGAAGAATGTATGTTGCAACAGGGAAAAAGAGGAAAGAGGTGACGTTGCTTGTTAAAGTCAAAAAAATTCATCATTCCGTTATTAATATTTACCTTGTTGGCTATATTCGTTATCGAAAAAAGAAGAGTTATTTTTCAAGAAGAGAACCCCATACCATTAGCCATAGGAATGTCAAAAATGATTTTTCAAGGGAAAGAAATAGTTGAAATAGAACAAAACGAAGATCGATATTCAGATGTTTCTCTTTATTTAGTAAAACGTGAGAAAATGGAGCCCTTCATAAAGATGCTGGAGAAAGATGGTTGGACATTCGTTGAGCAATTAGAATATCAAAATGCTTTAATTTTTGAAAAGGGGAATCAGACTCAAAGTATTTCTTATAGATACTATACAAGATATTACACGATACTCGACTCTTATTAAGATGAGGTGTACAGTCTTCAAACGAAGAAGACTATGCTATAATATGAAAAGATAATTGTAAAGTTAGGGTGGAGGCTATCACTCCTTCTTTCTATTTTGGAAAGGAAGGGGGTGAAAAGCCATGGAAGTACTTCTTGAATTTCTAAAAGAAATTATAAAGGGGATCGTTCGTGAAACGATTGCACACCTCTTTAAGAAAAACATTTTAGAACACAAGAAATCCACCCTATCATCTCGCCGTCGGAAGCGTAAAAAGGGTGGATTTCGTAAGAAAAAATAAGCTATGATAGCCACCACCTTGACGGTAGCAGTTATCCAAAGAGGAGCACATGTTGGTAGCATGTTGCTCTCTTTTTTATTGTATGGCTTTATTGACTGAAGTATACCTTAGTTTGTATCTACATTATAGCATGTACAATGAGATTTGCAATTTCCAAGTTATTTAGCATTACCAGTATTTTTTTAAATCACTATTCTTATTTTGGTAGTCTACATAGACATACTTTTAACTTTTTCAAAAAATTCTTTTAAGCGCACAAATCCCTCTTCATCTCCACGTGTTGAAAAAACCTCTCGTTCTTCGTGAGAAACAACGATAACTGGAATTGTTTTAAAAAGAGCAAATGGTTGTCTTGTTTCTTTAATTTTATTAATTTGATGGTAAGGTATTTGTAATGAAATAGGAAGCTTACCGAATAATTCACTATAAAATAGCAGCTGTCGTTCCGTATAAGCTAAAATGCCTCTCACAGGAGTGGGATTCCCATTTGGTACTCCTACTAAGCCAGACATACCATTTTGCATTTCATAATAAGTTGTAATCGTGCCTTGTATATTCTCATTTGTAGACATTTTTTCTTGAAATTCTTGCATTGCATGTTCTTTTAAACTCATATCAACATCTCCTTAAATTAAGACTTATTTTTGATGTTTTACTAGAAAAGAAGTACTAAATACTAATAAAAAAGCTAGCATGGCCATGAAAGGAATTGTTATGAATTTCAAAAATACAAAATCAATTGCTGAGCAGTTTTCATATAAACAACTAAAGGAGCTCTTAATGTTTTTTCGTTTTTTTAATATATAGGTATTAGGATTCAGTTGACATATTCCTGAAAAATAAACGCCCTATTTTCATAAAGAACTTATAAAATATAATAACATATGAATTTAATAATGTTTTATTCGTTTTTTTCTCTGTTTTTTTATACTTAACATCATAATTTACTTATCACTATGTTCAGTTGAAATTTAAATCAATTTTTTAAGGAATGAGGTTTCTATCGAAAAACGATATATTTAATTTTATTGGGAATAGACTTCTTTTGATTCTAAAGTTGTCCTTTTGTAAGCATATTTTCGTAAGTAATAAAATCTTATATAAATATAAATCTTATATATATTAAAAATATAAAGATAAAACTTATATAGGGCTAGTAAATATGAGTCTACCTCTACTGTAACAAGGGATTTGGGCATACCATCGCACAAAAAATCATAAATAGCAGAATCTAACAACGCAAAATTAGCTATTAGTACGGTATAAAACCTACAAATAATCATAAATAATATCATGTATTTCTACATAAAAAATGAAACAAATTGATGCATTGTTAAATATATTTATTCAAGTAATAAATTTTCAATTTATCCACCGTATGTCCACAATTTCTTAATATTTACTCACAAAACATTCACAATATAGGTTAACTAATCAACATAATTAGAATTTGTCACATGACTCACATAAATATTGATGATTTTTGATAGGTGAAGTACTAAAACCCCTTTATTTCAATAATAATTACATAATATTATTCACATTAGGTTCTATTTATCTACATACCAACGAGATTTAATGTTTTTCTTATGATTTTTTGTAGGTATTTGTATGCATTTTAGATAAAAATAACGTGTTTATTTAAACATAGATGTGGAAAATTAGTTAATTGCAGTACAGTTTTGTATAGGAATGTATAAAAAAAGACTCTACTATGAATAGAATCGAGTAAAGGTGTCTATGAGGAGAAATTAGTGAAGGGCTTTTAAATAATGGAACCAACACGAATAGCCCTCTATTTATATTTTTTTCAAAAATAGAGAGCGGAGTATCGTTAATTTTTTTCCATTACCTCAAGTACTTGTTCGGCCGTTGTTACATGAATACCAGCGCGTATTAATTGTTCAAATGCACGCATAAATGTAATCAAATTGAACTCATCCGGTACTTCAATAACGCGAAGCTTTTCTTTAGGTAGTCGATCTATCTTTTCAATGAACAATTCGCGAACATCACTCGGAATAAAGCGTTCTTTATGTCCTCTTGCTTTTAGAAGTTCACGTATTTCTATTTCTAAAGCCATATAAGCATTTAGATTTGTACCTTGTTCATAGGCGTACTTTCTAAACAACGTTTCTTCTTGATACTTTAGATAGTTGCGGTGATACGATTCCTCTGTAACAGGTACAGCAAATTTGGATTTTAGTAACTCATATGTTTTACGGAACAACTTTTTGATGTTTCGTAGAGAGTACATAGAGAAATGCAATCCAAAATCAAATACAGCTTGCTCTTTATGTTCTTTTGGAACATGTTGTCCTATAAGAGGGTAAATACCTTCTTTTGCTGCTGTATCAAGAATTTGATATTGTGATGTTTGATTCAATAGTTTTTTCAGCGTATACACTAACTTACTTGGATACTCTTCATTACGATCTATCATGTCACGTAAGCTACGAATGACACTTCGAATTTGTCGATGACAAGTATACTTAAGTACATGAATAAATTTATTCATGTCTTGTGCAAATTCACCGATATTCAGTTCTTGTAGCACAGATTCAATAAAACGAGCTTTTCGTGCATACGTAACCTTAGGTGTGAATGGATCACGATACTGTATTTCTCCAGCTTCCTTTGTACATAAGAAATCTGTATGTAAGGATAGATATAAAGTCGTATATCTTTTTGTATTTTTAACCCCTTTTTGTAGCTTGCAAATTTTGAATAGGGGAGTCCCTGTACATGGTAATGCAGTTGTTAATTCTGTCATAACCGCACGGATTTGATGTGGGTATTTCTTATGTAAAAAGCGATACATTCCGCCAAAGTGAGTTGTATTTCCTCTTTCATCCTGCTTGTTTAAGGAACGTTTAAGAGTCGTTTCGCTGTGCTGTTGCATAGCAATGTCCAAGAATAGTTTCTTAGCCGCGACTGAAAGCGCAAAGAAAGCTTTGGTAAATACGACTGGGCTAATATACACATAGGAATTTGCCTTTTCAGTTTCTGCGTTCATAAAATGAGTTAGCTTAATGGTATAGCGGCCATCTAATTCATTTTCTAGTGTAATAATGTTATGTAAACTTAATTTCTTTAATGCAATATAGAATTGAGAATGCTGTATATAAGCAAATTCCTCTTTATACTGCTTGTAATCTTCCCACATCATATGTACTGTTACATTTGGAATGACCCCATTCGTGTAACATTTCTTGTGTAGATATAAGAAGACTTCTAAATCTGCATTTGTAATGCCATATAATTTATGTTTTCGTCCCATTGTTTCTGAAATAGCAAATAGTGTACGACGTGAAAAAGATGGTTTCGCCTGGGCCACAAAGCCATCTACATCAGCAATGCGTTCTTCATATGTCATATGATCCAGAATATCCTCAAGGTATGTATCTTTATAGCTGTAGTATTTTTCTTCAAAAGCTTCAACAAGCTTCTGCCAAGACTTCAATGTTACTAGAACTGCATTTGTATCTTGTCCATTTAGACTACGTTGATTACGAATAATAAATGATTGTCCCATCTTTTTCACCTCCTACATATAAATCCAAAAATATATGCCAAAACACTATAAAATATACCAATTATGATTATATCAAATCGAAATTTAATGAAATATGCCCCTTTAAGAGAAAAAATGAAAAGATGAAATGCGCGTTAATCCCTTGTATATCAAGGGATTTGAAGGTTTATCGATTTTTTTTTATGGACATCATACCGCTACAGATTTTCATCTTTCTAGAACATCGATAAATCATTAGAAAAAACCTCATAAACATTGATATAACAATGTTTATGAGGTTTTTTTATAAATACGAAAGGGACATCATATAGCTGTAAGTTTTCATGTTTTCAGATATAAAATTATTTATAGAATAGCCTTTAAACGTTGGTATTAAAGCGTTTGAACTCAAAATTTCAAATTTTATAAGGGACATCATATAGCTAAATCCTTTTCATCTTTTTATAAAAAAAGGGACATCATACCGCTACAGGTTTTCATGTTATATAAATAGCCGAAAATACGAACAAAAGGCAGTGAATGTATGATGTCAAAGGGTTTATAGAACATTCACGTCATTCAAAAGGGACATCATATAGCTATGAGTTTTCATGTTTTTAGATATGAAATTATTCATAGAATAGTCTTTAAGCGTTGATATTAAAGGATTCAATCTCGAAATTTTAAATAGTAAAAGGGACATCATATAACTAAGACCTTTTCATCTTTGTATGAAAGAAGGACATCATACCGCTACAGATTTTCATATTATATAAATAGTTGAAAATGCGAACAAAAGGTAGTGAATGTATAATATCAAAGGAGTTATAGAACATTTTCATTATTCAAAAGGGACATCATATAGCTCGAAATTTTCATGTTCCATATTGGAATTACAAAAGAACCCCTTTTATATCAAGCTTTAGCCCTCTTTTTTAACATTTTTGTGCAGTTAAATGGGCAATGATATAGCTACAGATTTTCACGTTTATGAAAAAAGTTAGGATATTACATTAGCCTTGGAATTAAGTTGTATTTGGATTTTACAAATTAAATTGGTCTTGTATAATCATTTACAGGGATAGGTATGAATACTAAGACCCTGTAAAGGTGTAACGTAGAAAATTTAAAATAGAATATTCTAATTACCTTTCTTGTTATTTAGAAAGGGACATCATATAGCTAAGTATTTTCACGTTTAGATAACATTTATTAAATTTATGTAAGGAGCAAAATATATATGGAAGACGTTCTACAATTGTTTAGAGATGCATTATCAATAACAGAACCACTTTATAAACAGAACGAGCAATTGTGGCATAAATGGAATTCTTACTATGTAGACGTTGAAGCAGATAATAGTAAAATTGTAACTTCAGAATACCTTTCTCCATCATTCTCAATGCTTGTACAGTGGGTGAAGCAGCAACAAGGAAAGGGCATTTCAGCTTTAGATATATTCAAAAACATAGATGCTTACAAAGTAAAAATTCATGAGACAATAGATGTCTTTATAGCCCAAGAGTTTCGTAATGAAGAAACAGTTAATACAATAACACATACACCAGTGATTGAACCTACTGCGAATATAGCGCATGAAAATTATTTAGAAGTAAATAATTCCGCCGTTTATTATAAGTTAAGAGATGGGATAGCAAAGAATCAATTTGAGGAAGATGAAAATACAAAATTAAAATCATATCCCATTGAAGCGAAAGATAGTAATGGAGTAGCACAGCTTTCATCTCATAAAGACGAAGATTTAAGGTTAACAAATATTGAAGAGGCCGCAAGATGGAACACATTAGTAGATGGTGTAATGAGTAATATGGATGATTTAACAGCGGACGTATTAGATACCATCACAATTCAATGGCTAAATGAAGCAAATTCACCTGATGAATTTATTGATTTTTCATATGAACAAGTTTTAGAAATGTGCAGTATTTCAAAAGCAAAAGCAAATGGTGTTGAATATTATAGAGTGGAAGATAAGATTAAGGTAGCTAAACGTATAGCAGCTCTAGCAAGTATTTTTATATACTTAAACGATGAGAATGAAGTAGTTGTACTAAATGATCGCGCTGAAACAGGTAAACATTATGAGGTCAAGCGTGAAGTCATTAAACGGTTATTTGTATTAGATTCTGTAGTGCTTTGGAGGGATAAAAATACAAATGAATACATGGGTATAGAATCGTGCCGAATTAAACCGGGCAGTTTCTTATCCAGTTATCTATATGGATCTAATAGCACTACAGCACTATTATCAAAAAAGGCCCTTGAATATAATAGCTATAGACACAAATATCATAAAAGATTAATTCGTTATTTGACATGGCAGTGGAGAATTCGTCAAATGTTTTCTAACTTAAAAAGGCCATATTCTATAGGGGGAGATAAAGGGTTATTAGCAGTAATGGGCATTAACCAAAAGCAAAAGCCTAACCGTATTCGTGATCAATTAGAAAATGTTTTAAGTGATTTAGAAAAAGAAGGTGTAATTTCTCATTGGGGATATGATAAGGAGTTAGATGAGGATCAATTGACGAAGAAGAATTGGTTTAAAAAATATTATTCACAGTTAGGAATAGTAATACTACCACCTAATGAATTAATTCGTTCAATGGAAAACTTAGCAAAGAAGAAGGATACTGATGTAATTCATTCAACGGAAAGCCTAGCAAAGAAGCAGACTATTGATGTAATTCATAGGGATAATCAGCCAGTAAAAACTGAAGAAATGCCCTTAGATATAAATAGAAATGAACAGTTAATTCGGGATAAAATAGAATTTATGCATCGGAGAAAGAACATAACTATGCGGGAGCTCTCAGCAGAGATAGGCATATCACAGCCCACTCTTTCAAGATTCTATAATAAAAAAACAAAGCGTCTCTCTGGAACTGCGAGAGACAAATTAAATCAATGGTATAAAAGACAAATGATCATCGATAAAATGTAAATTTAAGCTAAAAATTAGTATTGAAAAGAGTCCTAGAAATAGGACTCTTTTTAATGTAGTTATTGAATTTTCCGGTTTTAAAACGAAATATAGAAATATCCCTTTTTAGAAATAGGGATATTTCTATATTCTAAGTCTTTGTTAATAATTTGAATTTCTTTTCCTCCTGTAGATTCACTTGTTTTTGCTCGTTATTAGGTAAATAAACAGGAGTATCTTCGCTATTTTTGATATTAGAAGTAGGGATATATAGAAATATCTACTTATAGAAATAGGGATATTTCTATAAGTTGTATAGAAGATTATAGCAGTGATATGTGGTACATGTAATAGAGTTATAGAATTAACGGATAATGCCTAAACCATTGATGTCAAAAGAGATTAATTACAATGAAAATGAAACTAAAGAATATTCCTGATTTTGAATAGATCCAAAGAATGGCGCTACTAGCTCAAAAACAATGGGGTGTTACTATTAATTAGTGGCGTAGTGTTATTGTAGCTAAGTACAAGGAAAATATTAAACAGTTAGCTGTAGAGATAAAACGATTGACTCAAATCCATATTGGATGCTAAAAATTTGCAGCCTTATCCGTTTAGGATATTAATAAAAAATTATTTAAATGGAAAAAAGGATGTGTGGTGGGAGAGTACATTAAACTTAGAAATTAATTCATCAAACAGGAATTAGAAATTCTTTCACAATAAGGTGTTGTAGATTTGAAATAAAGTTGTACTGTTTATAAAAAAGATATACCGTTTTGAATAAAGTCATACCGTTTATAAAAAAGTTGCACTGCTTTCAGTCCTTTTTATTTTCAAGTTAATGTGATATATTCATAACATAAAGAGCGAAATATATCGCATAGGAGGTTTATATGAAAAATAAATTATCTTATTTGGGATTTCTCGGTTTTTTTGGCTTTTTAAGCCCGTTCTCATTTTTAGGTGATTATTCATCGTTTGTAGGTTATTTTTTCGGTTTCTTTTTCTTCTTTTTGTATGCAAAGGTTGTGCCTGATGAACTCTTTATACAGCATGTTCGTATCGCCGCTACAAGAGCATTTTTCGTAGCACTCATACTGGGCATTATAGTAACACTAAGCGTTTTGATATTGGAAAACTTAGATATAATTAGATTCCTTGTTACAATTTCGCTTTTCATACCATTTGGTACATTCCTAATTAGTCTTGAAATATTTGAACATAGAGAAAAGAAAGGGATGCAAGATGCCAATTAAGACTCGAATGAAAGAATATAGGGTAAGGCTAAATATGTCTCAAGAAGATTTAGCTAACAAAGTAGGTGTTAGAAGGGAAACAATTGGTAATCTCGAAAATGGAAAATATAACCCTTCATTCAAACTTACTTATGATATTGCGAAGGTTTTAAAAGCACCTATTGAAGTTCTGTTTTGGTTTGAAGAATAGGTTAGGTATAAGTAAACAGTTATAATAGATATGTTCATGAGTTTTGAGCAATCTTTTTTATAAAACTAAATTCAGATTTCTAACAAAAGACTCCATTTTGATTAATCTTTTTTCAAAATGGAGTCTTCTTATTTACCATATAATATGGGTTTGTCGAGCTTTTTTGATTAAACTTTATTTCAAATCAACAGGTGTCGTTTGGACGTTAAATATTGCCCCAACTATTAATTAAGAAGGTGATCTCGAAGTGATCAATATAACCTCTAACACAATTACCCCAGAGGTAAGTGAACTTTTATCATACGCCACTTCCGAAGCGAAAATTGTTAATATATATGAGAAATATGTTAAATTCTCAGATCATGTTTTATACGGATTTGAGTATGGAAAACTGATCGTCGGTTGTATAGGTATAAAGCTTTTAGGGCGAGATAAAATTGAAATAGCACACATTGCAGTTTCTCCAAATGTAAGAGGGAATCGTATTGGAAGCAAAATGATTGAGTTCATTTGTAACGAACATTCACCTAGAATTCTTTATGCTGAAACTGATAATGATGCTGTGGATTTTTATAAAAAATTTGGTTTCAAGATAACAAATCTTGGTGAGAAATATCCTGGTGTTGAGAGATTTTTATGCGAATATGAAATTACTCAACAAAAGGGCGCCATTCTTAAATAAGAAGGCGTCTTCTTCTATTGGGCCATTTAACAGCATAACTTTTTCAGGTAAACAAATTAAAAACGTTAATGTGAAATGTATTTACTGAACAACCTAAAATTTTTCAGATAGTATGAAGTTTGTGAAAAAGGGTACTTGAAATTACTGGTATAATAATAAAAAATCATTAATGGAGGAAGTCTATGAAATTTGTACTTATATTTGGTCCGCAAGCAGTTGGTAAAATGACAGTAGGGCAAGAGTTAGCTAAAGTAACTGGATTGAAACTATTTCATAACCATATGACCATTGAATTACTTGAGCCCTTATTCAGCTTTAGCCCGGAAATGTGGAGGTTGTCAACTTTATTTAGAAAAGAAATATTCAAGGCAGTGGCTGAGAGTGAACTGGAAGGTTTGATCTTTACATATGTGTGGGCTTTTGATCAACAAGAGGATTGGGACTTCGTAGACCAGACATGTGAAATCTTTGAATCCCAGGGTGCCACTATATATTTTGTGGAATTAGAAGCCGATATGGACGAGAGGCTGGAACGAAATAAAAGTCCGCATCGACTTGAGCATAAACCTACCAAAAGAAACGTTGATTGGTCGGAGAATGAACTAAGGGAATCAATGGAAAAATACAGATTGAACTCCCATAAAGGTGAAATTAAAAATGAGAACTACATAAAAATTAATAATACAAATTCGAGTGCTGCAGAAGTAGCTGAAATAGTGTCAAAAAGGTTTGAATTATAAAATCACGTGAATGATCTTCAATTATCGGGCGCTTTAATGGAGGAAATATCATAGAAATGATCAAACTTTTTTATAAAAATCTCATACTTAGTTAAAAAGAGTAACTCCATTTTGATCAATCTTTTTTTCAAAATGGAGTTTTTGTTGTTGCTGTTAAATAAAGATTGGTGACTTCATTTTTATCAAACTTTATTCCAAAGCAACACAATCTTTATTCTAAAGCTACAATTAAAGGCTTTGTTAAATAGTATTGTTGTTTTTCAGGTATAAAATATAGGAACGTCCGATTTGGACGTTCCCGTTCTTAGTCCATTAAAGCCCCCTATAATGAAATAACTGTAAAGCTAATGAAGCTTTTTAAAAGCTGCGTTTCCCTGCCCAAGCTCCTTGCATTTTACTTAGGAATACAATTTGCCCAATATGATATGCGTCGTGCAATGCTAAACTCTTCAGTTCAAGCACTAATGATCTTTCTCCAGGGATCTGTCTATACAAATCTTCTTGTTCTGATTTTGCTAGTATTTTTTCAAGTTCACGATGAACATAAAAGTACTCTTGTTTTGTTTCCTTCCAATTTTGAAACGTCTCAGTTGGTAATCGAAATGTAGATTTATTATCTTCTGCCTGTGGCTCATTCGCTGTTTCACCAAGAAATCGCACCAGAAGTCTCTTTTTATAGAAAAGTAAATGACAAACTAATTCCCAAATGGAATTCATTGCCCCCTCAACTGGTTTCCAAATTGCCTGTTCAAAAGTAATATCCTCTAGCACTTTTTCAAGTGGTGGAAACCAGTCTTCTTCATCTAAGCAGCTTGCCCATTGTTGTAACAATAGTGTCTTTACATCCATTTTCTATTCCCTCCAATTTAATCCCTTTAATAGATAATCCCTTTGGTCAAAATCCATTTGCGGCGTGTTGTAGATAGCTATTAAACTGGTCCTTTAACGGAACAATAAACGTTCTATTATTCTGAAAATTACGATAACTTTAGTTTATCATAAGTTGTGTTAACTGAGAAAGAACAACTGTCTAAAAACATTTTGGTTATCATAAAGTTATCTTTTATATGTTTGATGGTGTCTAAGAATTGGAACCAGCTCAAATAATGGTCTAGATATTTAGTCGCTACACTATTAAAACGCTTCATCCAGCTCTTTAAACGGCTGTGATAATTATTTACATTCTGGATGTGATAAATCCCTTTAAATCGCTCCCTACCATTTGCTTTCAAGCGATGATGCTCAATTCCTTTTTCTTTGGCATAAGTCATAAACACCCGCCAAGCATCCGTACACAGAACATTTTGTATTGATAGTTTGGAACCTAACGCTTCGTCCAAACTCTTTGTTATAATACGCCCTTTTCCTATTGTTTTGGAAAACGTTCTCTTTTGGCGGTCTTTGGCTACAAGAACGCATACTTGGTCCCTACTTATTCCTCTAAACTTTGAATTACCACCGCGTAACCTTGGTTTTCGACCTTGGATATTCCGTTTTCCTTTCTAGGAATAGAGGAAATAGGTTTCATCCATTTCTACTATGCCTTCGAAAAGTTCAAAATCCATCTGTTTCAATGCAAAATCAAGTGGTGTAGTTATTTCATTAAAGGGTGCTTTTCTGAAATAAGGAGAGCGTCTTTCTTCATGAAAAGGGCCAGTTTGTGGAATAAGATTAGCAGGGTAGTTAAAAAGCAGGAAGTTTACTTAAAAATGTAGAATCTCGATAGAGTTATAAGGATTTTTTTGAATCTTTAACTATTTAGGGGGGAGATTACTTTGAAACGAATTGACTTGCTTTTAAACGTACTAGATTCAACATTCGATAAAGAGAGTTGGTATGCACCGTTTAAACATGCTATAGAAGGACTTACAGCCGAACAGGCTATCTGGAAAACATCTGAAGAGGCAACTAATACCATTTGGGAGAACGTTAATCATCTCATTTATTATAAAGAGAGACTTGCTGCAAACTTAGAAGGCCGTGAATGGACACATAATCTCGACGGTGATGAAACCTTTTATCTTACCAATCAATCTAATGATGATAAGGAATGGAAGAAAGTCGTTGAACGTTCTGAAAATGCTCAACGTAATTTAAGACAGGTATTGAGTGCAATTTCCGAAAAAGAGTTTGAGCAAAATTCACTTGAGGAGAAATTACAGGACATCATGCTTCATGATGCTTATCATACAGGCCAAATTATTCAATTAAGGAAAATGCAGGGGTCATGGCCATCAAATCGTTGATTGAATGTTCTAGTTATTCCATTAAAGGGCGCGATTGTGGAGCAAACACAGATAGAAAATGATTAAACTTTTTTATAAAAAATTATTCACTAGCAACAAACAACCTAAGCATTTTGATCAAACTGTATTACAAACCAACAGTATCTTCGCTATTTTTGATAAAAAAAGTAGGGATATATAGAAATATCTACTTATGGAAATAGGGATATTTTTATATTACAGGAAAAGAGCACGGCGATGATATGTGGTAGATATAATAGAATTAACGAATAATGCCTAAACCATTGATATCAAAGGCGATTAACTAAAATGAAAATAAAGGATAATCCAGATTTTGAAGAGATAAAAAGAATGACGCTACTGGCTTATAAACAATGGAGGGGTTAATTGGCCCAGTGTTATTGTAGCTAACGAAGTACAAGGGAAATATTAAACAGTTAGCTTTAGAGATAAAACGATTGATGAAGGAATATCATGAGGAAGTTGCAGCGGTGAGAGAAAAGAAAAAGTCGCGGAGGAAGTTCTGGTGACTATATTTTTTAAAACACAAAATATAGAAATATCCCTATTTCTATGTAGGGATATTTCTATATCTCTTTTAATAATTTAAATTTACTTTTCTGTTCAAGAGTTAATTGATTTTCTACATAATGATGTATAAGTAAATCTATTATTTCATGAGCATATTTCTTATTAGTGAGCTTCATTAGTGCTCCAAGCTCTTCATGAGATTGGCTAGAAATTTTAATACTGCTCTGTTGGTTTTTAAATTCTTTTTTCTCTTACTTATTTTTAGGTGAAGAAACAGGAGTATCTTCGCTATTTTTGATAA
This sequence comes from Bacillus sp. DHT2, assembly GCF_026241455.1. NCBI lineage: Bacteria > Bacillati > Bacillota > Bacilli > Caryophanales > Bacillaceae > Bacillus > Bacillus sp. DHT2. Next base: position 86,815 of record NZ_JAPHWH010000015.1, read on the forward strand.
CAAAAGTAGGGATATATAGAAATAGGGATATTTATATGGTGCGGGAAAAGAACACAGCGATGATATGTGGTACATGTAATAGAATTAACGGATATTGCCTAAACCATCGATGTCAAAAGAGACTGACTACAATGAAAATGAAACTAAAAGGATACTACTGATTAGTGGCGTAGTGTTATTGTAGCCAAGTACAAGGAAAATATTAAACAGTTAGCTTTAGAGACAAAACGATTGATTAAGGTGTTAAATGACAAAAAAGCTGTTTAATTTACAATAAAGTCGTTTGAAAAATAATAAAGTTGTTTAATTCTTATTGGACTAACAGGCAGGTTAGTTGAAGAGTGTTAGTTAACTTGTGTTCAACAATTGGGCCGGATTGTTGAGAATTCCTCTCAAAGAGAGTTAGTTATTTATGTTAAAATATTGCGAGTGAAATCAGGTTCTTAACGATTTTATCAAGTATCAGGCAAAATAATTCAGTAACGAAGAAGGGACAGTACTAACATGGAAAACGTATCAAATGTAGATAAATTGGAAGCAATAAAATCTTTACAATCGACAATCAGTAAACTCGAAAATGCCTTGTCACAGATGACTCAGAAAGGCGCAAATACTACCTTAGTAAAGAAACGACTCAAAGCTGTTTGCATCGGCTTAGCAATGCTAGAAAACGTTTGGAATCAAAGGCCCCATCATTACACCCAGGAAGATTTAGAAGAAGCTCGCAATGTTCTTACTGGTTTGCTTCCATCAATTGAGAACATTTATGATAAGTCAAAGGCTGGTAGTCCCCAAAGAAAGCTTTTAGAAAGGAGAATAAAAGCGTTGAAACTAGCTATCCAAGTGATTGACAATTTTCCTAATAAATAACTTATCTAACTAAATAAAGTAACGAGTGCTTTAGTTGATTAAGAAAGGACATAACATATTAGTCATATAAAATATGTTATGTCCTTTAATTTATTTATCTTTTTTTAATTTAGGTCTTGATAATTTTTTTGTAGCAAGGCTCTTATATTTTTATATCGAAATTAAATAACTTTATTATCACTTTACATAAGGAATATCATGAGGAAGCTGCAGCGGCAAAAGAGAAGAAAAAGTCGAGGAGGAAGTTCTGGTGACGGTATTTTTTTAAACTACGAAAATATAGAAATATCCCTATTTCTTAATAGGGATATTTCTATATTTCTGTTAATAATTTAAATTTCTTTTTCTGTTCAGGAGTTAATTGATTTTCTACATAATGATGTATAAGTAAATCAATTATTTCATGAGCATATTTTTTATTAGTGAGTTTCATTAGTGCTCCAAGCTCTTCCTTAGATTGACTAGAAATTTTAATACTGCCCTGTTGGTTTTTAAATTTCTTTTTCTCCGGTGTTACAACTGAATCCTCGTTTGGGATATAAGGATCTGTTGGATTAAAATTGCTCTTTTTTCTGACTAATAATCCAGGAGTTTTTGCCATGCTATACACCAACCTTCAAACTTTCAAAAATATTGATACGAGACAATAATTCATCACTAATCTTTTCGTATAGTTCTATTACATTTAAATCATGTCTATCATTTTCAGTAATACCGTTTACATCAAACCTTTTAATACGTTCCATCTGTGGAACGATATTTTTAAATAGGTTTTCTTCACCAAAAATTTCACGAGCATTTTCCATAATGTATTCATCCACTTTACCATTATTTTTTAATAGCACTGGAAGAATACCTACAACTTCAATATCAAGATCATATTGCTCTTTTAATTTTATTAGTTGGTTAATGTAGTTTTCTGCACCTGTAAGAGAACGTTCTTGTGTTTGTAGAGTTATAAGAACATAATCAGAAGCTACAACTGCATTTTTTGTGACTTCAATTGACATAGGTGGAACATCGATAAATATGTAATCGTATTTATGTTTTATTTTCTCAAGTAATCCCTTAAAGTAGAAATCTTCTTCTGCTTCCGAAGAACAAGATTTATATAGAAATTTTGCGAAATCTTGAAAATCAACATAAGAAGGAATTAAATATAAATTTTCCATTATTTCAATTTCTAATCCATCTAAATTCCCATCTTGAATTCCTTTCATTAATGTTTTATTTAAAGTTACCTTTTCATCAGGATTAAGGATAGATTTTGTTAACATTAGAGATTTTGTTGCATTACTCTGCGGATCAAGGTCAACGAGTAAAGTTCGTTTCCCCTTTTTTGCGAATTCATAAGAGTTTAATACAGCATTAGTGGTTTTACCAACGCCCCCTTTGTAATTCCCAACAGTAATTGTAATAGCCATTTATACCACTCCATTTATTATTTGAAAAACCCATATATATCCCTATTTCTATAGTTTAGTAAAAGAATTATAGAAATAGGGAAGTATCTATTTATAGAAATAGGGATATTTCCCTATGTTATATAGAAGATTATAGCAGTGATATGTGGTACATGCAATAGAATCTGTCATTTATACCACTCCATTTATTATTTGAAAAAGTCTTTATATCCCTTTATCTCATGCCCATCAAGTTAAAAGAAGCAAATATCCCAAAATGAGAGAATTGACAACTCCAGGTGAACTGTACAAATTTTTTTGTTTGGGGTGTTATAAAAAAGAAACAACCATTTGTACTACTCAGCTATTTTTTCAAAAGATCCTCCAATATCGCTATTTTTACATTGTAAAGAAGGTTGTAGCGTTGATATTTGGAACATGTAAAAGAAACAACCATTTATACCACTCCAGTTACTTTTCAAAAACTCCCCTATATCCCATTTCTGTATGTTTAATAATAAAAAGTAGGGATATATAGAAATATCTAATTATGGAAATAGGGATATTTCTACATTGTAAAGAAGGTTATAACAATGATATGTGGTACATGCAATAGGAGCATAGAATTAATGGATAATACCTAAAGCATTGATTTCAAAAGAGACTAGTTGTCTTTCATTCTATAATTAACAACGATCATTAATAGTGTAGATTTGAAATAAAGTTTAATTGTTTATAAGACAGTTTAACCATTTATGTTGGAGGATTAGGCGCTTGCACACTTATTAGTCGAAAGGCCTTACAAGCTGGAGTTAAAATTTCCCCCCAATTAAAAATCTTTCTTTTTGGGGAGAAGATAGGCACTTTTGTATTAGAGCAGGTGCTTTAGGATTTGATTTATATATGGATACCCATCACCCTGCTTATCACATATACCGCAGTTCAGATATAAAGAGCATAGAAGTCTTTAAAAATAGTTCAATGAGTTAACCAATTCTATTGCAAAATTTTTTAACGTTAAAGAATCTGATTATAAATCAGATGGTGTTCTCTAAAAGATTTTGATTCCCCCTCCTTTGTACGAAGGTTAGCCAAAATATCGATTAAACATTAGGATACTATCTCCCTTTTTTTCTATTTCTATATTTATGATAACTAAAGTAAGGATATATAGAAATAGGGATACCTCCCTATTGTGAAGAAGGTTAAAGTAGAGATATGTGTTATATGTAATAGAATCGTTCACTAATCCTACTCCAGTTATGTTTAGAAAGTCCCCCTATATCTCTATTTCAATATTCGCGATAAAAAATAGGGATATAGGGAAATATCTAATTATAGAAATAGAGATATTTCTATATTGCAAAGAAGATTATAGCAGTGATAGAGGTGTTACATGTAATAGAATTATAGAAATAACGGACAATATCTAAACCATTGATTTCAAAAGAGAGTATTTATTTTTCATTCTATAATTAACAACGATTATTAATAGTGTGAATTTGAAATAAAAAGACCTTAGGATTATACCTAAAGGTCTTCTTTACTAATTAGAAATCAATCTCTTCGTTATCTTCTTCAGAAATACCACCAAGTACTTCCTTAGCATCAACAATTTTACCTTCTTGGAGTACAGGCTCTTCCATTTTTAAATCTTCTTGTTTCTGTATGGGAACAAATCCATTAGTAAGTAGAAGATCCAATTTATTTTCAACTGTATCTAAAAGATTTAATCTCTGTTCTACATGATCTAATTTCCGCAGTAGTTGCTCATAACGTTTTTCATTTTGTACCAGTTCAACAACAAATGCTGTTAATTGTCTACTATTAGCTTTTTCATTAAGAATTCCATATACATCTTCAGGCATATTATCAGCATGTAATGCCATTTTTCTATTTTTAGCCATTATCAGCACGTCCCTTTATTTTAGGCTAACTGTCCCTTCATTTCATCAATTACTTTTAATTCTAATGCAGTTAGATTAATTGTCCGTGAAGTTGGAGCAAATACTTCTTTGTCGCTATTTTGAATAATATCGTTCAAGAAGAAGTGATTGTTTTTAGCAGCCATTTCAGACATATGATTCAATAAAGCGAGACGGATGTATGGTTCTAAAACGGGTGCTTCGCCTCCAATATAAATGAATTTCAACACTGTATTCGTACTAGATGGGATGAATACATCAAGAATTTTAGCAACTAAAATTCTTGCATATTCTTTCAGTGCCTCTACAATTTCATTTGTAAAATCATATTCTTCACCAGTATTTTCATTCGATAGTACGTACTTTTGTACTTTATAATTATTGACTATAAATTTCTCTAATGTTCTTAGATCCTTAAAGTATTGAATCAATTTTTCTTTTCTAAAGCGTTCTAGATATCCTAAGAATGGCTCAATATCGATAACTTGGAAAGAATCTCTGTGCTTAGGTGTAGTAAGTCCTTTACCTAATCGCACAGCATCTGTAGAGCCGCCACCAATGTCAGTTAAAACTACTTCATAGTCATCAAATCTCTCAGATTCATATCGCTTTTCAATACTAATTACATTTGTATTCTGATCTTTTGAAACCATTTTATATTTTAAAGAATGTCTAGCAACTTCTGATTCATTTCTACATTTGGCTGAATTGACTCTAATAGTTAGTTCTTTCTCCATTCCTGGTGTTAACACTTTAACTTTATGTTCACCAATAAATCTTTCTTCCATTTTTTTATGAGCAATGCTAAATTTCTCTTCACGTTTTAAAAGCCAAATTGGAAGCATCATACTCATGTGTTCAATTTCAACTTCATTATCTTCTTGCTCAGCGTTAAGCGCATGATAATATGCAATTGCTCCTAAAAAGCTTACGTATGGGATAGGACTATTAATTTTATCGTGCATCTTATTTACATGTGAGTTTGCCAACTGATTATCTTCAGCTAATTGCCCAACTAAATAGAAAGACTCTTCACCTTCGATTTCAGTGGAAATTAGTAATCTATCTAGTAAATCTTCTGGTCTAGAAATACGATCAACAAGTAAATCCTCAGCTTGTTTCTTTGAAATTTTAACTACATTCGTTGCAAGTTCAATATAATAACCATCGACCATGAAATTATTAAAACTATTTCCGAAATCCGCTACTTTTCTTCCAATTTTCATTTATAATTCCTCCTTTATACATTAAGTACGACTTAAGTGCTACTTTTAATTATACTTTAACACATTTAATCAAAAATAAGAATACTTTAAATAATAAGTACGACTTGAATCGTACTTATTATTTAATTAACCTATATACTTAAAAAATTCAAAATAAACAAGGAAATACCTTCTTTCAAACGAATAAGACACATAATAGTTAGACGCCGACATGTCGGACATAAAAGATGATGAATAACAGTAAAACAACAACATGACCGGCATAAAAGATGATGAATAACAGTAAAACAACAACATGACCGGCATAAAAGATGATGAATAACAGTAAAACAACAACATGACCGACATAAATGATAATCAATAACAATGCAATGACAACATGTCGGACATCGATAACAACAAATAACGATGAGGGGAGGACGATGGAATGGATAGGGAAGAGCCTTATAGGAAAACATATTCCCTTGCAGATATAGCAAGAATGCTTGGGAAGCCACGGACAACCCTTCAGGCCTGGCGGGATCAATTCAAACCATATTTACCAACTGTCGCTGGGACGAAGGGGCGAACACTGAGATATGAACAGGAAGCATTAGAGTTGTTTAAATTAATTGCTAATATGAAAGATGCACAAGAGCCACCAGAAATAATAGAACAGATGTTAAAACAAAACGTAGATTATATTGTAGTAGAAGAGAGCGATGAAGACGACGAAATAACGAAGCCAATTATTCAAACGATGTATGAAAGTATGAAAGAGGTTTCTATATATTTTCAAGAACAAAAAGCCATGAACATGGAGCTTTTACAGCGCATAGATCATTTAGAACAAACTAATCATATGTTATTGAATAAGATTGATGAACAACAAAAGAATATTGATGGGAAAATAAATAACAGAGATCAGCAGCTATTAGAAGTGATTCGTGAAATACAAGAAACTAAGAAGTTAGTTGCCTCTAGTCAACAAGAAAAATCATGGTTCGCTAAATTATTTAAAAAATAACTTAAATAATACGTAAAAAAGTAGGGAAACTTGTATGTTTTTACAAGCTCCCCTACTTTTTTATGAATTTGATATTGTAGATTTGAAATAAAGTCGCCACGTTTCGAAAAAAGTTAAGATGGCGTCGAGAATAGAATAATTTTAGGCAACCTCATGGAGGTGTGCAGTGACAATAATGTTGTTTAAAAAGATAGTATGAAATTTTAATTAACACCATCTTTTATTTATATGTTGTATTATAAAATTATGAAATTAACGTTTCTGTTTATTGGTATAATGTACAATAGCGTTATACAAAAATTCAGCTAAGTCCTCATTACTAAATTGATTTATATAATTTTTGAATCGATTATCAAATTTATACGTATTTGCAATACATGTCAACATTTCAGAGTCACATACAATAGATTGTTCAAGATAACTTTTCCATTCTACAATTAATTTCTGTACCTCATCAGAAGAAGGGGATTGATTAATACAGGATGCAATTTTTCTAAATACTTTTTCCATGTTTAGTTCAAATTCAGAAAATAGGTTCGCTTTTTTACTAGGAGAGAGTTTTTTCAGTTTCGCCTCAAATTCTTTGTATTTTTCAGTTTCTCCATAGATGAATTTCGCTTCATGAGCATATTGTTCTTGTAATGGTGAAATGGATGAATTATTAAAAATATTTAAATTGTAGATATCCTTTCCTGATACATACTCATCCACCGTAGTAATAATTGTTTCTAAACGTTGTTTTTTTAACAATAAAGTTTGGTTATGCTTCTTTAATAATTGTTGCTGCTCTTCTCTCGTAAGTTTCAAAATATCCGCAATTTCCTTTAGGGAAAAGTCCATTTCCTTAAAAAACAAAATCGTTTGGAGTGTTGCTAAACTGTTCCTATCATAGATTCGATAACCATTTTCTGTTAAGTAAATTGGCTTTAATAAATTTATTTTATCATAATATTGTAAGGTTCTTTTTGTTATGCCTGTAATTTGGACAATATCTTTAACCGTTAATAATTGTTTCTTCATCCCAAAATCCTTTTATTTCATCTAATATTAGATTAGCAGGAGTTATTGTGGCTTCAAAGATATTTTTACCTGTTTTTTCCAAATAGTATTTAATTAAATAGTAACCACAGGCATAACCAGCAGCATAAGATATATTGACTGGCATATAGTTTTGAAGTTTTGCTAATTCATCACCATAAAGATACGGTGCAATTTTATCAAAGCCTGTTAATTGTAATTGTTCCTTGAGCACAGGTTTAATATGTCTATTAAGCATTTCCATAGTTGTTTTCGATACCCAAGGACCAAGTAGATCTTCTCCAAAAATAGAAGTAGCAAAGTTCTCTGCTAACCCTTCACTAACAATTAATTCACCTAAGGTAACAGTATAATCCCACTGAATAAATTGATATCGAACATTATGATTACATTCATGTGCTAAAGCAGCTTTCATTCGAGGTATTGTGTATTCATTTGGGACAAGTGTACACATAATATAGCCAGGGATACCTCCATCACCACTATATCCTTCATTTAACATTAACGAAGGGCTATTGGGATCCCCTAATAGAATCGTGAATAAGTAATCGGATACACGTAGGTTCACATCATGCTCTTTAAATAAATGAAGACTTTTCCTAACAGCTTCTGTACACTCAAACCAAAAAGAATCAGATGAAATCAAGTCTAATTCTGGTGTAATTTCATTTGTAATCTGAGTAGGAGAAATGCTCATTATATTATTCAATGTAATAACATCAAAACTATTTGGCTCCTCAGCTTTAAAAGGAACATGTTGAATTTTCCATTTCCCCATAAACGGAGCTAACATTTCTTGTCTGTATAGCTCAACCTTCTCCTCTTTTGGAGCTTGTGAAATTTTCCGATATATTTTATCCGAGCGTAATGATTTTATATTCATTTCTTTCACTCCTTATTTAATATAGTTAAAATTATGCACTATGACGTAGCGTTATAGTCAAGGGGGTTAACTAAAAATATAGTAGGAGGATGGGATTAGGTGTTTTTTGAAATATTAATAGGGCCCCTTCATTTGTAAGTACCTTAGCTTAGTTTGGATGTTGAACGTACTTAAAAATACCTTCAAAGCCGAATGGTGAACAACTTTATTGTAATTAATCTGTGGGCTAATCAGACTATATAATGAATGGTTGCAAAGTGACGTTAGGTGAATATAAACACGGGGATGTAATTGGTATGCGAGTGATTGTACCAGCACAAGATAATAGAAATGAATATCAAATTCTCGTCACAAATAGTAGGTTATCAAAAAAAGGGCTAGAAAAATTCTTATTTTCAATAGTGGAATAGAAAAGGGATATGTTTATGATTATATATTCGGACAAATAGCCATTATTTTTTGTTTAGATGGGGGAATATATGATTAAAAATTATTGGTACATTCAATATTAATGATCAAACTTTAATTCAAACTTACAATTATACATATAGTTTTATAAATATTATTAAAACCGTATTGCTAAATGAAGAAAATACCTATAATGTTGCTTTTTTAGGATAGAATACTATATTTATTAAGTCTTGTTTAAAAAATAAAACCATTATAAACATTAGAATCTATTTTAGAGATGCTAGGCTAAATATACCAAGCGATTCAAGATTTTATCTTAGTAAAATTCAAGGTTAATCTGTTAGTAAATAAGTGAATTTTTAGTTTTATGTAAGTGTAAATTTCATAGTAGAATAGTCTAGAAAATGAGAAAGAATCATAAGAACTGAGAGGTGTTTTGAGTTTCTTTGTGTCGAAAAAGGATAAGTTGCTTGGAGGTTATAAGAATACATGACAAAGAGCCTTGCTAATTACCGTTTTTTTGAGCAAGGCGGGGTTTTAGATGTTTTTTTAATTAGGAATTTAGAGCGCCCATTTTTTTGCTATTAAGCCAGTCTATAAGTGGAAGTTTGCTTTCGCATTTTTGTTCGTGTTCCATATTAGTTAAGGATTCTTTTACTTCGTAATCGTTACGCTCTTTTCTTTGTTTAGATTTTTCAGCGAACATTTTCATAAAATGAGCAGGATTACTTATTTCAGCTTGATTATATTCAAACCATTCAACGCATTTTTCAAAATCCCATCTTTGATAACGATCAATTTCTTTCGGCATTCTTAAGGCTATAGTATAAGCGTCCTGTTCGGTTAAATATGTTACTGGTTGACTTGTTATATAGCGATAGGCTTTTTTCTGATCTTCACTTAAATAACCATCTAAATCTTGGGATCTATCAGTAGTGTTTTTGGTATTAACATTTGGTTTTTCTATTTTTCCAAAATTTAAAATATCTATGCCATTAGATAAAATATTCTTTTCCTCATGCTTGGATTCAACAGCTTTTTTAAAGAGCCTCTTCTTTAAAAATTTAGTGAAAGTAGAACATACATCAATTGCTACAGCCCATTTCACCTTGAAATATTCAATGATTTTTAAGTAATTGTTATGTAGAGTTAAAATGTAAATTGAAGGGGCAATTTTACCATGTCTTCGTACTTTGATTGAAATTGGTGGATTTACGAACTATATTCTCCGTTCGATTGGTTGGATGATTATTTTAGGTTTATCGTATTTGGTAGATGCGTTAGAAGGAATTACAGATAAAATTTTGTTAGTCAAAACGTTATTTGCTTCAGAAGAAGTACAATCTTTTGTGCGAGACTTTCAACCTTTCTTTTATGTGTTATTTGCGTTTTCGCTCATTTATATAGGATACACTTTGATATTCAATCGGAAAACAAATCGTGAACAGATTGCGGTGAATATTTTTATCAGTATGAGTGTAATTGTGTTACTAAGTACGGCGATGATGCAAGCAGATAAATTTACAGATAAGGCAATTAAGGCAGTAGATCTCAAGGGGGCTGGAACTACAAGTGAAAAGATTATAAAAGATGGTCTTACAGATGTAGCACAGTTTGACATAGAAAAGTGGAAAACTACAAAACTGAAAGAGCCTAACAAAATTCCGCAAGAGAACATTAGACGAATTGATATTTTAGAGAAAATAGACAAGGATTTTAAAGTTGATAAAGATACAGATTTATCAGATGATGCAAAGAAAATTTTAGAAAAAAAAATGAGCATTGCACCAGATGGAAAAGAAGTACTGATAGACTTGAAAAATGGTTGGTTTGATTTTTGGCCAGATAAATATTACCGCTGGGACTGGGAGTTCTGGAAAATTGCTTCCTCATTATTTGTAATTGGTATGACATTACTATTTACAGCAATCAAACTTGGGAAATTGTGCTTTGAACTAGCTTTCAGCTACATTCTAGCAAACTTAGTTGCACCGGCAGATGTGGCAAATGGACAAAAAACAAAGCATATCTTGATGAATATTTTAAATGCATTTCTTATCATGATTATGATTTTCCTTTCATTAAAGCTCTATCTCATCGGTATGAACTATATTCATGAAAATGTAAATGGGATTACTTATGTAGTGGCATTAATTTGTTTAAGCCTTGCGGTTGTAGATGGTCCCGTTATTTGTGAACGTCTTTTTGGCATTGATGCAGGATTGAAAAATGGTTGGGGAGTCGTTGCTGGTGGATACGCACTTGGAAAAGGGCTTAGTAAAGCAACTGGTAATATCGCATCCAAAGCTGGTGGCATGCTCAAAAAGGGAGGAAGTGGAGCATTGCAAGCAGGTGCGGGTGCCGCCGGCGTCGCAAACGGATATAAAAATGCTGGAAAAACAAATGGTGGTGAACAAAAGGAGCAGAAGCAAGGAAAAGAACAACAAGGTAAAGAGAATGGAAAAGAAGGGAAAGAAAAGCAAAGCGATGCCGATGGAGGGGCAAATGGAACCGGTCATTCATCTATACAAGATGAAATGGGTCAATCAGGTTCTGGAACAGAAAAAAGTCAAGCGTCCCAAGGCGAGGCGGGTGGTGGCGCTACGTCTTTGCAAGATGAAATGAAATCGTCTGGTTTTGATAAAGAGGCTAAAAATGAAGGGCAGGGTTCTTCAGCGAATGTATCCGGCGGAACGCAATCTGGAGGTGGTGGAACATCAACAAGTGCATCAGGCGCATCAGGAAAATCTCAACCAGGTAGTAGCGGAGCACCATCAAGTACAACAGGCGGTTCTAAATCAGGTAGTAGCGGAGCGCCATCAAGTACAACAGGCGGAACTCAACCAAGCAGTAGCGGGGCGTCATCAAGCGTATCAGAACCGTCTCAACCAAGTCATAGCGGAACAACTTCAAGTGGTGAAAGCTCGTCTGGTTCATCTCGTCCGGTAGATACAGCACCAAATTCTACAGAGGATATTCCAGCACCGCAAAGAGAAAACCGTACAATTGGTCAATATGCGAAGGATCGTCTCTCTAACGCATTTCATAATTCTCCAACGGTTCAAAAGACAAGACGTTCTTATCAGCTTGGACAAAATACAGGGGAGAGTTTCCGAAACAAACGCCAAAATAAGAATGAAGGGCAAAATACAAATTAAAATCTACCCAAAAATCGTAGAAAAGATGCATAGGTTACAACACAGTAAGCATACATGGAATGCTTATTTTTTTCGCTTGAAAAGGAGGAAATGAAAATGGCAAACTATCGAATTCCAAAAGAAATACGAACGGAATTGAAAATTAACAAAGTGTTATATCTTTTTGATCTCTTGTTCATTATAGGGCTTGTGGTTTTCACTATGACGACTAAGCCCTTGGTTCATCCGATGTTACAAATTCCCTTTTATATTTTTATGTTGATTGTAGGTGTCCTTTTAATAGTTCGTCCCAATACAAACCCACAAAAGCGAATGTTTGAGGTGCTGTTTATTATGTTAGCTAGAAAACGTTCTACGTATTGTGCAATTGACCAGGAACAAGATTAAAGGAGGAAATGGCATGGCATTATTCAATGAAAAGGAAATGAATAGAGGAGTAGAAAAAAAGAGCGAAGCCAAACCGTCCCCGCAATTGCCAAAGCAAGAAAAAAAGCCAGGGGGAGTCGTGAAAATCAAAGGATTCCAGGAAAAGAAAGATGCACAACCAACGGTTGCTCCTTTGAGAGAAGAAGAAATGCCGGTAAAGAAAAAGAAGAAAAACTTGATGCAACATCTTGGAAAGAAGAAAGATGTTGTGAAAAAAACAGCGAAGATTGACGAGGATTCGGGAAGCAAAGGGAAGACGAAAAAAGAGAAAAAAAGAAAAAAATCCAAAAAGAAAGAGAAGCCACCTCATATCAAAAAGAGTATTGCTGAAGTGATTCCGATTATTGATATGACAGAATCAGGTGTCTTTGAATTTCGAGAAGAACAAGGATTTGTAGATATCTTACAGATCCAGGGTACAGATATTTATTCCATGAACGAGGAAGAATCAGAATATGCGATTTATCATCTTGCACACTATTATCAATCGTATCAAGAGTCCATCAAAATTGTATCGATGAACTTTCCGGTTTCAACAGAACGGCAACAACGTTTTCTACTTAAGAAAATTGAAACGTGCCAGAATCCGTTATATGAACGATTCCTCGTACAGAAATTGCAGGAACTACAGTATTTAGAATGGGGGCGCACAAACCGGGAATACTTTTTATTTGTGTATGGTGAGAACGAATTTGTTGTGAAAGAACGGGTGGAATCGTCAAAACGGTACTTGCAACGATGCATCCCATTGTTAGAGATGGAAGAGGAAAAGAAGATAGAAATTTTATATAAATTGCATAATCAAAATTCAAAAATTGGTACAAAAAAATAAGAAGAGGTGATGAATGTGTCTGTACTTAATTTTTTAAAGAGAAAGCAAAAGAAAGAAGAGAAAAAAGAAAAGAAACAAATCAGTAAGGAATTCGTTGCCCAAATTCAACCGCAAGGGGGAATAAAATTCCAAGAAGTATATGTTCAAGGTGGAGATGGATTACAATCTTGCATTCATGTATACGGGTATCAAACAACAGTAAATGACTTTTGGTTAGAACCTATTATGAATATGCCGAATGTCATTACAACGCTTGATATTATCAGTGATAGCCGAAAAATTGTGGTTGAATCGATTAATAAATCAATGGCAGAACAAAGCGTTCGACATGCGAACGCTAAAGATAATATTGAGCGTATTGAAGCGGAACAACAGTTTAATGAGTTAGAAACGTTATATCAACAAGTATCAAAAGGAGAGGTACTGAAGCGAGTACATTTACGCATTTATATTTCAGCGCGAACGATGGCAGAGCTAGAAAAACAAGCGAAAGAAGTCATGGAAACACTAGAATCTTATAATTTTAGAGGTGCCATATTCCTAAATGAACAAGAACATGAATGGGCATCTCTTACATCGAGTTTTGAGATGCAAAAGAAATATATCAATAAACGAAATGGCAAAGAAATACCGGCTCTTTCTTTAGCAGGAGGATTTCCATTTCACTTTACATTCCTAAATGATCCATATGGGATTTACTATGGCACGACCAAAACAAAGGGAAGTGTCATTTTTGATTTGTTCCATAAAGATAAACAACGAAAGAGTTATAACGGCGTTGTAATTGGAAAGATGGGTGTCGGCAAGTCTACCTTATTGAAAAAGATTATGAGTGATTATGCGATGAAGGGATATAAGATTCGAGGCTTTGATATTACAGGTGAGTTTGAAGATATTGTACAAGAATATAACGGGAAGCAAATCGCACTGGATGGGTCACAAGGACAAATTAATCCGCTTCAAGTGTATAAGACGGCTGAAACGGAAGAAGGTTCGTTTACCCAGCATTTATCTAAAATGAGTATCTTTTATCGCTTTATTGCGCCAGAAGCAAAAGATGATGAAATTAAGGAGTATGAGAATTTACTGCGTAAAATGTATGTAGCTAAGACATTATGGAGTGATGAATTGGGAGCTGTCAATCATATTACGAGTTTACCAGCAAATGAATATCCGATTTTCTCCGATTATTTACATTTTGTTCGTACAGAATTATATGAAGATATAAAGAAAGGAATCTACCGTTCTAATGTGAGTCCGACTCGTAAGGAACGGCTAGAACTGATTGAATTAAACCTTATTAATTTAGTAGACAATTATGGACATTTATATAACGGTATTTCCACGATAGAAGATTTCTCTAAAGAGCAAATCGTCTTTTTTTCATTGCGCCATCTCATGAGTTTAAAAGAAGAAATCTATCAAGCACAGATTTTCAGTGTGATGAACTTAATGTGGGATGAGATGCTAGAAAACGGAAAACCGCAGTGGAAAGCGTTTGATAGAAAGGAATTAAAATTTGAAGACGTAATGCGTTTTCTTATTATCATGGATGAAGCACATCATTTAATAAATACGAGTGAA
>NZ_JAPHWH010000016.1:0-87184 GCF_026241455.1 Bacillus sp. DHT2
TTTCCTCATTCTTTTGTACTTGCTTGTGTTCTCGTATGTATCGGTACAGTGTTGCTTGGCTAATGCCAGTCATATCTATAATTTCTCGAATACTATATTGCTCTGACTTATATAAATTTAATGCCTTTTGAATATAGGTATCTTGAATACGAGGACGACCACCAACCCTTCCTCTTGCTCTTGCACTTACAAGGCCTTCTTGTGTTCGTTGGGCAATTAAATCTCTTTCAAATTGGCTGAATGCTTGAAATACAGTTAACATTAATTTTCCTTGAGGAGTATTCGTATCAAATTGTTCTTTAATGCTAATCAGTTTGACTCCTTTATTTTCAAAGTAATCAACAAGTTCGATTAAATCCTTTGTACTTCGTCCTAATCTAGAAAAACTTTCAACAACTAACGTATCTCCAGGTCTAATTTTATCTTTCAATCGAGTAAGCTCTGGACGATCACTTTTCGTACCTGTCATTTTTTCAGTCAAAATTTCAGTACAGTTATAATTTTGAAGCATATCTATTTGACGAATCAAATCTTGTTGTTGGGTACTTACCCTTGCATAACCATAAACATATGGATTCATAAAATCACCTACCCTTTACATGATAATTTTATCATAAAGGGTGGTTAAAGTTAATTTGATTTTGACAATAGTTTTGATAACGTAGTTAAGCGATTTGCAAGGCTCAAATTTTGTTTGTTTTGCAATTCTCAAAAACCATCGTTTTTGATAAAGATAAATCCAACTTTTCTATTTTTGAACGTCCCAAAATCTTTACTTTTTGGAACATATTTTTACTTTAGAATAATGTTTAATCAAATTGATACTAATAACCTTTGATAAACCAATAAAAAAGAAAAAACGTGTTTTGAAAAAAGATTAATCAAAATACGTTCTTAATTTATTCCAGATCATTTTTATAAAAGGTTTGATAAAAAACCATTTTGAATTCTTTAATCAACACGCAGCATAACCCATAAAAAATCGGACCTATGATAATATATAGTTAAATTAAGATTAAATGAGGAGGTATTTTTTTTGGATTTTGAGAGAATACCAATATTGTTAAAACGATATGATTTCAGCTCAAAAATGGAAATATGCCAATCATATTCGAAAGACAATATGTCTATAAATGGCTTAATTCCTATTGATGAATTAATTGGTAAACCATTGCCGTGGGAACTTGAGACTTTTGCTTTGTTTTCTGTTATCACGTTTGGTGAATACTCTAACCGTAAATTTGAAGGCAAAAATGAAATCAAACAATTCATTGAAATAATTAATACAATCAAGAATTATCAACCTCCAAAATTAGAAGCTGTTCTAGATAACAATCGATTTTTGGATTATTTAATAATAGTGACTGCCCTAAATCAATTTCAACTCCAAGAAAATATGCTTAACAAAATCTATAGGTATTCATATATATTTAATTTTCAGAACGAAAATTTGAATATGAAGCAACAATTTGTTGATAAATTTGACTGTAGTTACGATGAATTTAAAAAATTGGGTCTTATTATTTATTGTTATTTTTCTAGAGAGTTTGATAAATTCAGAACATCAAGTATTTATGATTACATATTAAGAAAGTACAATCATGTGATTCAACACCTTATCATTGATCGTTCTGGTTATATATCACTGCAAGAAAAAATAACAAAAGACATCACTCATTACATGTATGGCTTTAAATATTTTTATCAATTTCCTTTCATTTCTTACAATCAAGATATCTTCCTACCCTTACCCCACCTTATCATGGAATCTGTTACATCTTCTCTTTTATTTAGATTGACCGAGGGGAATGACAGGCTGCGTGAATCATTTGGAAAAGAAGTTCTTGAGGGTTATATTTTAAAGATATGTCGATTATCTGAATACTTTGATGAGGTTATTGCAGAAAGACAGTATGACTATAAACGGAATAAGAAACGCACATTAGATGTAATGATAAGAAAAGGTAAACAATGTCTGATGTTGGACAGTAAAAGCATGAGTCCAAGGGTTTCTTTAAGGAATCTAACAGAAAAAGATATAGAACATACGATTAATAGGATAGTTGATTCTGTTATTCAAGTTTATCAACATATAACCGAACGTTTTCAAAAAGAATATAATCCATTTAATGTGGAAGCTGACTTCTTGAAAGAAAATATTTTCGGAGCCGTTGTTCTATTTGAAGACAGCTATATTCGAAGAGACACTATAATGTTTAAGGTTGCGGAAAAGTTGAAACTTGACTATTCTAGTGAGGAATTTAAATATCTATGCTCTAATGTCAAGTTAATGCGTCTGTATGAACTCGAAAAAATGATATTCCAAAAAGAAGATATACTACAATTGCTAATGAATAACAGACAAGATGAGGGAAAGTGGTTTGACTTTTCATTTATTAATTATAGTAAAAGGAATAAAAAAATTGTGATTGAAGACATCCTTCGAATAGACGAAAATTTAAATGAAATTTTAAATGAATTCATACATGAATTGGCTGTAGAAGGTATCATAAATTAGCCTGGTCTTATTAGGGATCACCATATCAAAAAAGAAAATTGTACGCCAAGAAATTTATAAAGGTTATAATCACTTAACAAACATTTATAATTTTTTCGATGTGTTTATAAACGATCGTTCACTTTTTAAGATGGTTCATATGTAAAAAGTAAAACTAAGTTTACATCTTTTTATAATTTGTAAAATACGCCGTTAAATATCCCAATAAACCCCCAGTGATATCATGTATACGTACTGATATCACTGGGGGTTTTGAGTTTAACATTTTGTATCTTTTGTAAAACTCATTTTTGAGTTAATACATATAAATTTGTTTTTTTCGATTTAGTTTTCCTTGTAAATTTAAATATTGGAGTTTTTCTTTTGACTTGCTATTTTCTTTTATTTCTGATGCCGAATGGCTTACATCGGAACATAGAGCAATATTTTTTGCACCTTCCTTAAATTTTTGCTCTATGTCCTTAACAAGTGATTCATCATAGATTGCAATAGAAGCAGAAGGAATTCGCTTTATATTATCTTTGTCGGCTTTTTCAACCCAAGGAGAATAAAGTGAAATACTATAGTATGGAAATCTTTCGGTTGGCATGTTGATTGATTTGATTCGACCATGAAGGCAAATAGGATGACCTGGAGATGTAGAAAGATAATTAAAGGCTTTTCTAAAGTTTTCAGTATCATAGAAAAAATTAGCCCACTCAATTTCTTTATTATGAAATTTTAGTACGATAAGATTCCGTAATTCTTTGTCTTGATCTTCAAGTTGGGTCCGCAATTGCATAATTTTCTTCATTGATGCTAGATAGGAGGAGAGCTTTCCTTTATTTTCATATATTTTTTGTGGATTTCTTTTTGTTTCACCTGCAGGTACTAAAACATTATCACTATAAGATGTAGTATTTTTATTTTTCCGTAAGGCATCTTTAATTACATGCAACCTAAATTCGTATTTCCCATCTTCTAAACTAGTCATTAGGTCTTCTGCACTTCTTGCAATCACTTTAACTTGACCAACAGTATTAAATTGACATGTTTCAATGTGTTTTTCTTTGCCAGATAAGCGAAGATATGCCCTCACTGTTATAGTTTTATCACTATATTTACGTGGGAACTCACCTACAAAACTAAGTGATTTGCGGCAATTTTCATCAATACAATATAGATCTTTTTGTAGAGCTTCATCTTGTTGGATTTCATCAATCCCGATAATCCTCTTTAAAAAAGGGTGATAAGCACTAGACATTTTAATTCCCATTTAAAAACCTCCAATATAAGTTAATTATTCCCTATTTCATAGTATCAAATAAAACAAGGAAAATAATTGAAATTTTAAAAACACTTATTCTCGGTCAAAGTCCTTGTGTTTTAAGTGCTATTGGTAACACACAATGTAGAAAAGAAATCCGATTTTTAAAAGAAAATTTGTATCATCAAATATCTGATAAAATTCAGATTTTAAAATTGCAAATTTTCTAGATATATATTATCCTACAAATAGAACAAACGTTCTACAAACAGAAGGGGATATGCTAATGAAAAAAGAAGGAATTTACATAGTCGATAAAAAAGGACACTCTACTTTTCTCTCTCCACCAATCACGGGTTTTGGGGAAATTCAAATACAATATTGCAATTCGATCCCCATCATGTTGCGGGAAATGCATACATTACGGTTAGCCGAAACGAAAAAATCGAAGGCTACAAGCTAGGAAAATGATTCTTAGCTTGTAGCCTTTTTTTGTTCCCTAAATACCAACAGAAAAGGAGTTACGAAATGAGATTAACATTTTTAGATATCTTCGCTGGGGTAGGTGGTTTTCGATTCGGAATGGCAGAAGCTGGCCACCACTGCGTTGGATATATAGAGTGGGATAAGTTTGCTAGGGCTTCCTATGAAGCTATTCATAATACGGAAAAGGAGTGGACCAGACATGACATTAACGATGTTAGATCAGGAGAAATACCAAAAGCCGACGTCTGGTGTTTCGGGTTCCCATGCCAAGATGTTAGTATTGCCTCTGGAAAAGCAGCAGGACTCCAAGGAGCAAGATCTGGACTATTTTACAAAACGATTGAGCTCCTCAACAGCCAAAAAAAAGAAAATAAACCTAAATACTTGTTCATTGAAAACGTTAAAAACTTGTTTTCAGTTAATGGAGGATGGGACTTTGCCAGGGTTCTCATTAGTCTGGATGAAGCTGGGTACGATGCAGAATGGTCTTTGCTCAACACAAAAGACTTCTCAACTGCAGCAAGACCCGTTCCACAAAACAGAGAACGAGTATTCCTTATTGGACATTCTCGAAGACACCGTACCAGAAAAGTATTTCCTCTCTTCCAAGATAACCAACAAACTCATATTAAAAAGCTAGCAAACATTCATCCAAGTGGGCGAGGGTTAAGTGGCCATGTCTATGATCCAAGTTATTTATCTCCCACCCTACTATGTGGTGAACCGCCAAAAATCATAACAAAATAGGAGGATGCCTCATTTGAAAACTTATAAAATTCGTATTAAAGAGGCAACGAAAAGAGGATTTGCAGAAGCAGAGTTCGGGGATAGTGTTAATTTTTCTGTTCCAAATAGTAAAACAAGAAGAGGGCGTGTAGGAAAAAAGATTGCTCATACATTGGATACAGCTTGCAATCAGGCAGTATTAACAGAGGATTTTAGAATTAGACGTCTTACACCAAAAGAAACTTGGCGACTTCAAGGGTTTTCAGATTCAGCTTTTGAACGAGCAAGTAAAGTAAATTCAGATACACAACTGTATCGACAAGCGGGTAATTCTGTTAGCGTTCCTGTTATTTTTGCGATTGCACAACGTTTGAAATGACGGAATTTTTAATCATTAAATGATGTTTTACCCTGATACACTGTGCTAGTATGAAGATATAATTTAGAAAGGGAGGAAATCAAAATGAATTACATACTTTTTAGAAGTGCAGATGGGAATACAGGGTATATGAGTCAACATGGAAATGGTGGAGGTTCTAAATCTGCTCATGGAGATACAGGTCATCATATTGACGTTCCCGCTGAATTGTATGCACATGGAAATGGTGGCGGACATCATCGTGAGCCAGGGGGGCATTCAAGGGGTTAGTGTAAAACGTATGTATTTTCACCACAAGTTAAGGTATACTGTGAAATGAAGAGCAATCTGTAAGGGTTAGTTGCTAGATATAGTGAGTTTACGCAGAGAAAAGATACAGTCACAGATTATCGTGGCTGTATCTCTTTTTTTGAGGATTGTTCCCACAACACACTCTATACATATAGGCTTTTCTTTTGTATGGTAGAAGCTATTTTGATATGATATATACGTACAAACACTTGCAAAATCACATACACAACAAAGACAGTCTGGCATAGCTGTCTTTGTTGTGTTTTTTCGTAAAAAGAGACGATCCAAAGACCGTCTCTTTTATGCTTGCTCTATGATTTTCTTTACTTCTTCAATCGTGAGTTCACTGGCTTGTGCAATGGTTTCTATTGGGACTTGTAAACGATGCATACCGAGAATCATTTGACGTTTCCCCTGTTGAACGCCTTGTTCAAGTCCTTTTTGCATGCCTTCTTCTCGCCCTTTATTTAACGCATGTGCAATACCTGCTGCTTCATCCATCAATATCTTTTCGCGCGCCTCGTACGCTTGACGGAACGAAGCATCTTGGCTCATATGCTCCCATTTATCGATGGCTTTTTGTAACATTGGATCTTGGTTCACCGCAATCGCCTCCAAAGTTTGTGTTAAATGTTCATCTTCATTGGCTGGTAGTAATAATAACCACCGTACAAAAGAATCTTCCCACGGATTCACTTTCTCTTCGCGCCATTGCTGTAGCAATTTTGGAATTTCCACGACATGAATTTCGATATCATCACTTAAAAGTTTCTGTTGTTGGATATTCCACAGTTTCCCCGTCGTATGAAATGCTTCATAGTCTTTAAACATGACAAAGTTCAATAAGTTGATTGTAATGGTTTTATGCAATGAGCTGTAGGGCATTCCTTTTTTTAATTGAGATGAGTAAAGCTTGCTCCAATAAAATAAACTACGTTTTAAAATATCATGATTATTATTTAGCTGAATTTCAACGTTAATTTTAGTTCCTGTATCTAAAGTAGCGGATACATCTAGAATCGATAATTTATCTTCTTCATGTTCCCTATGCAGATGTGGATCTTCAAATTGAAGCGATTGAATCGGTGATTCTAACGAATCCCTTAACATTGCGTTCAGAAATGTAATGAGAATTTCTTCGCTTCCCGATGTACCAAATAATTGTTTAAATGCAAAATCAATGCGTAAATTCACTAATGATTGATTGGACATGGATTTCCTCTCCCTGCCTGATAAAATCTCTTTTTTTTCATTGTACCTAAAAGCAGACAGAACATGCAAACAGGCTCTTATGATTAACATAAGAGCCTCAATGCAGATACATACAATAGATTAGATAACGACCATAAACTGACTTGAAAAACACCTAAAAAATTTACAAAAGAAACCATATTTAGTATACATCTAATTAGAAACATATACAAGGAATGGTGAAATACATCGCTTTTTCATCATTGATTTATGATATGCTATACTTGCAGATTCTGGTTGTGCAACAAGCTATGTAGGGATAATATACGTTTCTCAATCAGCACATTTTCTGAAAGTGGCATGTCTTACTACTTATAAGACATGCTATATTTATAATGTTCAAATGATAAAAGAGGTCTCCAATTCAGGAGACCTTTTTTACATATTTGATATCATATTCCGCTTATTTTTTTACTACTAACCTTCTATTTCACAAGATATTGCTGTAATTCCTTTATTAGAAGTTCCGCACCTTCTGAACTCAGAACAATCTTTCCATTCCCTAATGAAACATTCCTTTCTGAAATGTCGCCTGTTATCACACAAGCTTGTTGAGGTTTATATTTCTGCAAAATGATTTGATCACCCTCCACAAATATTTCCATTGGATCTTTTTCTTCAATGTCCAAAGTTCGTCTAAGTTCCATTGGAATGACAATACGCCCTAATCCATCCAAATTACGAGTAACTCCTGTTGCTTTCATAAAATACCACCTTTGATTTGTCTTATTTTACCATGATTATCTTAACAAAAAATTCTCAATAAAGGATAGTTTCAGCTAATTCATATTATAAGGTATCTTTTCAATAAGGGAGAGGGCATCCATTTTCATTCTCATGTCGATAATCACACTTCTTGCAAAAAAGAATCCAATTTGGATATTCATCATACATCGGAATCATTTCAATTTCTTTTTCTTCTGAACATCTTGGACATACCATATTTGGTTCCTCCTTTTGCTTTTTATACACAACAACATTATTTCTTCACTTTTGTACGACTGTATATTGAATTTCCTCCGAAACATATAAACTTGCGGTATTAATAGTTACGGTACACTTTCCTACCCTTCGTTTTACCTCTGATTTTAATTTCTCTTTTGCTTCTTCTAAAGAACGTGCTGGAATAATTGCAGATTGTAAGTCTGTTACCTTGCCACTATACATCACAGAAAAATCAATTTCATACCGATGTATCAAGGTTTCTCCACTTCCTTCCCCATATATTCTCTTCCCATTACTCCTCAAATATGTTTTGCTCTTCTATTTGACTACCGTTCGCGTATCTCTGTGGCAAATACCAATTTCTTCGAAAATGAATAATTGCAATGCCTACACTAAAGATCAGAAATGCTTGTAGAAAAACGCTTTGTCCCTCCCATAATGTACATAAATAGAGTAAACTTCCAGATGGAAGGTAAAATGCTGCCATGATGAGGTTCATTTTCACTAACAAGATATGTCCCTTATTTCCTCGTAATAAAGCTGTTCCCCCTGCTGCTATAAAAGAAATAGCTCCAATACTTAACAAAATATATGCAATAACCTTAAGTAAAATCATATTTTTACCCCACCCCTTTCCAAAACTTATGGTCTAAGCTTTCAATTCCATATCATTTCTTGTAATCTCTCGAAACAACTTCCCATTTACAGACATCAACTTTTTCAACTCCTGTAATGATTGAAGAATATATGTGGCATTATCTTTTTCGTCTTGCACCCTCCCTAATTCCTTTAGCATTATGCTGTCTTCTGATATATTGTAAAATGGACCAAATGCTTTTCGTAATTCCTTCTGATAACTTCGATCGCAAACAATATCTATAAAGCTAGGGATGAATTTTTTTGTAGAAATGAGCTGTATATAAGATTCCAACCAAAGAAAAGCTCTATATCCATCTCCAGAATGATACAATGCCACCGGTTCATATATATTTACTCCAGTTACTACAGATTGTTTTGTAGAAGCATAAAACCGATCATATTTTTCTAAAACAAAAAGTCCACCGCCACCGCAAAAAATAGTCAATCCCATTTCCACATCCCAGCGTGGACATAACCGATCCATTTCACCTTGCAAAAAGTTACTCATTCGTTTATGTTTCATACATTTTCATCCCTTCATAATCAATTTTTCTTCTATCGTCACAAAAGTAGTATGCTATTTCTGCATTCATACCAAAATCATTTTAAAGCCTCTAACAGACGAATTAAAAAGCAAAATAACTTTCGATACCAAATGTATTAGATAAATACCAAAATCCATTTACAATCAAATCTGAGGAGTCATTTTCTGTGAAATGGAAGTTTTTTATGTTTATAATCGTACAGGAGCTGTTTTCCAATACAAGCAAATGCCAATCCAGTTGTGAACATAGCTGAGAGCAAGATCATGATCTGCTGCACCTGGTTTCCATCTAAATATTGATCAGAAATGTATACACAAACCGCAGTCAATGTCATTAGGTAAAAACCATAACTATCATATGTTCCTTGTTCTAATTTTTTTGTTTGAAACGCAAAAGCCTGGATACATAGAAAGGCTATCAGTGCAACTGACAGCCCCATACAAATACCTATCATTTCTCATCCGCTCCCTCTTTACTTTCGGATTGGAATCACATCACAGCATATTTTTTTCGCAATAGGCTCCCTATTTCTAGATGGTACAGCTTGAAATACTTGATGTTTTGCCCAAGTACACTTTCAAAATCCATCTTTGAAAGTGTATCCTTAAGTAGCTCTAACTCAAAATCTAAAAATTTTTCATTTCCATTTTGGATAGAATTTGGGATATTGTGTATCGCATCTATTATTTCTTGTACGTATTTCACACCCGTTGTATCTTCTGGAAAGAATAATACATTGCGACTTAAGACCAAAGTTTCCTGTAATACTTTATATCCAATTTCGCGTAGCTTTTCTTGTTTCACACTATTTCCTCCTTATGATTTTCTCGGGCCTGCATCACAGGTATTCGTCACACCTACCGCCCTTTGTTTTTCATAGAAACATTCACAATTACCATGATTGCTACACTTGTGAAAATGATACTGATACTAAAAGCGAGTATAGACATGCCGTTCTCCTTTTTCATCTCATCACTAGGAGTATTAATTGATGTAACCATCTTCTTTTAAAGGTTGTTGGATTTTCATTTCATCAACAACCCACCTGTTTTTTTGATCATCATAAAGTAAAGAAATATCCAATGGCATTTGAGTCACACTAGAAACACCATTCACCGTTATTTTTTGCCATACACGAGCAAATACGTTTGCATGAGTTGTATCTACTGGCGTATAGTACACTAATAATTTATCGATATCGGAAACTATGGTTTTATTAGGTTCCGTCTTCTCAATCGGCTGATTGATATCTGTTCCCGCTGGAACAAGCATTTTCAAAGCATTCTCTGTCGCAAATGGTTTGATCTTTGTCCATGCTCTTTCCCCTTTTGCAGTATCATAGACGAAAAAGGCTTTTAAAAACTCTTCTGTATCTTTTTTGACCTGTGTTTCTGTATTTCGTTCTTTTCCTTTCAACTTCTGATCTAGTTTTTTATTTTCAATTTGCACCACTTGCGATTTTTTCTTTGCATCTTCATATTTCTTTTGATACTCATTTATTTTAGAAGTTTGAGAGGTTGCATATATGCCAACCCCTACAACTAACAATAGTAAAATACCTATAATCCCTTTATTCATTGCTATTCCTCCTATTTCACACGTCTAATTCCGACGAAATGATCAGCCCAGTATTTTTGACTTAAATCTGCATAATGTAAATGGGTTCCACCCGCGTTAAACATTTTATTATTACCAATATAGATTCCAATATGTGAGATGCCGGCTTTATATGTCCCTTGGAAGAAAACCAAATCACCTGGTGCTGGATTATCCACTGGAACTGTAGCATTGTACATAGATTCAGCGGTTCCACTAATCTTAATTCCGACTTTGTTATAGCTCCATTCAATTAGCCCCGAACAGTCAAAATTTGGCGGCGCCCTACCCGCCCATACGTAAGGGTAACCGTCATATGGTGTTACTAATGCCATGATTTCATTAAATTTCGCATTAGCTGGACCATCGCCTGTTCCATCCCCAGGTCCAGGACTAGTACCACCGGTGCTAACTTGATAGTATTTTAGAACCTTATCCACATAAGTTATATCACCATAACAATAAGGACTACGGAAACCGCATTCTGTCCTTCCACCATTGTGATCTAAGGCAAATTTCTTCGCTAAATCTAACGTGTATTCCCCGCCATTACTATTGACGAAATTTAAGAATCCTGGCCCGAAATTATATGTTTGAAGTGCTAATTTTATCCTGTTTATGTCAGCTGGACTTTGTACACCTGCTATAGTAATAGAATGTTTGAACTCTTGTACCCCGCACCAAATGGAATAGTCTGGATCAGATATTCCGTTCTGAATTTTCGGATATCTCGTATTAAAAGCCCCTTCCGCTGACTGCATGACATCGAGCAAACGGCCGCCGCTCTCCTGCATAATTAGGCTAAGCATCAAAGGTACATAAGGCTCTACACCAAATTCTTGTGCATATTTTCGTACAAGGGGTTCCCACTTTAACACTTCCGCTGGTACGGTTGCTGTTCCTACTCCTGGTCCGATAGGATTTGCATTCTTGTCTCCCTCTCCGTTTTTCCCTATATCTTGCCCAAATAGAACAAGTATAATGAATCCAAAAAAGAATACGACCGCAAAGATTTTTGCCAACAACAGTGTCAAAAAGATTCGTAATTTCCAAGATTTCTTTTTCTTTTTTTTGACACTCTTGACCACTTCTTCTTGCAGTTCTTCATGAATGACTTCTTGTATTTGTGCCTTCATCACCTACTTCCCCCTTCCCACCTTTGAAAATATTATTGTTCTGAACGTTTCCCTCTACTTATGAGAATCAAATATAGAAGCCCTAACAGAACAGGCGTATATGTGAAAACATGAAAGATTGTTAGTAATATAGGAGAGTGTTGTTGTTGAATAAAATCTAACCCTCCGCCGTATCCAGCCCCTAGGAACCACATAAACAATACTGTTCTAAATTGGAGTTTTCGATCCAAAACGATACAATCGAATAAAACTACAACAAGTAGCACTAGCATTGGTACAGTAACCGGCCATACTTGACCTGTATATTCCTTTATGAAGAGCATCAAGATGAGATGTGTCCACCCAAATAAACCTATGAGCCAAAACATACCCAAACTTATCGTACGTAGCTTACTTAATCTATAACGTTTCATATCGTGCCACACTCCTTTTTTTAAAGGGACTGAGCCCCTTACAGGGCTCATCAATCCTCTTTATTCGGCTCTAAACGTTCTAATTGCTTAGGACCTGATGTAGGTAAATTCCAAGATTCACTTCCAACTGCAATCGCATCCGGAATAACTGGCGGTGATGGAATTTCCATTTCTTGTTGTGGCAGAATTTCACCTTGTTCTGTAACTTTTGCTGGTATCAAGTCTGGAATAGACACCGTTTCACTTGGTGTAGAAACAGTAGGTGTTTCTACTACAGGTTGTGGAATAGTTGACTTGACATCTATATCTGTATTTTGCGGGATAATAAGCCCTGCTTCGTCTACTTTTGCTGGAATTAGGTCTGGAACAGAAACGGAATGAAGTGTTGTTGGATCATTTGGAAGCATAGTGTGTGTGTCTTCTTGCTGAGGTGTAATTGCGTTACTTTTAATCTCGTCAGATATTACATCTAAATCTGCACCTGGCAGTGTTGTTGTGTGGTGTTCTTGTTGTGGTAAATGAATAGACTCTTGTTCTATTGGCATTTCATTTGTAGGGTATTCAATAATGTCTAGTGCTGTTGGATCTGCAAGTTCTTCCTCGTGTACCTTCGTATGATCCTCATCATATATCGATTGTTTTTCATCCTTTTCTAAAGATACGTAATGTGGTGGTAAGTCCGCGTCTTCCATGCCTTCCGGTACAGGTGAAGTAGATTCTTCTTCTGTCTGCTCCATTGCAGACTCTAATTCTGATTGATCTAAACGAGCAAGCTGCTTTTGATCAGCTTCATCCACTTCCTCTTGCGTTGCATGTTCTTCTGCCTCTGCTTGCTCTTCACCTTGAAGCGAAATGAATTTACGGCTTTCTTTTTCTTCTTGCTTCTCTTTATCCTGGTAATTGGATACATCCTCTGGAACATTTGCTTTGACAAGATTTGATTTTCTATCTTCTTCTAATTGGGATTCAACTGGCGTATCTGCGTCTCCCACTGCTACCAGTTCGGCTGCTGTATTGAAATGATCTCCTATGCGCTCACTTACCGCCCCGCCGACATCCATAGCGACTTCTTTTCCACGATTTGCGAAATGCTCTGTCATAAGTGAGATGTCTGTAACTGTTTTATAAATGTTTTTCGTTTTCTGGAAGCATGCTGTAATGTTGTCTCGGAAAATATAGCACAGAATGAACACGATAATCTGAAAGATCATCGTAGATACATAACCAGCGAGCCCTGCTTCTGGTAATACATAGATTAATTCTGATACTGTGAAAATAATGACAAGCATTACCGACATTAATATTTTTAAAGCAAGCGGACGTGCCCATTGTTTTGCCCAACTTTCTAATACTTTACGATGTCCTGGTAATAAAGCCACCGCCAAGACGATTGGAGCAATCAAACTCATCACAAGGAACCATAATTGGAATGCTACAATGAGTAAACAGAATACGAGAATTGGAAGACCAATGAATGGATTTACGATGTAGTAAATAATAGTGAAGATGATACGCTCTCCTACGGAATCCATTTTCATCATTTGATTTTTCTTTTCAGTTACTTCATTATTTACAATGTTGCTTCTTTCTTGACCAGATGGTGTTTTTAATAATGCATCGACACGATCCTTACCAATTTTTTCTTTTGAATCTTCTCCATACTGTAGGAATAAGTATGGCCTCTCTACTAATATCCCCCAAATTTGTTTCTTAACTGCTGATATAGCGGCTTCTTGGGATCGATTTGGATCACCCGCTACTGTACCTGTTGCTTTCGCTAAAATGGTTGTGCTAATTTCTGAACTGATTGTATTCGCTGTTTTTAGTACTGTACCCGCGTTCCCAATGAAAACCAGTATAAATGTAATGACGAATACTGTTTTAACAAGTTCGTTTAATCCTGCAGTTGGTTGACGTTTTACAAAAAAGATATAAGCTGCGTAACAAGCAGATAACATACATGTCAGGCCAATAATAGAAGGGAACAATCCTCCACTTAAGAAGCCCATTTTTCCATCTTCATCCTCACCAATACCTGAGATGTTTTGCATAGCCGTCGCCAATTTATCTGCTACTGAGGAAACAATATCTAACTTCAACGCTTGATCGACTAAAAACATCGTAAGCTGTGTTAACATGATATTGAGTTTAAAAGCCAAGTTTACAAACCACTGACAGGTACTATAGATCATACGCTGCAAATCTTGCCCTACACTGTCATCACCAAATATATAGCCACCCAGTTTCTGCAAAACGCCTTTATCATCTTTTTTGGGTACTTCTGTGTCAATTTCATAATACTTACCTTTATACACCTCATCTGTATGACCTTGAAATAAATTTTCTGATATCCTAGGTCCTGGTTGTTCTTGTTTTTTTTCTTCTTCCGCTAGGGTAACCTGCGACCCTAGCGGCATGAGTAGAAATACAAAGATCATGCAAAGTGAAAGAATTTTTTTCATTCCTTTTGCCCCCATTTATGGACATGTGCAGGCTTCATACTCCCTACAATAGACTCTACACTATTGTTACTGCTCCATGACCATTCATAATTTTTCCATTTTTCATCTTTTTCATCTTTTACGATTTTCAAGTCCATCCCTCGTTGCCTTTCTTCCACAGGATGATAGTACCTTACGTGATAGTAATATTCTTTTTTACCCTCATCTAAATCATAGCGATCTAAATCAAACCGATTGTTGAGTTGTTTACTTGCACCTGGATTAACTACATGTTCTTCATAAAACTTATTCTTTTTATATAAGAGCTCATTTAATTTAACAGTATCTACATCAATATATGCCCTTAAATATTCCATCGCTGCTTTATCTGCTTCTTTCATATCACGTTCTTTTTGGCTTTCTTGCTGGTTTGCATTACTCTTTGTTTCATTTGCCCCACAACCAGATAATCCACCAAACACTAACATTCCTGCGATACATACTCCAGATAACATCTTTACTTTTTTCATTTTCCCATCCTCCATATACAGATAATTTAGAATTCTCCTATCTGTATTGTACTATGCTTTACGCCATTTGCATGGCACGTTCTTCTTCTGTTTTCGTTGAGGAGTCAAATGCTAACGCAAGTTCTTCAAATACGGGATCAATATCAACAATGGCTGTTCGCCCGTAGATATCCTGGAACAAGGCTTCTCCGCGTCGTAATTCCCGTAACATACGAACATTCTCTTCTGTCACTGGCAAGTTGTAATATTTCAACATTTCTTCTGCCTGTTCATCCTGCTTAAGCGAGAAACAAAACTTCATCCCGACATTGGCAATCTCTTTATTTTCTGAATTGTAGTCAGATGCGTTTTGTGTTCCTAGATATAACCCGATGTTATGGTAACGACCTTCCCGAATAATTTTGTCAGAAGCGCTTGCGCCTTCTCGATTTTTTAACATACTAGAAGCTTCATCGACCATGTAAATTTTAAAGATTTCACGATCCGAGAACATGAGTGATTTCCCAAATGCTCCTAATGCAATTAAAATACTACGAGATAATTTATCCGTTACACCATGATCTTGGTTCCCTTTTGGAATGCGTAGATGCTGAATTTGTAAAACTTGTAGTGGTCGTTCTAAACTAAGTACGCGATAGTTTTGACCAGGCTTTCCGAATAACAAGTCTCCCAGCTGAATGGATTCTAACGTCGCTAATCTGTTTGTTAATGCGTTTAACTTTTCTAATTCATTTGGAAGTATATTTGAACCTAATTTCATTTTTTCTAACTCTACTCGAACAAGTGCTAAACAAGCATCTTGATCCTTCGCTACAGTCTCAATCGCTTTATATAAGTAATCATATCTCGTATCATCTAGCCCAACTTCCGCTAAAAACGTTAAGATTTCAAGTGCCAAACTCTTCGCATCTTCTATAGATGCACTAATTCGAAATGGATCTAAACATCCTGCATCTTCTTTATGTTTTCCCAGTGTCCAAACTTCCAAGAATCCCAAATCCGGTTTATTAAATCCAGGTAATAGCTTTGGCCAATCGGTCCTATCACCCTTAGGATCCGTGATAAATGCTCTACCGCCACTGAGGACAATCCAGAACGCCAACAGGTTCATCAAGAACGATTTTCCTTTTCCGGTTTGCCCTGCAAATATTACGGATAAACTATCAAACTCTGTGACAATATGTTCTAACGCTTTTGCAGCTAAGTCAGGGCGAATAAAGACAGGGCGCTCTAACTTTTTGGTTTTCCCAATATAAAAACCTTGATTGTCTCCAATTTGTGTTGTTGCACCAAACATTCCTTGTGCGAGTACACCCGGTTCTACAAACAACTTGAAATCTTTGTTGTATCGTTTTGATCCTGGTAAGAATTCATAGAAATAGGCCAATTGGTCACCATATGGATTTACCAGTTCAATTTTCATTTTTTTATATTCTGTAATGAGTGTCTTGATTCTCTTTTGCAATGTCTTCTCATCATTCGCATAGACACAAAACAGAACACTTAACTCATAGCCTGGCGCACCTGTTCTTTCAAAGCGATCTTTCACCATCCGAACACCTTGTCGTTTCCCCTCAATTGTCATATCTTTTGAGCCGCGTCCCATCATCGCTTGTTTTTGCTGATCTTCTAATTCCATTTCACTGTTCGTTAATTTTTTGGTTACCATTTCATTTTCTAAATGGTGAGCACGAATACTCAGCTCAACTGGAAACTTTAAAGCCTGTGACTGTAACCGATAAATCCATTCGCCACCTGGAAAAAGAGAGGCCTCTGGCATACTCTTGACTGCTAAAAAGGCAACGTGCGCTTGTTCTACCTCACCATCTTCATTTTGTCCTTCTAGGATGAGAGAACGTCCTGGACTTTCATCAATGACGCAATCTGTCAATTGGATCATTTCTTGCAAGTTTGGCTGACGTACTTTTACCATCTCGCCATCTCCATTTGGCATTTCGAGTGTTGTACCCACTCTCCAATGTTTGTTCTGCGTTGGTTCGGTCATGCCGCGTATAAAGTTATGCTGGAAGAGAAAACGAATCGAAGATGGTGTTGCCCGCTTTGTATTTGGAAATGCACTACGTACTTGGTGATACACAAGTTCTTCTGATTCTAAATACGATTCGATTTCCTCTTCTAAAATATCTGTTGGAGCTAACCCTGAGATGTTGCTTGCCGTTTGCGTGAATCCCTCTCCCATCTTCTTTAAGAACTTCCATGACTCTACAACGGGATTCATAATTTTTCTTTCTTTTTTTGCTTGGTTCATCTGCACCAATATATAAAATCGATACTCCATACTTTCTTTTGCCATCGATGAGTTTCGAAGATACTTTTTTACTTGTTCAAAAAAGTATCTTCCCGTCGGTGCCATTGGTCCTTTTAATGTTGCAATATGCTCATCAATAATTTCATCACAATTGGTTGTACGCGGAATCACCAGAAAATGTACGTCGTAGTCTTGTTGATTAAATAAGGCAAGCTGATTCCGATAATACGTTTTCTTTGTACTTTCGTCTTTGTGATCGTATCCAAAACCGTCTACCTCATATACACCGGAATAACGACCATCTATACTAATCGCAAGATTTCTTTCAACGTGTTTCAGTGGATTCCGTTTCATACTTTTCAACATTCTTCAATTCCTCCTTTTGATGTAAAAATGTGAGCGAATACGCATGGATATCTACATTCTTCTCTTCTATTGGTTCTTCTCTATTTCGTAAATCATATGGCCCATACTGTACAAACGTCTCTCCTCTTATCACATGTTTTTTTAGTTTAGGCATACGAGCCAAACGGCTACTCCGATGCTTGCGAAACATAAATCCTATCCGGGCACGAAAATAGGCTAATAATGACTTGTCGTCTGTTTTATATTGATCTACACCCCAAACAAGAAAGATAGGAAGAACAATGTAGTACACGAAATAAAATCGATCGATAAAATCGCTGAACCACCATGTAAAAGGAGGAAGGAAGCGGAGCGTTACCAGCACCGCTTCTACCACTACAAAATAACCCATTGCACGCCAAGTAATAGCGCGGGGAAGTCGTTTTCCCATGAGTTCGTATTGTCTTCTCAAAAACTTCATATAGCTTCCATAGCAATACACCACGATAGAATTTTGTTTTGGTTCTTGCATACCGCATCTCCCTTCTGTTATAGACCCACTAGTCCACCGAGGAATGTTCCGATTGCTTTTAATGCATCTGGTTTATTAATGAAGAAAACCATGGCAGCTCCCCCAATAACTAAGGATGCAAATATTGTCCAGGCACGTTTCACCGCTAAAAATATCCCCCCGATAATAAACACAATGTACAATGCGTAAGTTCCCTGCTCTTTTATCTCATCGAAAACCCCTTGTAATCCCATTCCCAATACTAAATGATTCATCATATCCAACATGTTACATTCCCCTCTCTCTTCTTTAATTTTTTAAGTCTGTCACAATGAATTGCTTTCCATCTTGTTTCACAAACAAGGTGTATACAGTCTTCATTTTCGTTTCAGAATGTACATCAATCAATAGGACCTCTGCTTGCACCTCATAAGAGCCTTTCGCTTTACCTGGATACACCTTTGAGGAAGTGACCTTGTCAAACTTCATTACTCCTTCTAATCCTTTAATACTAGAATTATCAAGTACATAAGCTAATTCTTTTTGTGATGCCGTTGTATACGATTTAAAAAATGTTGGTAAAAACTCTTGCATGTCTTTTTTTGTTTTCACATCTTTAATTTCTTCCCGTTCACTTTCTTTTTCTTTTACATTCGCTTTTTCATCGACTTTCACAATTTGCGGTAATCCATTGACAACAAAAGCTTTTCCGTCTGTTTTGATTGGAACAGATACTTGTTGCCAAACTTCTTTTACTTCTTCCCCACTGTTATCTGGTTTCTGTCGGTGTAATTTATACTTCACTTTAAAAATGACGTTCGATCCATTCGCCTTCGTTTCATCCACTCTCAGAATTGTTGCATAGAGAAAATTAGAATCCCACTGTAGACCATTTGTTTCTATTCCGGCTTGCGAATCACTGGTTTGTGACAAATACCCTTTTAAGCGCTCTGCACGCTTTTTAAGACCTTCCTCTCCTCGTTTCCAGGTGAAGTACTCCTTTGTAAATAAACGTGCAAACTCAATCGCTTCTGGGCGTGTCGCAAGGTTTTGCTTTGATACGACTTGTTTTGTTTCTGTTTGTGGGGTTACTTTCGCATCTGCTTTCATCGTTTTGAAAACTGTTGTACAAGAAACGAAAAACATCCAAGCTAACATCCCCCAAAAGAGCCATTTTCCTATCATGCGTCCCTTATAGGATGGAACTCGTATTGCTTTTCGTGGCTCCCCCTCTTTCCCATTTTTCATTTTCTGAAACCATTTTTTTATTTTTTGCCACATGAACATCCCCCCTTGGTTTAACGATTAAAATACTCTTCAATATCGCTTAGCTGGACCTTACCATCTTCTTCTGCCATATCGGAGATATCAATCAAATAAACATCTTTCGCATATTCCTTTTGCTGTTCATGTGCTGCTATAACTGATTTCGCTGAGGTTAACGGTTTACTAAGACCTGCTAGTTCTTCGTACACTTGAGGTACTTGTTCTAACATATATTTATAATCACTTAATTCCTTTTTGACTTGTTCTATATCCACCTGACCATCTTTCATTACAATTGGTTTCCAAAACTCTTCCCAACGTTTCTCATATGTTTTCATCATGCACTCTCCTTTTCTTTAAAACTTTCAAGAAAACGCTCTGCCTCTTTTTTAAACATTGATCCCTTATTAACTCGTGCTTGTTGGAACATGTTATAGCAACTTATTTCATACTCCACTTCCGAAATCGCTTTTTCTTTGGTTAGCTCTTTGCAATCACATTTCCATTCCAATTCGTCTAGATGTAGGCCAATCTCTATTTCAAGTATCTTTCTATTTCCCATCACCAAAATTTTCTGTAAGTACGTATCTGTCATAGATAAACAAATCTCATAGCTTTCACCACAATCTAACTGATTGCAAATCTGATCTATAAACCGGCAATCTGCCTCTTCTAAATTCCCTCGTTCGTATGTTTCCTTATAGATAAACATGTTGTTCCATCCTTTCTTTTTACGATTTTTTGGAACATGACCAACTCCTATAAACCTTCTCTTAGTTGTTAAAACCCTGGATTGATTGGACCACCAATCTTTGGTGCCATCTCCGCAATTTCTTTTGCGAAGAATAGTAAATTTCTTTCCCCTTATTTATCAATCATTTTGTAAACACCTACTGCCACCACACCAAGGATTAAAACACCCTCCCATCCTTGTGTATAATAGGTATCTATCACTTTACTTTGGATGGCTTCCCAAGCTGCACGTGATCCTGGTACTCGTTCAAAGATCCAATCTGAGAAAACTACTAATACAATGATGCTTGCTACAGAGGACATAATAAATTTGAACACAATCTTATAACCCCACTTTTTCATCCATTTCTTCAATATCACGGAAGATTTCGCCAAATGGATTTTGTAGTATGTCTTCGTACAATGTAATAAACACTGGAATTTCTGGACTCTCAACACCTTTTAAATAGCGCATTAACTCTTTTTCTCTGTTTTTACTTCCAGCGATAAAAGTAAGGGAACACTGCCCGACAGGGTAAGAAATCCCTGCGTGTTTTACGTATTCATCCATCTTGTGTTGTCTCATGAATTCGTTATAACGAGTTATTTTCTCTATGAGCACCTCTTTTGTACTAAAAGACCGTTCCATTTCTAAGAAGAGAATGCCATTTGCCGAAACGTTTCTTTTATTCCCAATGACCGCTACTCCGTCGGGTCGAATAATGCCCGCTCCTTCCTTTTTCGATTTTTTTCTACTGTTCGTATATTTGAATGTGCCAAGAACCTCACTAATCCATTCTCTTAATATCCTCGAATCTTGCTCCTTAGACGCGTGGGTCATTGCACACTCAACATGGGCCAACATGATACTGTGATATACAAAATGCGGTGCGCGTACAGACCACTTGGCTTTCCACCTCACATCTCCACGCAAATCACGTACAGTATCTACTCCCTTTTTAGTTAAGGTATACACCTTCTTAGGTCTAACATTTGATCGCTGCTGTCCTCTTATAGTCGGTATTGGCAAGTATTCACTTTTAATGTAACTCGCCATTTCTAACTTACGGAGACGATTATATACAGAGCGTTTGTTATATCCAGCGTAATGACGCATCATGACGTACTCTACATCGACAAAAAGGTGCGTGTATATATTTACTAAAACTTGTTCGTCTTCTTCTAATAAAGCCACTACATTCATAACAATTACCCCTTTTACCAGTCGTCGAACATACTTTTTCTTTTCTTACGTGCTGGACGTTCTTCATTCGAACCCACTACTACAAGTTTCACTTTTGATTCCTTTTCTAGATTGACAGGTGCCTGTTTCTCTTGCCGATCTGGTGCTTTTGTAGTTTCATTTTTTGGCGTAAGATATTTGGCTTTTGTATATAAAAACTCATCAATTTCTTTATCAATTTCCTCTGCCGATTTGCCACTATGCTGTTCCAATTCTGCAATTTTTGATTTGGTCCAATCATTTGCGGCTTGCGTTTCCTCTTTTTTCAGATAATCAGCTACATTACCGTTAGGTAAATACCGATTCAGTGGAGGTATTCGAACAGTACACCAAACGTTTCGTTCTTCTGTGTCTCCTTCAAGCTTCTCTTGTGTTTGAATCGCTGCTATTAAATTTGGTAGACCTTGCAAATAATCTGCTCTGAACTTATTTTGCATAACACCTTCCAGAATTCTTGCTGATTTCATCCCTTGACCACATACAAAGAAATTACCGCCTGCTTCTCGTAATGCTTCGTTTAAATCCGGGTCTAATTGCCCCTCTACTCGTTGCGTTAAGATCCAAAGTCCTAGTCCATGCTTACGATCTTTTGCTACAACTTTGCTAAGAATCGGTATTTTAAAATCGTGTGCTTCATCGATAAGCATAAGATGTAATTTTGAACCAATTGGCCGTTTCTGTGCAATACGATGATATTGATTGGCAATATATGCACCTGTGACAGCCAAATCTTTCTTACCCATTCCTAGAACATCAAAGATAACAATATGACCTTGATCCATCCATTTTCGAATATCTAAAAAACAGTCTGTTTGACCAAACATTCTCTTGAGGTAAGAAGTATTCCGAAACATATCTAAACGGTTCAGTATCGCCTGTTTACTATCTTCTAGTGCATTCTCCACTTCGAAATTCCAGTAGTTCATGTAGTACTGTTTCTGTGGTCCTTGTACATGATTCAAAACATGTCTACGAAATGCATCATCTGTAATAAATAATGGAACACTCAAAATCGTGTGTACACGTGAGGTATCGGATAACAATGTTCCTATTATGTTTTCTAACAACCTTTCAGTTTGCGGTGCTTGCCCTGGAATCACAGTTTTAATAATTTCCATAATGGATTCAACGACTGCCTGCACCTCATCCCCTGCCTCATCTGGAAATCTATGGAGTAAATTAAGTGCTGGAGGATAGTTGGTATCTCGAAAGCGTATAAAATGAACCTTGCTCCAATCTACTGTTTTTCCGTCAAGCTCTGCTTTTAACAAACGATTCATCGTAACAAGTGCTAAATCTTGAGCTGGATCAAATAATGAGAACCCACCTTCTTTATCTGGATTTTCAATCCACCTATCAATACGACTCTGCATTAAAGCCATAACTAAAGAGCTTTTCCCTTTCCCTACTTTTCCTGTGATATAGCCGTGGTTGCTTAAATACTTCTCTTTAATTCTTACTAATCGATCTTTGATATAGGGGTGCATGACGTGACCAATTGCGATTCCTTCCGCCAACATATCGTTTGGCAGCATTGCCTCCCCTTTATCTAAATAAAGAATGCGTTGTTCTGCCTTCTTTTCTTTATCTCCTGTCACATCTGGGAGGTGAAACATGTTCAAAAGTTCTGAACTGGTCCATACCATCTTTCCATATATCGGATTTGGTACGGTGGGCATACAACGCTTGAGGCGTCTGTACCGTAACTCATTTACATCGGCCATGATACTTGCTACCATATGACCGATATTTTTAATAACCGGTACACCTGGATAATGTTCACTTGCAAAGGAAACAGATACCTGAAATGCCACTTCGTTATTTGAGAAACGTTTATTCAATGCTCTGATTTCCTCTTTTTCAAATGTGTCTAATTCATGTTTCTTTTTCTTTTTGAGTGCTTTTTCCGCTTTACGAATCCCTTTTGTAAGGTGATATCCATTGTCTGGTGAAAAGGCGATGTCTACCCATGTTTTTTCTTCCATTGCGTTTCCCAGCATCGGTAACAGATCTTTCTTGTAACGAGCGAGTGATAACGTGGCTGCTCGTTTTCGTTTGAGCACCATTCGTCCACCTACTGCTTTTTTAGATGGAAAAGGCACTTCATTACGAGAAACTCCGTAGACTTCAACATGTTCATACACACTTCTCATCGCTTGGACAACACGCTTTAATTCATCTTTGGGACCGCCAATATAGAAGCGCACACGTTCTTTTGTTCCTTCTGGGCGAAACATGATCATTCGGTACCATTCTCGCCCTTTCCATAGACGTTCCAATGGTTTTCGCCCTGTATTATGCACATGACGAATCATTTGACCCAACTTTTCTGCTGTCACGTCATCATCGATATGCGGGATAAACATTACGTATTGATATCGCTTTTTCTCAAAATATACATACAAGTAATGTAGGACGATGCGGATCATTGTATAGATTAAGATTCCTAACAAGATTAGGCGGCATATACTAACTGTTACATCAATTGCTACTGGTACACGTTTCATGAGTTCCGCCAATATTTTTTCTTTGGAGTACCAGACAAAGCCCACAGCTCCTAAAACTAAGAGCGACTTCCAGTTCTTTTCAAGCATGTTTTCAAGTTCTTTATCAAACTTGCTGCGCGCCACCTCTTCACTTCCCTCCTATTTAGTCATTACATGACTTACGCGAGTGCCAATGTCTTTTCTTGATGTTTTTGTATTCGTTGTTCTACTGCTAATTGAATCAATATTTGAGGCTGTATCATTGCTTGGTGAGGTTGATTGATTTGTTCTAAAAGTGTTTTATATTCGAAGAGTTCTTGCTTGATTTGTTCCAGATCCATTTCTCCATTTACTGTAACTTGCTCTTTCCAAAACGCTTCCCAGCATTCATGCCGATTGGTATACATCCCATTTCTCCTCCCTTTTTCAGGAGGGATGCTCTCATGAAAGAACATCCTTCCTAAACCAAATTTGTTATCATTTGTGAAAATGCTTATGGAAATTGGCTTTTGGATCTATGAGTTTCATTCCTTTTTCATTACCAGCTAATGTCATCAAAAAGCTTGAAAATGCCATCCCTCTTCCTGTAATTCCAGTCAATTCAGATGACAGTTTGGAATGATTCACGCGATTCCCCCTTAGTTGACTCAATCTACCGATATAAAAACCACGTTTACTTCGCATGTGCTTAATTGGTTTCATATCTATTCGCTCCTTTCATTTATTTATTCTTCTATATCGTTAAATGGAAATATTCTATATTTTTATACCTTTTCTTAAACTTCTCCTAAAGACAATTCTTCCAAATCTGTAGAAAGGATTGTCACTGGTTGCTGGTGATCTTGAAACAGAACATGTTGTATATTGTTTTTCAACTGAAACCCATCTTCAGGTAATGCTAGCAAATAAGATTTCTTATATTTCCTATCATTGATCTGATAATATACATCAAACACGCACATTGTGTCCCGCCCTCCCTTATCAGTTGAGAGTGTTACTTACATTTCTTGTTTTACTTTTTTACTCATTCTGTACGCGTAAACTGCTACGACACTGCCAAGAGCGACAAGTGTAGCTCCAATCCAGTACCAATATGGATTTTCTGCTTTACCACCTGTTGTTGGCAAATGGCTTTCTACTTTCTTCGGTTGTTCTTTGATTTGTTTTGGTTGTTCTGGTTGTTTTTCAATGATGTGTAGTTTCTCTGGTGTTGGTACAGGTTTTTCGATAACCTGTGGTGTTTGTGGTTGTTTCTCTGGTTGTGGTTGAGGTTGTTCTGGCTGTTGTGGTGTTTCTGGTGATGGTGGAACTTCTTTTTTCTTGTCTTGTACTGTATGTTTGATAATGTCACCATCATTTTTAATCTCAAAGTGGAAAGTTTCTTCATTGATTAAGTATCCGTTTGGTGCGATTGTCTCTTTATATGTGTACTTCCCAGCTGGGAGTTTATCGAATTTCGCAATTCCTTGCTCGTTTGTTTTTCCTTTGACTACTAAAGCACCTTGTTCATCGTAAATTGTGAACTCTGCACCTGGGAGTTTATTATTTCCATCAGCAAGATCCACCTTCGTGATTTCAAGTGATCCTGTGATTTTGGTATTTTTGGCGATTAACTCAATTGTTTTACCGCTCTCTGTAATACTAAAAGGAATCGGCTCTTTCACAAGTACATATCCCTTTGGAGAAGTTTTCTCGATAAATTGGTACTTCCCGAACAGTAAATTTGAAACTTTGATAAGCCCGTTTTTATCTGTTGTATGCTCACTGATTTTTTTACCTTTTTCATCCGCAAGGATAAACACAGCTCCTTCTAATTGTTTGTTACCGTCTTGATCGACTTTCAAAAGCTGTACATTTCCTTTTACTTGCTCATTTTTCACTTCAAACGTAAGGGTTTTATGATGCTCTTTTACTTCAAATGAATACTTCGTTTTATTTAATAAATATCCATCTAACTCCTTTGTTTCTTGAAAATAGTACTTACCGTACGGAATGCCATCTACTCTCGCGATTCCATCTTTGTTAGTAGTTACCTTCTGTATTACCTTTCCGTCGGATGTGAATACGGTAAATTCAACACCTGGAAGTGCTTTTCCGGAATCACTGCTTTTCTGAATTTGAATACCGCCTTTGATTTGCTCATTTTTCATTTCAATAACAGCAACTTCACCTGTTTTCACTTTCAATGTTTGAGGATTCGAATCCAGAACATAACCAGCAGGTGCCTTGATCTCTTTTACGGTGTAAGTACCTATTTCTAAATTACCAAGCTGAGCTACACCATTTTTATCTGCTGTAATCGTTCCCATAGATTGTTGATTGCTACTGAAGACTTCAAATACTGCGCCCGGAAGTGGCTTTTTACTTTCATCCACCTTAATGACTTTTAAGGAACCATTTGATTTCCAATATACTTGCAAGTCTTTGCTTACTTGTTCTGTACTACGTTCTAATAATACTGTTGCATCTTGGATTGTACTTGTTCCCTTGTAAACAACAGCTTGATAATTTGTTAGATTTGAAACGACTTTCAGAGATAGTTCACTGCTTTGGGAGGATTTCGGTACTTGAATACGGAACTTTTCTCCTAGTTGGAACGTTTCTTTTACTTCGCCTTGTTCTGTTACAACACGTGTGCCCTCTGGTGCATTCTTCGTTTGTACTTTGAATGTACCCTTTTTCGCATTGGTTTGAACTGTATACGTTGTTGTTTCAAAGTACTCTCCATCTAGCTTTGCCTCTTGCTTATCAGTTGGAACTACATTCATGTATACATCTTGCATCTCTTGACTTTGATCCGCTGCATGAATGATTGCTTTTGCTGCTTTTTCAACATCTTTGTTTTTGAACTGCAACTCATTCACTGAAATTTGACCAAGTGAATTCCAAAGAGCCAGCTGGGTGGCATAATGTGCTTCTTGCCAAGTGGATACGCCTAATTGCTCTGGACTTTTTTCTGGATAACCATTTAACAGTACCCGGTACGAAATATCATCCGTTTTCCCTGCCTCTGGTAGGTCATTTCCATCTGGAGATTTCAAGCCGTATACCAGGCAATACGCAATCTGGCCACTTGCATTCTTTAAAATCTCTGTACGGACATCTTTTCCATATTGTGGACTATAAGCCCAATCCACCTTGTATGTTTCACGATTGATCACTTCCGCACTGGCTTTATTCAGCGGAATCAAGAAGCTCATAACTAATAAGAGTACACTCGTTGCGAGTAGTAATGCTTGATACGATCGTTTCAAAACCATTTTTTACAGCTCCTTTAGAGTCATTAAGTTTTCAAAGATCAGAATATTGAAAATATTAAACTTATAAAAAATTTATACTTTAGTAAAATTTTTTTCGGCTTTTAGCCGAATTTTGTTTGCAATATACATCAAATGAATATTAACTATATAGTGAATGTATATTACATTGGTAATGCCCGATAGTATGTTGGAAAGAATAAACGATCTATCGGGACTCCTAGAGAATCTGCTAAATACTTTGCCTTTTGAGCGTTGAGACTTCTTCTTCCTGTTTCAACGTCA
The DNA here is from genome assembly GCF_026241455.1 of Bacillus sp. DHT2. NCBI lineage: Bacteria > Bacillati > Bacillota > Bacilli > Caryophanales > Bacillaceae > Bacillus > Bacillus sp. DHT2. The sequence goes on from NZ_JAPHWH010000016.1 coordinate 27,537, forward strand.
TATAAAGTGCTTCTTGGAACTTTTAAAGCATTCGAAAGATCTTTAATAGTAAGGTCTTGTGATTCCCTACAATGACGTAATTGAGTTTTACATTCTTGTAATGATACCAAATATTTCACCCCCTAACTTTAATTATATTTTATTAGGCTTTAAGCCTAATGTCAACACGAAATGAATAATTTTTTATTCATTTTAACAATTTTATTCCAAAACACAAATAAAGGAGTATGTTTATGGAAAACTTATTTTTAGGTGAAAACCTCAAGCACCTTAGGAAATTACAACAACTAACTCAAAAAGAAGTAGCTTCAAAGTTAGATATATCTTATTACGCTTACAACAATTGGGAAAATAGTTTAAGAGAGCCCGATCTACTTTCAATAAAGAAATTCTCTATTTACTATGACATCCTTATTGACGAATTAGTTAATACTCGTATACTTTCATCTAAACCTATAAATATAAGTGAAGATAGACTAAATATAATTAAAAAACTAACGAAATTAGATGTATTAAATCCACTTCAAGAAAACTTAAAAAGACTAAGAACTTTAAAAGGACTAAGTCGTAAACAAATATCAGAGGAGTTAAATACGCCTTATAGTACTTATGCTGGATGGGAAAATGGTTTTAGAGAGCCAGATATTTCAACACTTAATAATATATCTTCATACCATAAAGTGAGCATAAATGATTTATTAAATCCAGAGACAATTATAAGAGAAGAAGATAAACTTAAACTTATTACTCGTTTATCAACAAATCTATTTGAAACATATATGAGTGTGCCCGATGAATATAAGCTCGAATTAGAAAAGAAACTAATTGCATATATGAATGACTTTAAAGCAAAAAGAATGAATAAATAACATTATTAGCAACATACTCTCTTGATTTAACCCATTTTTTCTATGCTATCTTCCAGAACTTCTTGGTTACATATTTTAATTAAGTCCATGTACAATTTAACAATGGTGTATACATCAGTGTCATTACATTCTTGCCTAAATTTTTTTTCTAACCAATGATTGTTTAGAGCCATACCAATCTCACATCCTTTTCTTATAATTTAGGATTTAATATACGTGGGTGGTGCACTTTTTCTTTGTAATTGAAAAATGCACCACCCCTAAAAATCACGAAAGACGCTACAACCGTAGCGTCTAATTCACTGTTATTTCTTATTAAGTTTATTATCCATCTTGACTCATCCTGTTCCAGGGTCAACTCTCATATCTATAGTGGTGACCGATGATTCATCTTGTATTTTTGCATTTTGTTGAAAGTTTACATCACTTTGAGGAACTAATGAAATCCCTAAAATAATCAATAAACCGATTAAATATTTATTCAACCAAATTCACCTCACCTTTCATTAGTACTTTCTTTACACCTTTAGCATAAAATAAATTTCCAGATCTTTCAAAAGATATTAGGGCTTTTTTCAATCCTTCTACATCCCCTATTACTTTAGAATACGAATATAATTGATGTGCACTAAATCCTTTTCGTTCCATTTCTTTATACATTGCAAGCCCTTTCTCTCTATCCCTATATAAGCACTCAAAGTGAGCCTCTTCTCCTTCATGTATATAATTAAAATCAATTTTATGAAGATTAAAATTATTTTCAATATACAAGTACGCCAAAGTTGTTTTAAAAGCAAAATACTTTTGAGACTTTCTCGGTACATTTATATCATCAAGAAGATTTAAAGCTGATTCAATATGAGTTTCTGCGATTAATGGATTTTCATATATAAAACTCTCACCTAAACATCCACGTGCAACAGCTTTAATCATTGGGATATCCATAGCAGAATTTAGAATAGACTTACAAACTTCTCTACACATTTTCAGTTTATCCGCTAACAAATATGTATAGGCAGTTCTTTCTTTATATTGCATTTGCAAACACTCTTTAATATATTTCTGATCAATTTCAGCTATAAATCTTGCAGCTTCTTTCTCATATGGAGCTACTGCGTTTGAATCATCTTCTTCATACATAGCAACCATATAAAGCAAATTTAATAGTGCTTGGCATTCGGCATTAGAAGATATTTTGCTCTTTTTTATTTCATCAACAATTTGTTGTCCTTTTATTTCATTCTTATTTCTTTTATTAAACAAATCATAAATCGTAAAATACTGGTTAATCCTATCGTTATTATTGTGTTTCTTTATTAAAGCATCTATCACTTCATATTCACCAGAAACATGAGCGTAGCATAATGCTTTCCTAATATTCAATGGACTCTTGATTAAAAAGATAAAAGTATTAATTTTTTGACGCCTTATTTCTGGATTTCTGTATAAAGCATCGATTAATTTCAAAAAGCTATCAAATTTCAGTTCATATTCATCCTCACATTCAATAGCCCTAGTTATTCTTTCTCTACTAACACCAGAAACTTTAGCGAATTTTCGTATCGTATATTTTCCTTTTATTTCTTTTGAAATTCCATCCATAAAACCTTTCATAGTCAATGTGTCCACAGTAAACTCCCCCCCTTCACGAAAGATATTATCAATCAATTCTTAAGAAAATTTTACCATATACAAAGGTTTTCTATTTTAAGGATAGGACAATTTATCATTTCCCTCGATTGATAAATAATTTTATGAATACTCAGAAAATTTTTATTGGAAATTTGAATAGGTTTTATTCAACTTTTATTGATATTTTGTGAAGAACGTTTTAAAATAAAAATGTACACAAAAAAATAAACCCCACCTCAAGCTTTCATCTGGTTGTAGTTTGGCGACGACACCAGTTGAAAGCTCCCTAACAGGGTTCATTCACATTAAAAATGTATGTGATTTTTTTAATATCAAACTTGATACTAAAATTATACCATAATGCACTTTTAATGTGAATATGGAACCTCTGTTTTTCCAGCATTTTTCTGTTTATTTTAGGTGGGAAAAATAGGAGGTTTTTATTATGGTTACAAGTGGAGAAAATGTAACAGCTGCTGATCTAACTAGCGGTGTTCAAGTAAATACGCAAACACCAAAAACCAATATGAATCTTGATAAAAAAATGACAAAGCAAAAATTCCTCATGCATGGTCCGAAATTCTTCAACGGACTCTTCAAGCAATTGAAAAGGGAAGATGAGCTATGTGAGCTTCCAGCATCCGCCCTCGCGGTATATGTTGGGATGCACTATATAGTAAATGATATTGGATTATTACCAAGCGATTTTACGATTGCTCAACTTGCTGAAAAAATTGACTTACCTTATACGACTACATATGGCGGATTTGAGATCCTTTTACAACGTGAACTTATACAAGAAGTAATTATGAATGGATTACCGGTGTACGAGATTTGTAATTATGCATTAAATAATCGTACAAAACGTGAAGGAAACCAAGAATGTATGGGATTGTCCTATTTCCGCATTCCAAAATCCTTATTAGATACGAATATTTTACGTGAGTTAGTTACACATCGTGATCGTAAAGGGATTTATTTGTTATTAGATCTTTGCAATAACTTTACACACAAACTTTACAAACATAATCATGAAAGTGTTGAACAATATACTGTTGAAAGAAACATGGACACTTTAAAAACATATTTAAAGAAAAATGCAAAGAAAGTCAGAGAATATACGGCCTTATTATCGCCTATTTTCTCTTTTGTACCTACTCATAAAACAATACGGAAAGCACGTGAATCTCGTCTAACACGTATTCGAAAAGCTGTAAACCAAATTCTGGTTCCTAAGTTTTATATTCATATCGCTGCATCATGTGTAGTGGAAAATACAGATGATGATATTAAACAAAATGAGGCAAAAATGAGGAAAGAATCGGTATCACGTTTAAAATCCCTGGGATACCCACTTTCTAATAAAGATCGTCGTGATCTTGTTGTTGCGTTCCAAAGTGAAATTTCTAAGATTGCGTATTTATTAGAAAATAAGACTGCTAGAACGCAACTCATGACATATTCAATGTGCTATGCATTAGATGCATTAGAACAGTACGTGAAAACAACAAGCAAAAAAGTGAAGTCTATGGGTGCTTTTGTTCGTATAAAGTTACGTGAATCACTTCCATCTTGGCGTTTTACATATTTAAGTGAACACGATCGTCATGAATTATTTGTTGCATTTGGACGTAAAGGATGGGATCAACCAGAATGGTTGCATATGAACTACAAACAAGATTCTGTTGTGGCCGCATAAAAAAATAATGAAATAGCATGCTTATTCTAGCTTTGTTCAAAAAAATTGAAGTGAACAAGGCTCTTTGTCATGTAGAAAAACATATATCTTCTGGCATTCACCATTCCAGAATTAAAAACAGTAGGTTTTCAACTCAAAATCTGCTGTTTTTCTATTTTTTCATGTTACGATACTTCACTTGTGGATTTGTAGATAGTATGAGTATTAGCTTGTGGGAACATAGAATAATTGATTTCTTAACTTGTGAATTTGTGATTTATTTGATATTTCACTTGTAAATTGTGAATTCTATGTTTCATGAATCACCAAATCTCTCAAACTCCTTGGGACACAAGGGATTCAGCGTTTCTCTTTTCGTCTATATATATATTTGATTCTTTTATATATTTTTTTGACTGATCTATATATTTATTTGAAGATTAATACTTATTTTTGTCCTTCATACTTAAAAAAATGAAAGAAATTTTAATAAATAGAACAATATTTTGTAATCTTTTTATTCATTCACAAAATCTGAAACACGTACAGTAAACGAATATCAATCTGTTATTATTCGCTATTATTTATCTTAGTAAATTCACTTCTTTTCATCTCGAATAAATCAGATAGCAAAAAACTTTCATACCGAACACAATATGAATTAGTGATGAATTAGACATGAAACTGTGATGTTTTTGTTCATCGTCTAATTCATCACTTGCGATTGTCAAAAAACGTTGATATATAGGGAGGTTTTGGGATTCCCCGTGTCCTCGCTAAACCAGATGAAATTTTGAAGCTTTCCTTGTTCTGGTATCTCGATTCGAATGAATCAGATAGCAGGGCAAGGGAAAAGTTTTAAAAACTACATAATCGGCGCGGCGGGCATCGTTCACCTCACACATCGAACTCGGCGTTCACCCCTTCTTCGTTCGCTTCTAGCTCACTTCCTCTCACTCTGTTGCCCCGCACTTGGTGGCTCGGCTACGCCTCCCTCCACCCCCTAAACCCAAAAAGCAAACACCAGCCCCTCACCTTTCGTTGTCTAACCTGGTGCATGGTTCTTCCTATTGGCGCGGCACGATGCTTATTTGGGTTTCTTTGCCCATTCCCTCGAAAAGGGGGAATAAGAAAAACATATCGTGAAAACTCCTTATAAATAAGGGTTTTGGGTTACTTTTAAAAAATATATGTTTCAAAATATATACAATTGCATTGACATGTTTCAAATATTACTAAGTTGTATTTTTGAAACGAAAAATCCTAGTTTTTCAGCTATGTCATAAAGTGTACTTTTTGACATAATGTATAAATTTCTAATGAATTAAGCTAATTCCCCCATTTCGGGGCTTTGGGCAAAAACATCCTTATCCAATTGTGTTATGGAAATTGGTGTTTATTGCGCGGGATGAGACAAGACAGAAGGAGCTGTTAAGGCATTTAAAAGATGCGGAACAGCCTCCGCTCTATGAGATTGAAAGAGATGGGGAAGTTGTATTAAAGCAAAGATATGATATTTTAATTACGACATTTGAAGAAATTACAGAAAATCCTTTTGGGGAAATTTATATGGACTTAAATGATCCATCGGTTAAAATAGGGATTTAAAAAATATAAACCGGGTTAATAAAAGGCTCTGTGTAACAATGGTTTCCGCATTCGTAATCGAATGACGAACTGTTGCCGCGCAGGGCTTTTTTTACTGTATTCGTTAGCCAGGACAGAGTGAGGATATTTACTTCCCTACTTTTTATTTTGGTTTATTCGACGGGGATTTTGCAGATTCCCTAGGATTCGTTTCTCGTTTTTAATGGTTGTATCCAAAGAAAAAAGCGTTTTGCGAAGCATGGAATCCCTTATTGCATGTTTTAGGTATTTATATATATAATTGCGGTACACAATTTTTAGGACAAAGGAGTATATAGCCATGACTTGGGATACTGCTGTTGATTTTTTTCTAGCTGATTTATTGAAGCGCGGCCGCAAACCCTCCACTGCGAAACAATACCGCTACGATATTTCGCTTTTTGTCTCCTGGATTCAGAAACGCTTCAAATCGTCCCCAGAAGACGTTTTGATGTCTTTTGATGCAAATACACTAGATAGCTATTTAAAATCGCTAAAAAAGGAGCGTGGCGCGTCAAATTCTAATCTAAAACGGGTACGAGGTGTTTTGATTAACTTCTTGCAATTCCATAGCGCGGCAGACAGCCTCAAAAGCGACGTCGCACCGCCTGACCTTACTTCTAAACACTTTGCATCTGACGAAGAAATCAAACAGCTGTTACGCGTTATGCAGAGCTATGACGGGCTGACGGAGTACCAGGCATCCGGCAGAAAATTCATCTTGGAACGTAATTTGTTGTTAGTTCGTTTCATGCTCAATTACGGACTATCTATCCAGGACATTATTACGCTTTCAATGCATGATATCCATTTCGGGACCAATACCATCAAACCAGGAGGATTACATGCCTACAAGCGATCTATTACCCTTTCAAAAGAAGATGTGAAGCTTGCCTTGTTGTATTACAAAAAAATTCCGAAGCTCATACGTCCACGCCAACAAACCGAGGATCCCTTCTTTGTTGCTTTTGACTTTGCACCACAAACGTTCCGCTGGGATTATGAAAAGGATCAGCCTGCGGCACTAACTAGAATCGCGGTGCAACGAATGTTGCAAAAGGAAACCAAACGCGCTGGGATCCATATGACGCCTACTATGCTGCGGAACCGTTTCATTTTAAATGCATTGCAAAGTGGTATGAAACCGCAAGAAATCAAGGTTTTTCTTGGTTTAAAAAGTATTGAAGCATTGTATAGGTACGTGCAATTTTGGAATAAACAGCAAAAAAATAATAAGTTGAATATTTGACACTCCCACCCCTAAAGGGTCAAGCTGGCTAAAGCCAGTGGGATTCTTGCTCCCAAAGGCGAAGTCCATTTCTGGTATCGCTGACGTGCAAGATTGCGGTGTGCCATCACCACTCTCACGACAGACCCTATAGGGGCATGGCAACGATTCTTTCTTTTTCGGGCCACTCATTAAAAATTATAGATTTTTAGGGTGAAACTTTAATTTATGAGATTGTAGCACTACAAACTTTAAAGAAAACCTGTAAAAATTAGTTCCGTAAACTTATTTTTATGATGATTTATCCGTGTTCCGTAAACAAATGTTGTCAAAATCAATATAAAAAGTTAACGGAATTCCAGTTCTGTTAACTTAAACTTGCGAATCGCCCCTAAAAGTAGTAATCGTTGCCGTGCCCCTTGAGGGGCCCCCTCACCGGGTGGCAGGAACAAACGGTTGTTTGTTCAGTGCCAAGAGGGTTTGGGTGTAGTGCGGTTGGTCAAGTCAAATACTCCCTTTGCTTCGCTAGGTCCGTTTTGATTGACCAACACAAGTAACTACCTCTTATCCTAGTTCTTCACTAACTCTCTTTAATTCCTTTACAAAACCCTGCAGATTTTGCCCATATGATTGTAAATACCATTCCATCCTGTCTTGATACATGAAAAAGAACAACTCTGCAACACTCACTTCATCCAATATAAATTGTTTCCCATTTAGATGAATTGCCATTTAATTTTGATATAATACGTCGTCCTCATCAAATGTCTCTTCTTCTTGCATGTTCAATCGCATTGAAATATAGCGGTCTAAATCCATTCCTGTAAATTTCCCTTGTGGTGCTAGTTCTCTCATAGCGTCATCTAAGTATTCTAGTTCGTAATCAGGCAACTCCATTTCCTTAATTATTTGTTCTTTTGTTTTTTCTTCCCAAGAATAGGGGTACAGCCGAGATACGTGTAAAAATAGGTCATAGGCTTACTTTTATTTCCAACTCGATTTAAAATCGGGTTTTTTATCTATGATTTTTTTATAAAAATCCTTCGTATGTCTAATCTTTCATTTTTAAACTTATTATCATACACCCTAATCACACAATTGAAACAAAGTGTTTTCAGTAACTAACCAATGGATGATTAGGGTTAACCCATAATAGACAAAGACAGAATCTTTATTGTAAATAGACGTAATAAAACCTAGTTATACGTTCAATAGGTTTTGTTTGGAAATAAAAGTAAGGCTAATACTCAAAATTACACGTATCTCGGCTGTACCCCAAGAATAGTTACACAAAAAATCAGCTGACTTCGACCAAACTAAAAAATCCCTTAGCATATGAAAGTCGAAATTTGTTGGTGAGCCCCCATATAGAAATACCCCTAGTATTTATTACACCATGTAGATAATTCACAATATGAAACTCAATCCGTAATGCAACCATATTTTAACAAATTAATATCAAAATAAACAGACTTGTTTATAAAATTGTAAATATTTAGAATTATAAATGCGAGGTAATTTTATAACACAATAGGAGGAATATTATGAAATTAATATCAAAAAAAATCATGACAGGGTTAATTGTAGGAGCAATGAGTGTATCTATTTGGACTCCTGCAAGTAAAGCAGAAAGTGTTACTACAACAAAATCAGAGATATCTTTAAAGGAAAAAAGAGAAGCTAATTCTACAGCCTTAATGATTGAGCGCTCTACTGGGATTAATGACATTTTAAAAACATCTACATCAAATGCGGAAAATGTTACTATTACAGAAAATTCATCAGGAATCGTAAAAGTTCCAAATTCTCTTGATTCAAATCCAATCACCATTGAAAGTAACAATGATTCTTTACAAATTTCTCTTCCAGACTTAAATTTAAAGAATGCAACAAAAACAGAGAATGGTACTGTTGTTTATCAAGATACAACTAAGCCTGTTGATTTAGCAGTACAAACAACAAAAGACGGAGTGCGTTCTTTGATTAATATTAAAAATTCTTCAGCGCCACATGAATATAAATTCACTGTAAATGTTCCTAATGGAGGAAAACTAGTCTCTGCCGCTGAATATTTAGGTGCAGAATTTGATACTGGTGAAGTATTTACAGTAGACTCTAATAATATAATTCAAGGAGTTTTTGCTCCAGCTTGGGCGAAGGATGCAAATGGTAAACCTGTTGCTACACATTATAAAGTTGAAGGAAATCAGCTTATACAGGTCGTAGAATTTAATGAAAATACAGCTTTCCCTGTAGTTGCAGACCCAGATTGGGGTAAAATTACGAGATGTGCTTCTGCTTTAGCTGTATTTGTTGGCTCAAATTTAGTTGCAGTTTCAAAAATATTAAAAGCTAAAAAATACATACAATCATTAGGTGGATTCAAAAAGAGCGCTGAACTTCTTTTAAAAGCTTCTACATGGCAAGAAAGATTAAATGTTGGAGGAACTGCTCTAGCAAACTTGGGTGCAATTGTATTTGGTACAGATCAAGTGAACAAACATTGTAGACCATAAAAGAAATAAAAAGGAGTTAACTTATGGATGTTATTACAATTATCCACTTATTATGTAGCTTATTAATATTCTTAGCAGTAATTGTTGTTATAAAAAATGCTATTTTTACAAATTCCAATAGAAATAAGGAAAATGTAAAACCTGAAAACTTTAGCAAAGAATTTTCTTTAGACTTAGACATTGTAAAGCTACTAATTATAGTAACTATCTTTTTATTTTTACCTATAATGATTAAATATAAAGATTTATATTCTTATGCAACTACGGATACTCTACTGACTATTCTAGTAATTGTAGGTGCAGTTGAAAGCATATACTACCTTTTTAAAAACAAGCTTCATAAATTAAGGAAATATAAAATTCTGTTTAAATTAGCTATTGCAACTATAATTAGTTTGATTTCTGGTATGTTTATGTAAATAGAAAAAATTATACCACTCTAAAATTTATCCTTTCTTTGTAAAGGACATAAAAAAGTCTAGACTACACAAAAAAGATGATGTCTGTATTGGAAGATTGTCCCCTCATAATAGATAGTTGAAAGAATGTTACTATGCTATTTATGTACGTTAAGCCATTCCCAAAAACGATATTAGTCTAGATTATTGAAAATTTGTTTTTGGGAATGAGTGCTGGGTCTAAAAATTAGCTTTTCTAGACCCAGCACTCATTTACATACGAAATAAACCCTAAAGGGTTTCATTTTTTTGTTTTAGGGAACAATTAATTTCCAATACATGTCTTAATGCGAAAATGTGATATTTCGTGACCTTACCCTCCATATGCAATATTACATATAAAAATATATTGATATAATTGTAAGCGCTTACTATAATAAAAGCATAAAGATTAATCACATCTTAGACCAACAAAAGAGGAGGAAATAATATGACAATCGCAATGGCAGTTTTATCATTTGTAGGTGAAGTACTTCCATTAGTAGCAGAACTATTAAAAGCAGTAATGTAAGTTCATTATTTCGCAATTATTTATAAAAATTATCATACAAATGATCTGTATATCAAAAGTGAATTGATTTGCAGATCATTTGTGTGAGCAAAGTCCCTTTAGCATTATGAAGGGACTTTTTTTGTTATTACTGAATGTAAACTTTTTATTATTTATTTACATTCATTTTGTTGATTTAATTGACTTTATTTCACTTTATCTATTTTCTTCAAAAACACTAGCAAAAGTATACATTCAAAACATGATGAATAAAGATATTAGAACACCCGTGATCAAAAAAGAAAAAGCTAGATTCATGCTAGCTTTTTTACATAATTTCCGTTATCTGAAGTTTACTTAGGATATGCTACAGTCTCTTCCTTAAGAATGTTTCCATGATATCTCTCTTAAAACTTTCGTAATTGAACTGAAAAGCGACATTATGTGTTTTATAACCCGGATTTGTCACAAAACGAAAATCTGCAATACTTTGACCGAATCCTTCTCCTTGATCGGGAATTACTTTGATGGGTACTTTTGAAAGGAGAACTGCATCTGGGTTCAACAAATACCACATTGTTACAAAATCATGCATAGGACTTCCCCCTATACCAGGGTTCGATTTAGAGTAGAAATTATAGTAGTAGTCTAACATGGGCTTGATGATAAGCCCTGCAAGGTCCTGTGTATTACGGTGAAACGCGTCGATTTGTTGGACCATTTCGGGTGTAACAATCGCCTGTTGAGTGACGTTTAACGGAATAATTGTCAAATTCTTTGCATGCTGCAGAATTAAGTTTGCTGCATAAGGGTCTGCATAAAAGTTAGCTTCAGCCACAGCAGTCACGTTTCCAGGATAAAAAAAAGCTCCTCCCATACAAATGTATTCATTCACGTTCCGCATTGTTTCTAAATTTAGGACAAATGCCGTCGCCAACGAAGACAGCCTTCCCAAATTGATAATTATGAGATCATCTAAATTAGAATCTATAATCCGATAAATATCATTGATAGGGTAAATCGGATAAGAAATCTCAGGCGGGATGATAGGTCCTAATCCCACTTTCCCCTGCACTTCAGGAAAATACTGGACCAATATGCCCGTTAAAGGTACAGAAGCTCCCAGAAATACAGGTATCTCTTCTTTTCCCCCAATATACTTTAAATAGTTAATATTTCTTATAACATTCTCTCTTGATACATTTCCATAATCAGCTACAATCCCTACAAGTTGGATATCTTTACGAAAAAAGGTATACAGAACAGCAAAGGCATCATCAATTCCTAAATCTGTAAACAGAAGAACTTTTTTTGACATATATCCTCCCCCAAAAGCAATAGAATCGTAATTTCATTGAGCCTGTACTATATATATTTCATGTGTTCCTGAATAGTACGTTCTGATTATCAGTCACTGCATACATCCTATATGTTTTTACACCTAAAAAATATTTTTTTGTATATCCTCTACATGTGAACTTAACATAACGCCACTTATCGGCATTCAATGTATCTAGAAAAAACCCCTTCAGTTTACTTGCTGAAGGGGTTTCGTATTTACATAATTATCGTTATTGGAAGGTAATTTTCTTTGTTGAACCAGTCCTTTTTTCTTAAAGAATAAAAGTTTTCTGTCATGACTTTTTCATACTTTGAAAATAATCGTTCTCTTTGTCCTAATAATAGAAAGCCTGCTTTTTCCATAGAACAACATGAATTCGTGTTATCTTTCCATGCTGAAGCATGGATTTCATCTACCCCTAATCTGGAGAACGCATAATCATATGTTAATTTCCTGACTTGAGAAGTAATACCTGTGCGCCAATATTTTTTTGCTATTCGTTGTGCATCACCTGTAACCACTACTCCATCTTCAGTAGTAGTTGGTACAGCAAGCCAATAGGTCCCGATCATTTCTTGTGTACTTTTCAATATCACAGACCACGCTATGATATGATCGAGTTCTTTATAATGCTGTAACATTTCTTTCGTTTCTTCAGGATTTTTAGGCACTGTATTTCCTGTCCATTTATGCATTTCAGGGTCTTTCATTACTTTATACCATTGCTTATAATCCTTTTCAGGATCTATGGGACGTAGTATTATATCCTTCCCTTCTAATAGTGGAGTCTCTTTAGTCGACATTTTTCAATTCCCCTAATCATGATTTATTAATAACGAATAAATTCGTGTTCTGATTAGAGAATTCCTGTTGTATATCGTATACATGCTTGGTTAACATAACGTCTCATTATCGGTAGCAAGGACAAGGAGGATCCCTACTCTTACAAGGGAACCTCCTTTTTTTGTTCTATGGATCTATGCATTTTTTTATACATTCCTATCCTGGCGTGGTTTTAGGATTCTCGTTTGTTACTGGATTAGCCGAAAAACTGTATAAAATCTTGCATGCTCTTAGCGTGGGTTTTTTCCGAAATGCTGGCGGTACCCCTTTTATATATCATTCATGGGAAAGTGAATGTGAGTCAATACAAATGAATACAAGTTAATACTTATCAATATAAAAATTGCTGGTATTTTAATACTTTCTATGAGATTTTGCAGGTATTTTTGTATTGACTTGTATTAAGTTTTATTTATTTGTGTGTAATTGTATTGACTTTTTCGTCATATTTAGCATATAATGGAATTAACTTAGTAAATAATAAAAAATCTTTTGGGAGGTTTTATATATGACAATTTTAAAAGCTGGTGCAGACGCGGGGAACAGCGGTTTAAAATTAGCGGTTTTAGGGCAAGAACCTTTATTTATATCAAGTATCTATGCACATCACATTGGAGAAGCTACAAACATTTTAAGTGAGGAAGATATTTCAGTTGAGGAATTAGAAAATAATATTGATGTAACTATTTCATCACCTGCCTTATCAGTAAATAATATGCGTTATGTCATTGGTCAAAAGGTAATTGATGAAAACATTAAGGGAATTGAAATGGAAAAGAAATCCGACAAATCAAAGGATGATCTTGTAGTCCTGGTAACACTGGCTGGTCTAGCAGTTAGTGCAATGAAAAAGCAACCAAATAAAAATAAAATTGATGTAACTTTTGATCTTTCTGTTGCATTACCTGTTGCAACAATCACACCTAAAACAGCAGAAGAATTTGCACAACGCTATATGAATCATCATACGGTAAAATTCCACCACCCAAGCGGACGTGAAGTAATAATTAATATTCAAGTTGAATATTGCAAATGCTTGCCAGAGGGTGCCGCTGGAGCATGGGGAATTGTGTATGATGAAAAAGGGAAAACGATCAAACGCAAAGTAGAAGTTGGAGAAGATAAAATTGTAGAAACTGACTTTGTTGACAAAACATTATTATCTTTTGATATTGGTGCCGGTACTACAGAAGAAGTAGTTTCCCAAGGTGTCAGCTTTAAACATAAAATGAGTAGAGGTTTACCATATGGTGTCAAAGAAACCTTACTAGATATTATCAAGGTTTGGAATTTAAACAACAAACAAAAAACAATTGATAGTATTGCTGAATTTAATGCTATTTATTTAGATTCAGAACATCCTCGCCATACTCGCTTAAAAGAAGCATCACGCGGTGCATTATTAGGTTTAGCGAATCGAATTGCAACTGATATTATTAACAAAATCGACGATATGAAAGATGATCCATATGTATTTATTTATGGTGGTGGTGCCGCAATCGTAAAAGAAAGCTTACAGCAAATTTTAGAACAAAAAGGACGCTTAACGAATGTTGTTTTCTTAAAAGATCCGCTTTTCGTAAACTCTCGCGGGTTACTTGTATACACTTGTTCGCCACGCTTTGATGCGTTAAAAGAAAAAGCGTTAATTGCTGCTACTGGTGAAAAATAATGGCTCGTAAAGAATACAAAGCTGGAGACAGAGCAAATATCTATATAAAAAAAGACATTTCACATGAAATGCTTGATTTTATTAACAAACAAAGCGATTTAACAATGTTCTTTTTGTATGCGGCGCAACAACTTCACAAACAAATTGGCGATACAGACGTAGCGGAAATTCTACCGCGCAAATATACTTTTTCATTAGATGCTGAAACAAAACCTTTAACGACAGTACCAACAAAGCAAGATGAAGAGTCACAGCCTAATCATTCATCTACCTTAGATCAAACACATGTCGAAACAAAGAAAGATATAACGAAGCCTGGGGAAGCCCATGAAGAACAAGAAGAGAAATCCTGGGGTTCGCTAGATGATTTAGACGATGACCCATATGCATAATGGATTCAAACAAAAAGAGTTGCTTATATAAAAGCAACTCTTTTTGTTTTGTATAAGTTTAAAATAGCCCAAATAACTTCTTCCTTTTGGGTTCGGAATTAGAACTACCTGTTTTAGCATTAAGCTTTTCTAATTCTGCCATAATACCATCCAGTTTTCCTTCTAAATCCTGGTTCCGTTTACGCTCTGTTTCGAGCTTTTTCCGAACAAGTTCGTTACTTTGACGTTCCATCTCAAGTTCTTTTCGAAAACTTATAAATTCAGTTCTTATATCTTCGAAAAAACTTTGCATTTCCTGCGATACAACTTGTAGCGCGTGTCGCTCTTCTTCACTATGAACCCTCGTCACAGCAACCTCTGAAGCCGCCACACCCTGCATCGCACGATTCTGCTGTGTCATCAACACAGTGACAGCATGACTTAAAGAAACCTTTGTTTTTTCTCTAATCTCCTTCAAAGTATTAAAAACCGTCACATCATCCGCGTGATACAGTCGTGTATCGCCATCTTTATTGAACTGATACCCTTGTTTTTCTAATTCCAAACTATATTTTCTAATTGTACTTTCCGCTAAATTGGTGATACGGGAGACATCTATTGTTTTCAAATGCACTTCACTTACAACATCATCATTCTTCTCCATATCATCACCTCCACTATAGTGTTGCTACACTTGTACTATAGTACCATTGTACTAATTTCTAGTGGGAATTTATATATGGTTTGTAGTTTAAATAAAAATTAAATGATGTTTATTCTTGTTCCGATAAAACAAATGTCTCTTTTTTAGATGGATATATCTCATTTTCATTTAATGTGGCTTCAACTAATAATATCTGTTTTTCGAAATCGTTCTTTAATTCAATATCTGTGATGCGAATGATTTTCCATCCATTTGCTTTCATATATTTATCACGTGTTCGATCCCGTTTTATTCCTTCTGGTGTCCGATGGAATGGTCCATCAACTTCTAAATCGATTTTTACACCAAATGGGGAAAAGAAAGCAAAATCTAATTTATAACGTGTATTTGATACTTTATACTGTACAATTGGATGATATCCTTTATAACGCAATGCATCATATACGCGTTTTTCTAGTTTATTGGCACATTTTTGCCTTTGTAAATCATGATTTGGATGGTATGTGGATGAAGATGTTGTAATTTGAGCTAAAAAGAAAAACAAAAGTGTACATCCTAAAACTACTAATAAGCCAATCATATTTTTCACTCCATCAAATGTTTTAAGATAACTAACGAGAATTAGAATGGCCATTATTTGTTTATTTCATCCCACTTTCTGTTGACTTTTCTTTATATAAGTAAAATAAATGTGCCATTGCCTCTATTAACAATGAATGGAGTGTGTCGGATTTTTTTTGGAAATCGCTTTGCAAAGATTTGTTGTATGATGCGTAAGTCAAATCTTTGCATTGTATGTATACCTCATTCCAGGCAAAAATATCAATAAATCGTTCGTGTGAATAATCTATGAATCTCATTTTTTCATATCCTTAATAACCCTAAGGTAAATTGAAGTGTATATAGGTTCATTTTCCTGTCCATACTTGTAAATAAAAAATCATGGGTATGGGAGTGAGGAAAATGTTTTTTCGCCATAAAAGAACCAATCTAAAAAAATGGTTAGATCGTCAAGGTATTGAGCAACAAGAGTTGGCTAAAAAATCTAAAGTGTCCGCTAAAACTGTAAGTAAGGCATGTAGAGACACCTCTTATATACCAAAGCCAGAGATTATGAGAAAAATATTAAATGCTATAAGAAAAGTTGATCCTCATGCAAAAATAAATGACTTCTGGGACATGTAAAAAGCACAAGAAATAAGGTCTTGTGCTTTTCTTTACTATTACAATTGTTTTCTTGATGATCCAACTTGCACAGAAATTGGTTTTGCCTTTGGTTTCACTTGTTCAAGAAAATGCTGTATAGAAGAGGCTTGAAAAATACGGAAATTAGAACTTGAGATAGGATATTGAGAGTCTGTGAGAATGAGAAGGGAAGGAAATACAGTAGTATGTTTGGGCTGCCAGGATTCTTTTTGCCACTCCATGCTACGAAAATAGGATTCATAGCGATTTATCTTGGTTTGCATAACAGCCTTGCTATAAATTGATTTTTGTACTTCAATAAAAAATGGACTTTTTCGCCAGATTGTAAAGATATCTGGTTCCATATATCCTTTTTTATATTTCGGTTCTACCTGGAATACTTTTGGTTTTTCTACCTTTACTAATTGTTTATACACATCTAAAATGGCTAAAAAATGCCGAATCTTTTGGCTATTTTTACGGATAGGACTTGGATAAGGGAAATATATATATGGGCGCTGGGAAGTGTCTACATCTACGTATTCTTCACGACATAAACGCTTCATAACAGTATTACAACAAGTTACCGTGTTCTTTAAATGTTTAAAATGAAGATCAATAATATCATCTCGTGACATGCAGCGGAACTGTTGTAAATGGCTTAGAATCTGTTTATCTCTATTCGTTGTCATCTTCCAACACTCCAAACACTTCTTGTGTTTGGCTCTCCAGGTCTTCATTTACAACACTTTGTTCTTTGGATAAACAATAAGGTTCTACAATCTCTTTCGCTTGCTCTAATGGTAAAAAAGGAGCCTGCACTTTCCGTAAACCACCTAATTTTAAAATCATTTGGCCAGACTGCTCTAAGTGTTCTGATCCTGGTGTGCCCATGATGTTACTGTTAATTGAATCCGCACATTTAAAGCCCATTCTTACAGTCATATTGAGCTTTAATTTACCATCTAATACTTTTGCATCTGGCCGTTGCATACTAAGCATAAGAAATACACCAAGTGATCGGCCAATAGCTGATATTTTTTCTATAATAGTAATACATTCTTTTTCATCTTGTAGCATTGCTACTTCATCAATCGCAACCAAAATATAAGGAAGTTGTTCCTTCGTTGTTATTTGATTGTATTCATCGATATGCCCCAACTCATATTCCTCCATTAACTTCCTTCTATACAATACTTCTTTCCATAGTTTTGATAACATGTTTGCCATTTCATGTTCTTCCATACAAACATGTTTCACATGCTTTACTCTCCGCAAAAAGTGGAACTCTGAATTCTTTAAATCTCCCAAGTATAGATGGAGTTGATCAGGTGACATATGCTGAATTAATGTTGATAATACAACGCGTACCATACTACTTTTTCCAGATCCTGTTTCACCTGCTATAAGAAGATGAGGTGTGTTAGAATCCACCATGTCGTACACAATCTTCTTACCAAACTGATCTCTTCCTACTACTACCGGAAGACGACAGCTCTTCAATAATGGTAACCATTGTTTATAACGATAATTATATTGCTTTAAACCAGCGTGAGAATGAAACACATGGAGTACAAACTTCTTAATATCGCCCTCAATCATAAGGTTTTTCCCAAGTATCTGTTGAAAACAAAACCATTTCTTTTGAATTTGAGCTGGATCCACGCCGTTAGGCAAGGTAAAAGTGTATCGTACACTTTCTTTTTCTTCAAACACATCATGAATCTTCGGGTATATAGGTATTTTCCCACCTCTTGTGACATGTTCCTCAAATAGCTTTGCTTTCTTGAATACCTCCTCTAATTGGTATCTATATTTTCGCTTTTTTAACCACTCTTTCATTGTTTCTCCCCCCTCTATAGCATGCTGAAAATACGAATCAATACATAACCAATCAATCCCATTCCACCAAGCTTCATCCCATAATATAGACCGTCTGAAACGAGCTTTGCTGAAAAAACATGATTGTTTCGTATCAGGTATTTTTCCAACAATACAGCACCAATTGTCACGCCTCCTAAGATGCCCAGCGCCATATACGTATTCGCAATAGGTTGTGACATATGAAAAAAGGAAAATGGACTGATTGCGCCAATACTGTACAAATGTACAGATTTTTTTCTTTTATAAGACTGATCCATAAATGAACGAAATGAGATTACCTCTTTTTTAGAGAACATAGTCTTAGCTCCTTTAATGTTTATCAAAATGTGCGCAAGATTCAGAGCAATATTTCTTCCCCCGATACTCCCAAAACAACCAAGCTGATAAAAGACATTTACAATACTCACATGTTTCTTCTGTTGCCATCTTGTTGTTCATTACCTTTCCTCCCTTTATAAACACGACTCAAAAATGCCTACAAACATACAGAAATGAGTGATTTCTTTTGATAGTGCTATCATGATAGATTCTTTGGTTATAAACTTGGTATTTACCTTGATAATTCCTTTGATAATGAATATTCGTTGTTGATTGTCTAATATGCACTTTCAAATGTTGTCTAATTAAATAAAACATCACATCTTCAAGGTCAATATTCAAAATTTTCTTTTATATATGATAAGATGACTATATAGTCCATATAATGGATGCTACATACAGAATCTTTTAGTTTATCGCCAAGATAAAACATAAAAGGAGGAGAACAAGGTGATTCAACTTACAGTAAAAGGTCAGCCTTCTCATATTCGTCATTTAGCTCATGATCCGGAATATCTATTTGCAATAGAATTCCATGATGTTACAAAGCAAATGACATCTATTAATAAAGAAGAACGGTCAGTTAAAGTAACAGCACTAATTCGTTCAGAACAATGGAACCAATTATTACAGATGATTGCAGAGGCAGGAGATTCATTAGCTGATGCAAATGAAATTATAATGGAAGGGACGATGGACCATACACCGGAAGAGGTGTATACTTTCGCTCCTGTTCATATTACGTATCGCTCTCATTTACAACAGAAACAGGAAGAGAAAGAAGCCGAAGTACATGAGAAAAAGCCAGAGAGAACAGCTTCAAAAACTAAACACATTGTATCCAAGCGTGTAGAACAGCTACATGCAAAATACGATGGAGTTTGTCAAAAGTGTGGTCAACGGTGTGATAAGCGAATAGTGTCTATCAAAAAAATACAATCCAAAATGGGAATTGTTTGTCCGGATTGCAAGAATGGAACAACATTTTTAATTAGAGAAGTGAAAGGTGAGTTGCAACAAGAGCTACTTCAAAATAATTTATTTTCTACAGAACAGGAAATGCTATCTTATTTTCAAGAGTTTTGTTCTCAATTTGCACTTGTAAATCATCAAGAAACATATCGCATGTATTGGTCATGGGATAAGAAACAAGTATGTAGAGAAGTTCATATTTCAAAAGAGGGCACTATATATAAAGTAAGACTAAACGACGGAGGACGATATATTCCTACAAAATTCCCACTTCAAATTAATATTAAAGAAAATATATTTCAAGTGTACCATCCAACCACAGAAATGCGGATGGATAGAATCCGTGCATTATTAGATACACAGAAAGCGAGTATTGAAGTGGAAGAAAGTGTAAAACAAATTCAATACTATGAGACTAAGAAGACTTTTTCGGAGAAAATTATTGTTAAACGAGCAGATAATTCTAAACGATATCAAGTATTATCTGGATACGCAGCCTATCAAGCTGCAAAGAAGCTAAAACTTAGACATATCTATGTGACGGTTGTTGTTGATGTGCGTAAGGAAGTTGTACAGAATACCTAAAACAGAAATAGGTTTATATAAATCAGTTATGTAAGCCTATTTCTGTTTATCGAGGTTAATATATCGGGTTTCAAGAAAATAAGAAATTTTTTCACAAAATTTTTTTAACAGAACACGATTATAGATTAGCTGAAAATGGAATTTATTCATTTTTTTAGTATTTTTATCTTTAAAGAAATTGATTTTTAGTGTATTCTCTTTATTTATTGGAGTTATTCACTTGAATAGGAACATTTAAGACAAGGCTGTCGTTAACGGTCTTGTTTTTTTATTTGAATATTTTTCTTATTAAAATGATAAGTATAAAGGAGTTTACAAATGGAATTAACACTGTTGCATAGTTTGATAGAAGACAAAAAGGATGAATTAGTTCAACTTGCTGTTAAATATGGTATGAATCATGAAAAAGTACTTTTATTAAGCCAAGAATTAGATTATTTGATTTTTAGATTCATGAAAAAACAAAATAGAATTCTTTTATGAACATTCAGGTTCTGGTGCAAGAAATCTATAAAACTTGGACATACTGATATTAGTAATCTAAAAAGGACGTGATCAGTGTGGAAAAGCAAAATCTATTCAAGTGGAAACATGTTCCTTTTCCATACCGATCACACCTTTTCTAGAGTAATAGGATCAGTATGTCCAAGTTTTAGAGGTTGCTTACACGTATATTAAAGTTTTTGCACCAGAACCATTAAGTTTGTAGCAATTATTGTAGGCGCTGCCATTATCGGTTTAGCGTCTTATTTTATTTTGCGAAGGAAGTGATGGGATGACGTGGTTGAGCTTCTGTATTGGATATGGAGTAGGATTCGCCTTTTGCCTATTACTTATGATTCAGGTGGTTAAGGCGAAGGAAGTAAAAGAAACGGATGATATCGACAAGTCGATGTTTAAGGAAATGGAACAGTTGAGGGCGATAAGAGAAGATAAGGGGTGAAAGCGGATGATGGGACTCAGTGAAGTGATTCTCGAAGCGATATTAAGGATCATCGGATTTGGATTTATTACTTTCTTAATCGGTGAGCGTAACAAATGGGATATTTTAAAGGAAAACAATTCAAACAAGCTATTATTTTAGTAGCCGTCGGCTACTATTGTCGTTTTGCTAGGTCATCGGGATTTTAAACTCTCCGGCATGCTTCTCGTACAATAAAAGGCATTGAAACTATTCATGCCCTATACAAACAAAGGCGAAGTCTTCAAATAGGCTCCGCCTTTTCGGTGTATAACGAATTACAGGAATTATTAATGGTTGCATAACCATTTAACGATGCAACCCTAGATTCTCTATATTTTGGGTAACTTTGCAACAGAACCAGATTTTTCCGCTTTGTATTGGTTAGTTACACGATAAAATAACTCTTCGTCACGAGTTTCTAATGCTTCATCGATTAACCGATACATGGCTCTATTTCTGCCGTTTTCGAGTATTTGATTTAGGAATGAATCTAGTTTTTCTGAATCTACTTTCACATCTAATTCTTTTTGAGTATCAAATTCATATGGTATTGTAGTGAGCGCTTTATAATAATTAATGATATCTGCATCTTCTTGTTGTATATAGATTGCTAAAGATGTTGAAGAATTAAAACGTATAGCATTTTGAATCATTTCTAAATTAGAAGATGTGTGTTTTTTTCCGTCTTTTGCATGAGAGTATTGGATTGTTTGATCAATTTCTTCGAAATCATGAGTTACTTTGAACTGCAAAACTCTATTCAGTTTATTATAAATATTGAATTCTTCATCGTTTATGAAAAAAACGTTATTTAATACATGATCATAATTTAAAATGTAATGGAAGATGTGTCCAAGATCCTGACTATGGAAATGTATATTACCGATAATCCAAGCGACAAACTTTTTCTTTTCTTGCACTTTATACATATTAATAACAGCCCCTTTTGGAAATTGCTTTTCCACACTGATCACGTCCTTTGTAAAGTACTAGTATGTCCAAATTTCATAGATTCCTTGCACCAGAACCGAAATAGAAGAACATTCTTCATTTTTATATTGTGTAACGACGGCGAGGTTATGTTTCTTTATCTCAGCAAGTTCAGCAGAGGTATAACTAAAAATTCCAGATTCTTTTACTGGATTTGACGTTATCGTTGCCAATTTTTATATTTGGGAATTCCTGTTTAATATATTTTAGAGCTAAAGGACCATTCATTTGACCACCGTTGTCACTTTTTAAGTAATATGTTTGCCAATTCGTAAGCGCAATGCCAGTATTTCCTCCATCTAATTGTTTTTGTGTAATATAATACACATCACGTTCATATAGATCTGAGGCATCAGGATTTAAGTCCACTATTATACCAGCTTGCTTAATCAGAAGTTGTTGACCATGCTTGATTGTTTTATATTCAACTTTCCCATCTTCATAGAAAATTTTAATTCTTTTAGAAAAGTTTTGGTTTTTATAATAATCATACACACTAATACCAAATTCTCCTTTGTTAAAAGTAGGAGCTTTGTAAGCACGGTTTTCATTGTTAGCTGTATAATCATATTTAGCACTTTGTTCTGATAAAAGAATAACAAAAGGCTCTTTTAGAAACGTATCATAGGTATCTCCAAATGTTGTAAGAATCGTTTCTCCTGTATCAACGTCTGCTTTCGCTTTATGTTTTGTAATTGGGTTGAAACTGAATAAGATGCCCATCGCTATTCCTACAGGGGAAATTTTTTTTATACTTCTCTTTATCTTTTCTTTCATGACTTTGTTCCTTACTTTCTAATTATACTTTTACCAACATATTTAAATTAATATCGATAAGTTTATCTTAATGTAAACCTCTTTCATTTTTCTTTCGTAAATGTTACAAAAGGCTTTCATTGCTTCTCATACAAACATTTCAGGACTCTTGCAAGTAATTTTTTAAACTTGGACATACCGATAGGAATAAAATGATTGACACATAAGTAAACCACCGAAAGTATAGTGTGAAAATACACTTTTGCGAAGGATTAACACCATGAATCACAAAAACATAAGTATGAGATTATTACTCGTACAATTATTTTTTTAGTACTTAACCTATTTATATTTTCCTCAAGGATGCCGTTCTTATCTTGGTTTGTTGAAGATAGTTTCGGTTTACTTGGAATTTTCGTTACTACACCTTTATTATTATGTATTGGTGTAATTATGACATATCTTAAGAAAAGAAAAGATCTTTGTATAACAAGAACGAGACAAACCATTTCTTTTAGTTATTATTGATTTATTAAAATAAAAATTGATACCCAAAAAACAAGAAAGGTTAGCATTTTGCCAGCCTTTCTTGTTTACTACTTAATTCATTTTATAAATAAAAATTTTGTTTTGGGGATACTTCAAAATCTTCGTTTAATGGGCATGAGACCAAGCTGAAAAAATCCAGAAAATCGTATAAAATTCCGAATTTTATACGATTTTAACGAAAGAGTTTTGTAACACTTTCGCAAGAAAAATGAAAGGTATTTAAACTAAGATGAACCTACAGATATTGATTTTATATTTTTAAATCAATATACAACAGTCTTTATATGTTTATTTTTTACAGTGTTACATGTAAGCAATCTAGGCTAATTCTTACTAAGAGAGGACAACAAAAATGAAGAAAAAATTTAAAACAATTGGAATTGGAAAGAAAGTAATTCCTACCGCAGCGGCATTAGGCATTCTTTTTTCTATGGCACCTATTGCAGAAAATAAGGCTAGCGCAGGGATAGGTGGTGTCGTAATCGATGTGGGGATTACTTCATTAGGTATTGTAAAAGACATTTATGAAGCACTTGGAATATCTGTAGAGGATGGTCCAAACCCTAATGATACTACTCCCTATTCAGAGAATATATCTTACAGAGCTCCTAGTTTTAAATCTGGGGAGTTTAATATTTCTATGCACCATACGAAAGATGACACAAATTTTACTAAAACGATTAAGGTACTTTATCCAAATGGAAAAAGTGAAATTCATAAATTAAAATCTGGACAGCAGCTTAATATTACAGAAGCTGGTACCATTGTAGATTTAAATCCTGATGCAGGATCTGTTTCAGAACACGATCTTCTTTACATTACACAAGCGCAATTAGACGAGGGTAAGACTGGGATTGCATTGAATCAAGCTAAGACCATATATGTAGAAAAAACGTCTGGTAAAAACTCAAGACTTGTTAATGAATTGCATAAGAAAAACCACAAACAAACTACTCAATGGGAATTTGCTAGAGGTACAGATGCCCTATTTGCTGAGTTATCAGATGAGGAAAAGCGAATATCAACATTGACTTCAAAGCCAGTATCCAAAGATGTTCTTTGGAATTATCTCATAAGCGATTCTAAAGCTCTTGCAGATTTTCATGATCGCTCATCTGCTATATTGGCGGACTCTACAAAAATCCTAGAGACACCTATTGCACTAACATTTAGTGTACTAAATGACGGTAAACCTTATCAAATTATCCCCTATAAAAAAGGGACGAATAAAGTGTTGGTGAAAACTGGTTCAAAATATCTTTCAGGGAAAGAAGGAAATGCACTTCAATATTCCGATTCGATTGGTGATGATGAAGTGTTTGAACTTGTTCAGACCGGTAATTCTTCTGATAATAAATCCCAGTTCCATTTGAAAAACAAGAATGGAGTAAGTTTGGCTGGTAATTCTAACATTCAACAGTTTGGTACTGATTCGAGTTTCAACTCCGAAATTCGTTTCACTGCAAAAAGCAACAATGAAATTCATAACTGGTTAAAAGAGTGGTATCCAGGTAAAGAAAATGAGAGACAGAAGCATGACGAAATAGAGTTACTACCTGATGAAAAGGATCCTACTAAATGGATTGCAAGAGATTCTTCTAGAAACGTGATAAAGAACAGTTGGGTAAAACTCATTGATAATTATTTTTATGCAGGTTCTGATGGATTCCTCTTGAAGGGTTGGCAGGAAATTGAGGGTAATACTTATTATTTTGATCCGTCTAATTGTGAATTGTTTACGGCGAAATATAAATCTCATTTACGGATTGAGGGTAAGTTGTATAATTTCAATGATTCTGGCGCTTTGCAACGATCAACATGGAGCAAGAGTGGCCATAATGGTCGTGCCTATTCCGATGCTTCTGGAGCATTTATTGAAAAAGGTTTGCGTGAAATCGATGGTGAAATTTATTATTTCGTAAGTTATGCGGTCGATACAAGTGAAATACGTCTAGAAGATCAAGATATCATTCTTCACTTTTCTGACAAAGGCGCACTTGAGAGAGCTTCTAAGCTGAATGGAGAAGCGCTAGATAGCCTACAGACTCAAGTTATTTTTGAAGAGAAAACGTTAATGTTTGAAAAAGATGGTTCTATTAGAAAAAGCGGGATTTCTAAAATCTTTTTACCTGGATTGTTTGGTGAAAAAGACCAGCCTGTACTGAAATATTACAGCTTAGAAGAAGGGGGTTACTATACCGGTTGGAAGGAAGTTGATGGGAAAAAATATTATTTCAAAAATGGTCAAAACTATACTTTCGATGGTCATGAAACCATTGACGGAAAAAGATATTATTTTAATCATGACGGAGAAGCTAAGCTGACAGGATTGGATAAAGTTGATGGTAAGATATACTATTATAACGATAAAGGCGAAATGCAAAAGGGTTGGCAAGACATCGATGGTAAAAGGTATTACTTCCAGGATTCTGGAGAAGCTGCGATAGGCAAGTTCCACGTTTGGGGATACTTTTTCCCTGATTTTGGATATTTCAATTACTATGCTAAAAAGGATGGCTCGATTTATCAAAATGTCAATGTTCACCTTCCGGTAAAGGACGATTACTATCGAGAATTCAAATTTGACAATAATGGACATTACAAGGGAGTAGGGGAAACGCTAGAACGTTCGCATTGGCAAATAAAAGGGGTTACGGTGGTTGACTAAAACTTAGACCGTAGCCCTTGAGGAAAAAGAGACTTCAACATAGGAACAAAACGTTCGTTTATGGAACTCTATTTCTACTCAAATAGCACGAAATACCATTAGAAATCAGTTTCAAAACTTATTACTAAAAACAAGGTACCTTAAAAATTGATACAAGTCGTTTTTGAGAACTTCTCACTGTACGAAATTTACGTTTTGTTGGCAATCCCCCTTATAAAAGGTCAGCTGATAAGTGTGAAAACGGGTCATGTGATGGATTAAATCACCAAAACATGACCCGTTTTATAGTTTCAGGTGGATAATAGTTAGACAAAGAAAATTTATGTGTGAAATGACGATATATATTGTAAGGGAAGATAGAGCAATTGCAACGGAGAGTGTAAAGTATATTTTTAATATACATATTTACAACAAGAAAAAAGACTTTTGTAGATAGCTTGTTTGTTTTCTTCTATCCTTACAGAACTGTCATCTTTGTGTAAGGTTATTAGATAGTTTGTTTAATGTTAAAACGTAATAATTAACTTATAAAAATTGATAATGATTTTTTAGAAATTATAGACGAGTGTTGTTCACGATTATAATAACAACTAAAAAATGATTGAGAAAAATTCAACATATACATAATAAGTGGAGGTAAATATAGTGGCTTTAAAAGTATTACTTATCGTTATTGGTGTAACATTAATTTTATCGGGTGTATATAAAATGAAGAAGTATGATGCATTCGTAGGAAAAACTCAAACCAGAAAAAATCTTTTCAACTTGCTAATTAATGGACAGAGTTCTGGAATAGGACAATTATTAAGTGGGATTGTGTGTATCGTTTTAGCAATCGTAGCCTTTATAATTAAATAATTTGCAAATAAGGGAGCTAAGATATAGAATCTAGCTCCTTTTATTATGATAAAGTCTTTAGGCAAAAACAAAGATTTTTTCTAAAAATGTACATAGTCTATAGAAGTATAGATGGCACTCGTTATGAATAATTTTCTTAATAACCATTTCGTTTCAATGTGCGATAGATAGTGGTTCTGTCAACGTTTAAAAAATCAGCAATTTCCTGTTTCGTTTTCCCTTGATTAAGTAACTCAAGTATCAAATCAGTTTTAGACTTATTGATTTTAGGAGTTCTCCCCAGTTTTCCGCCATTTTCTACATACTTGATACGTCCAGCCTGTGTTCGCTCCAGTATATAGCTTCGTTCAATATCAGCAAATAAAGATAAGATTGTAACCATTACTTTAGTAGTCATGTCATCTTTTTTCCGAGTATCAATGTTATCATTAATAGCAATGACTCCAATATCATTTTTGAT
Source organism: Bacillus sp. DHT2 (assembly GCF_026241455.1). NCBI lineage: Bacteria > Bacillati > Bacillota > Bacilli > Caryophanales > Bacillaceae > Bacillus > Bacillus sp. DHT2. The sequence continues at coordinate 55,115 of NZ_JAPHWH010000016.1, forward strand.
CAGTTTTTCATGAGTGCGAATCATATCAGAAAGATTTCTTCCTAAACGATCTAATTTATAAACAATAAGTGTATCCCCTGGATGTAGTTGCTGCATAAGAACTTGGAATTGTTCTCTCTCCATATTTTTTCCACTTTGCTTTTCTTCAAAAATACATTCCTCTAACAACTCAATTTTGTTAGTTTGACAATATGTAAGAATTTCTTTTTTTTGAAATGTATAATCTTGCTGTGGCGTTGATACTCGAATATATGCGTAGTTCATTTTTTGCTCTCCTAACGTTGCATAAATCTATTTTTCTATTTTGCTACAAATATCGTATCATTTTTGGAGTTTAATTTGCAACATAATATATGCAACATTGTGACGCTATAAAAATCAACCCCAAGGGAAGTGTTGCATATATGTTAATTTTTGCAACACTTAGCATAGGTTTATATTATTAGGTATAGGTAACTTATTTAACTAACTTTACGCTTAGCGTAGAAAAGCTAGGGTTTTACCTTCTAAAAAATGTCTTACCGTATAATATCCGCGTTTTGTCGGCAAGACGCCTATTATAAATATAATCCATAAGGAGATATAAAAACAAATAAATATGAATAATCAAAAACGATTAACTATTTTAACAACAGATGAAATAAAACAACTTTATAGTAGGCCCCTTTTTACAACTAAAGAGCGTGTGCAATATTTTACCCTTTCTCAAATGGAAAATGAATTATTATATACATTACGCTCAATAAAATCTAAGATTTATTTTATTCTTCAACTTGGATACTTTAAATCAAAACACTTATTTTTTCGATTTAACTTATGCGAAGTGGAAGAAGATATTCAATATATTCTCAAAGTCCATTTTAATGGTGCTGAATTCTCGGATTTTGGATCCATTGATAAAAAAACTAGACTTAATCAACAACAACTTATTCTTAAGCGATTTAATTATCGTCTTTGTGACTCACAGTCTCGACTAGATTTAAAGAAACAAGCCCGTAGGGCTGCTACTGTAAGTGGTAAACCTATTTTTATTTTTCGTGAGCTAATAAACTACTTAACTAACAAACGTATTGTTATTCCTGGTTATAGCTTTATGCAAGAGGTTGTAGGAAATGCTATTACATATGAACAACAACGCCTCATAATGATTATACAAAATCAACTATCTGAAACCGATAAACAGCATTTAAAAGAATTATTATATAATTCTTCTGGATTATATGAGATTACTCGGATAAAACATGAACCTAAAGATTTTAGTATGAATGAAATTAAACGTGAAATTGAATGTGGGAAAGACATTCATTCACTCTTTCAACTGGCCAATACAATTTTGCCTATACTAAAAATCTCTAATGAAAGTATTAAATACTACGCTTCTTTAGTAGAATATTATTCCGTGTATAAATTAAAACGGTTTGATGAATCCCTTATTTATATTTATTTACTTTGTTTTATTTGTCATCGTTATCAAAGAATGAATGATAATTTGATTAATAGTTTTATTTATAAAATGAGAAAATACAACGATGATATACTATCCTTTGCTAAAGATCAGGTATATATCTATATCTCTATCAAATGGTTTTTGCACCAGAACCCTCTAAAGAGTATCCATTTCCACAAACTATATCAAAAAATTATTGTTTAGAAATTTCAGAAATCTCTTTCCCTTGATCTAAAATTGTAATACAATCGAGTTAAATAAATTTAACTGGTTAAAAAAAGGATGGTGCAAAATGAAACAAAAAGCGATTTCAATTATTGAAACATACGAACAATTAAAAGTAATAAGTGATCCATTGCGTACAAAAATGCTTATATACTTAGTCGAAAAGCCATATACAGGTCACCAACTTGCCCAACTTTTAAATCTTTCTCGCGCAAAAGTACACTATCATCTCCGCGAACTAGAAAAACACAACATCATTCAATTAGTAAAAAAAGAAGAACAGGGAGGAAATATTTTAAAGTACTATCAAGCCGTTTCACGTGGTTTTATTCCTGCAAATCACTTACTTCATTATTCTGAATCACAAGAGGCAACGAGACAATCTTATTTGGAAGTATTACATCGTGCACAAACAAGAGTATTAACTGCTCCAGATTCATCATTCAATTTAACATCTTCCGATGTTGAAGATTGGCCTAGTATCTCGATGCAAACAGAATTTTCATTAACAGAAGAACAATTTATAAAGTTTTTAAACCAGTATAGATACCTTGTTAAAGAAACCTTAAAAGATTCCACAAAAACTGATGCCAATAAAAACTTTTATGTTACAATCACAGGCTTTGAAATTGATCAACCACTCTTTAACCAAGATTCATAATTCATTATTTGTAGGGAGGAATATTCATTGAGTGAACCTTTCATATCACAACAAGCTCAACCTAAGTATACGAGTATTTCATTATTTAAAAACCGTGCATTTTTATTCCTTTGGTTATCAAGTACCGCTTCTTTTCTTGCTCTTTCAACCTACCTATTTGCAGAGCAATGGTATGTTATTCGAGCTTTAGGTCAGGAATCAGCGCTTGGGATTGTCATGATGGTAACTATGATCCCACGAGTCCTCCTAATGACTGTTGGAGGAGTGTGGGCAGATCGTTTTAAACGTTCAAAAATTATGTTAGTCTCTAGCTTCACGCGTTGCTTACTAATTTTTATTATGATTACTTTATTACATTTACATCTATTAAATTTATGGTCATTACTGGTCTTTGCACTACTGTTTGGAATTCTAGATTCTTTCTTCTCACCAGCGAATCAATCCCTTCTTCCTCTTCTAGTTCCCAAAGAGATGTTAACTCGATCTAATTCTTTTATTCAAACTTCCAATCAAGTTGCAATGTTTACTGGACCAATGATAGGTGGTTGGATTATTACCGTTAGTTCTTTCTCAGTTTTATTTTTCTCCGTCGCTTGTTTCTTAGTAATTTCATGCACTTTCACATTATGTATTAAAGAAAAAAAACTTTCACTTTCTTCCGGGCAAGCATCTGCCAAACAAGAGCTATTAGCAGGTTTTCAATATGTATGGAATATGCCTTTTTTAAAATCCATACTGTTCATTTTAATGACTATTAATGTCTTCTTCTTTGGTCCTTTACTTATGGGAATTCCATTATTAGCGAACGAAGTATTACATGGAAAGGCAGTAGAGGTAAGTTTTTTACAAAGCTCTTATCAAGGAGGAATGCTAGGTGGCGCTTTATTAATTGGACTTTTAAATATTAGAAAAAAAAGAGGGCTTTCTATTCTAATACTTATTTCTTTTCTTGGTATTTCACTTTCTTTTCTTGGTCAAATATATGTTTTATGGCAAGGAATCCTTTTACTTGTGATGATGGGTTTCATGTCTTCTATGATTAATGTACCACTGGTTTCTATTATTCAAGAAAACAGTGAAACAGATAAGCTAGGGAGAGTTATGAGCTTCGTAAGTGCCTCTTCCAATGGTTTAGTCCCGTTATCCTATGCTTTTGTATCCATATGCTTAACATTTGGCACTTCTATATCTGACATTCTACTATATTGTGGCTTGCTCATAACTATCTGCTCTTTTCTTTTTATAATAAAATATAAAATTGTACGTGATACAAATTAAGTAAACAGTGCAGTATTTTTAGTAGGGGTACCGCCACATCGCCATCAAGCTAAGAAAAGTAAACACCCCAAAAACGAAAAAAAAGAGCTAACTTTTCCAAATAACTAACTACAGAGCAAGAAAATTTTCATTTTGGGGGTACTACAAAACCTTAGCTTGATGGGCATGTATGGTGACCCCAATAATGGAAGTTATGTGAACTACAAAAAACTCCATTTGAAAATAATGGAGTTTTTTGTAGTGATTTATTTTTGTTTAAATACAAATATTTGTTTGTATGGTTCTGGTGCAAAAACTCTAAAACTTTTGCAAGTAATCTCCTAAACTTGGACATACTGATAGTATTACTCTAGAAAAAGGTGTGTGATCGATATGGAAAAGGAAAATTTGTTCAAATGGAAGCATTATCAGCCGGAACTAATCTTATTAACAGTAAGGTGGTACCTACGGTACAATTTGAGCTTCCGTAACCTGGTGGAAATGATGGAGGAACGAGGCTTATCCATAGCTCACACAACGATTATGCGATGGGTTCATCAATATGGACCTCAATTAGAAGAGAAAGTACGACATCATCTTAAAACAACAAATGATTCATGGAGAGTCGATGAAACTTATATTAAAGTGAAAGGGCAATGGATGTATTTATATCGTGCCGTTGATTCAGAAGGGAATACCATTGATTTTTATCTAAGTAAATCAAGAGATAAACAAGCAGCCAAGCGCTTTTTCAAGAAAGCCTTGGCTTTTTCGTACATTTCTAAACCACGTGTGATAACAGTAGATAAAAACCCTGCCTATCCTGTAGCGATTCAAGCGTTGAAAGAAGAGAAACATATGCCCGAAGGCATAAAGATAAGGCAAGTTAGGTATCTCAATAATATAGTGGAACAAGATCATCGTTTTATTAAGAAACGTGTGCGCTCTATGTTGGGGTTTAAGTCATTTAAAACTGCAACTTCTATATTGAGTGGTGTTGAAGCCATGCATATGATAAAAAAGGGACAGATTAATTTACGGAATCTGATATTATCCCCTTAAGGTAGACAGTGTAAAAAGACCATGAATAAACATGGATGTTACACTTTTACTTGGAGGGGATTTTATTATGGTTAAAAAAGGGGATAAATTTCAAACTTATTCAGATGAATTAAAGATACAAGTTGTAAAAAGTTATTTAAATGGTGAAGGTAGCCAAACAGCTATAGCTAAGAAATATAAGCTAAAAAGTAGAACACAGTTAATGAATTGGGTCCGGAGATATCAAGAAACAGGCGATATTTCAGACTTGCGGGGAAACAACGGCGGCAATAACGGCTTAAAAAACCTCTTGAAAGGTCGTCCTCGTACGAAATTCGATAGTGTGGAAGAAGAATTGGAATACTACAAGGCGCAGGTGGCTTATTTAAAAAAGCAGTATCCAAATCTATAGGAGGTGTTCTTGCTCAAACGGCTAAGTACGAGATTATTGAAGAACTACGTTCTCGATATAAAGTAACCTGGCTGGTCGTCATTGCGCAGTTAAATCGATCTAGCTACTATAAGTGGCGCTCAACATGTACGCAAAGACAATTACGCCTTTCAAAGGATCATACATTGCGTGAACAGATTCAAGCCATTCACATAAAACACAAGGAATACGGTTATCCTCGCATGAAAATCGCCTTACTAGAGGCTGGATTTTTAGTGAACCACAAAAAAGTATGTAGACTTATGCGAGAACTTCAAATTCAATCAATCATCCGTAAAAAGCGACGCTTTTTTAACGGGAAATCCTCAAAGGTTTTTCCGAATGTAGTAGAACAACAATTCCGAAACCGCAAACCAAATGAGGTACTTGTCACAGATATCACTTATTTGCCATTCAAAGATAAATTTCTCTATTTCTCGGTCGTTCAAGACATTTATAACAATGAAATCGTTGCTTGGAAACTCTCACATCGTAATGATTTACAACTTGTCCTAAAAACGTTAGATTTAGTAGCACAAAAAAGAGATGTGTATGGAACCATCATCCACTCAGATCAAGGATTCCAATATACATCTCATGCTTATTACCGTACGCTTCAACAGCTAGGCGCCATCGGCAGCCACTCCCGCAAAGGAAACTGCCATGACAATGCTTGCATTGAATCATTCTTCTCTCATTTTAAATCTGAAATGTTTTATCTTAATTATTATCAAACAAAGGAAGAACTAATTCAAGCTATTGAAACATACATCTATCATTACAACTACAAACGATTCCAAAAAAGGCTTAACCATCGAGCTCCGATTGAATATCGAATCTCGATGGCTGCATAGTCTTTTTTTACAGCTGTCCACTTGACGGGGGTAAGACCAATCAGTCTGTCCAAAATCAAAAAGAGTTCATCCACCAAGTGTTTGGACTTATAGCATAAAATACGATTTCACTAGGAATCTACTATTATCCGCGTTCTTCTTCATATATTTGCACCAGAACCAATTTTTTCATATATCTTACCATATAGTCGTTTATTTTCTCCTTTCAATCGCTTATTTTCACCCTCCAGTTCATTAATGCATTATCGTAATAATTGAATCATTGCATACTTACTCTCATCGCTCATTTGGCGTTTTACAGCTCTAGGTGACTGTTGCAATTGTTTGCGAAGCATTTCAATTCGTCCCCGGAAGTAAGATTGGGAAACCCCTGATTCCACAGAAACGGAGTTGAAGTTAATAGGCATACGGCAACGATTCGAGGAATAACCCGCCACATCTGTAAAAAATAGAATTCCTGTATTTTCCTTACTTTTTTGAAGCAAAAATACTCTAATTGAACTGTTTTTAATGTGGTATCTATTTAAAATTTAAGACTATTCATCCCAATAGAGTGTACTCTATTGGGATGGCGGACTATTTATTGATTTTCCTAAGGTGAAAGTGTCTCAAATGACTTGTACCAAAAAGTTAAATTGGAAATTTTTTCAGATGTGGCGGGTCAGTATACGAATCGTTTCAGTACCCCTAATACGCTCATTTATCCTGCTCAACTGTTTTATTGCCTGCTCAACTCTCATAACCGCCCCACCTCCTCCTATAAACATACATTCTTAAACTACTTTGTTTACTCTACTTTTTTAATACAGATATCTAATATTTGAAGAAAAAAATAAGAGATATTCCCCTTCTTAAAATACTTTAAGGAATATCTCCAATTATAGTATTGTTTTTTCGGGGGGATGGGCAAAAACATCCAAGTTTCCGTTCATGTTTAACTAGAAAAACAAAAAGAACTTGTAGGAATCACTACAAGTTCTTTTTGAAATAATGTTAATAAGGGTACAGCAAGCTACTTTAACAGACTTATTAGGGAAACTACTTGAAGACTGGTGTGACAAGTTCATTATATAACAAATATTAACATTTGAAGATTTTAATTTTGAAAATTTTGTGAATTAAGAAAACGGAACGATTTATTGTGTCTGTATTCCTAAAAAAATCCATTTGTTCATTTTGTACAAAATACTTTAAATCAACATCCATACTATAATAAATTATTAAAAATATAGATATAGGTAAATAGAGAAGAATGGGGGATTCTTACTGAATGACTTATATTTATATTTGGGATTAATTAACTATAATAAAATGAAACCCATGTTATCACTGCATATAATTCATGAATATATTGAGAGTGCTGTGATTCTGGCTGTGTATTTTGAGAAGAAGTAAATTTGTATATTTTTCACAAGAAATCATAAAAAAGACTTAGTCCTTGTGAGGAAAATAAGCCTTTTTACTATTTAGACTCACACAAATGATCTGCACATCAATTCATCTTTGATATACAGATCATTTGTATGATAATTTTTATAAATAATTGCGGAATAATGAACTTACATAAATGCTTTTAAAAGCTCTTGTACGGCTGGAATTAATCCACCTAAAAATTTTAAAACTGCCATTGCGATTGCCATATTATTTCCTCCTCTTTAAATTTCTGAATATTAAGAATTCTATAAATTCATTATATTACAGATTTAAGAATATGACAATATCTTTTTTATTTTCTCTAAGATTTCGAAGTACGCCCATAACAACATTTTTCACGCCACATTTATTCATGATAATTAAGTTCACTTTTTTGTTTTGGGGTGGATTTGCTTTCTTAAGTTGATGGACATGTATAGTGACCCCTATTTAGAAATTTTTACACCAGAGACAAAAAGATGTGCACAAAAGATTGTTGTAAAACAATCTTTTGGCACATCTTTTTTAGTTGATACCTTTCATAAGTTCTTTAATTCTAGGTGCCATGAAATATAATATGACACTTAATAGTATGGATAGACCTCCAATTACACCAAAATAAATAATTTCGGTTTCCGGTTTATATAAACGAACAAGTTGAGCATTTATTGCTTGTGCCGCTGCACTAGTTAAGAACCACAGGCTCATTGTTTGAGCAGAGAAAGCAGCTGGTGCCAATTTTGTTGTAATTGATAAACCTACTGGTGATAAACAAAGTTCCCCAATTACTACTAATAAGAAGCTAATCACTAACCACATAGGGCTTACTAAAGATTCCGTACCATGGATATAAGAAGGAATAATCATAACTAAGAATGATAAACCGGCAAATAATAAACCTATAGCAAATTTATTCGATGTACTAGGTTGACGTGAGTTAAGCTTTACCCACAACCATGCAAAAACTGGTGCTAATACAACGACATAAATAGGGTTTAATGATTGGAACCATGAGGATTGAAGTTCAAATCCTGCAAATTGTAACTGAGTACGTTGGTCAGCATAGGTAGCTAAAATTATAGCTCCTTGTTCTTGAATAGCCCAGAACATAGTAGCCGCAATAAATAACGGTATATATGCAAGAAGACGGGATTTTTCTACTTTTGTAGTTTTTGGACTACGATACATAAAAATAAAGTAACATGTTGGAATAATAATTCCTAAAATACTCACTAATAAAGTAAAACGATTAATAGTTAAAATACCTGTTGGTATTGTTACAAGACATAATAATAAGATAAATACTATACCAATGCTAAACTGTTTAATTACTTTTTTTCTTTCACTGCCTGTTAAAGGATTTGGTACTTGCGTTCCTGCTAAGCCAAGATTCTTCTTTTTTGTAAGAACAAAAATGACTAATCCTAACGCCATACCAATTGCAGCAACACCAAAACCTAGATGGAAATTATACTGTTGACCTAGTGTTCCAACAATAAAAGGAGATAAAAATGCACCTAAGTTAATTCCCATATAGAAAATACTGAATCCTGAATCTCGACGTGTATCTGTTTCACTATATAAATCACCAACAATGCTAGATACATTGGGTTTTAATAAACCTGTTCCAAATACTAAAAATACCATAGAGATGAATAAAGTACTAATAGTACCAGGGAGTGCTAAAATAAGGTGGCCTATCATAATTAAAACTCCACCCCAAAAAACTGTTCTACTTGAACCTAATAGACGGTCAGCAACCCAACCACCAATAATACCAGACATATAAACTAGTGATCCATAGATGGCCATAATTGATGCAGCAGTGGCATGATCCATGCCTAAACCACCTTTAGAAATTGAATAATACATGTAGTATAGTAGTATAGCTCTCATACCATAATAGGAGAATCTCTCCCAAAATTCCGTGAAAAACAATGTGAATAAACCTTTAGGATGTCCAAAAAAACCCTTTTGCGGAATAGTCTGAATAATTTCTTTTTTGTCTAGTGTCCTCATATTACTACTCTCCTTAAGACTCTTTAATAAGATCATGCTATTTTAGTATAACTGAAGAATTCGCAATTTAAAATTAATATTTATTATTTTTAAATATTTACTTTGTTAATTTTTAAATTTTTTCGACAATATAGGTATATTTTTTTATAATAGGATGTAACCCTAATCATATTATTCGCTTTTTAATATATATTAATAATTTTTCGTTAAGTATATTAATAAATATAATATTTCTACTAGTGTAAATGGGAGGAAGTTTTGAAGTGCAAACGATAGCAATAACAATAGAGGATATCTATCAAGAAATATTAGACGGGAAAAGAAGTAGGTTCCCAGCTAATACATGGAAAGAAGACGACAATAGAGAACTATCTAGAAGAGTAATAAAATATTTAATTGAAACAATCTTAAAGTGGGATGAAGAAGATATTAAACAAAAATGGAATACACCTTTAATTGTAAAATATCGATTACTTGGTGTACTCAAACATAGTTATGATAATAGTCCCTATAAAATGATTGAAGACTTATATCCCAATAGATTTAAAGAGTGGGAATTTGGTATGGCACCTTTAAATTTTTGGAATAAAGAAAAAGCTCTAGAAGTATTAAAATGGACTATTGAAGAAAAAGAACAGCTAAGAGAAGAACAACTATTAAAAATATATAGTAAAAAATGGTTAGTAAAAAATAAACTCGCTGCCCCATTAGTTATGTACTGGAATGGTAGCCCTTATTCAATGCTAAACTCTTTATATCCTAATAAATTTAAAGAATGGGAATTCATTATGACTCCTAACAAGTTTTGGACCAAAGATAAGGCATTAGCAGCACTAAGATGGACTATTGAAGAGAAAGAAAAATTAACGCCTGCCCAATTATTACAAGTTTACAGTGTAAAATGGCTAACTAATCATAAATTGATCTCTCCTTGTCAGATATTATGGGGGAACAATCCGTACTCTATGCTAAATGATTTATATCCTGGTCAATTTAAAGAATGGGAATTTAAATTTACACCTACTGGCTTTTGGACTGAAAAAAAAGCATTAAAGGCGCTGAAATGGACTATTGAAGAAAAAGAAAAACTAACAGAGGAGCAATTACTATCTACCTATACACAAAGGTGGTTAATAAAACATAAATTATGGACACCATTAAGAAGATATTGGAATGGTAGTCCATACGAGATGTTAAATGCTTTATATCCCAATCGCTATTCAAAAAATATGTTAAAAGGTTATAAAAATAAATAATATTTTTGGTTCTGGTGCAAAAAATCTCTTAAACTTGGACATACTGATATTACTACTCTACAAAAGGTGTGTGATCAGTATGGAAAAGGAAAATTTGTTCAAATGGAAGCATTATCAGCTTGAACTAATCTTATTAACAGTAAGGTGGTACCTACGGTACAATTTGAGCTTTCGTAACCTGGTGGAAATGATGGAGGAAAGAGGATTATCAATTGCTCACACAACGATTATGCGTTGGGTTCATCAATATGGACCTCAATTAGAAGAGAAAGTACGACATCATCTTAAATCAACAAATGACTCGTGGAGAGTCGATGAAACTTATATTAAAGTAAAAGGGCAATGGATGTATTTATATCGTGCAGTCGATTCAGAAGGTAATACAATTGATTTTTATCTAAGTAAATCAAGAGATAAACAAGCAGCCAAGCGCTTTTTCAAGAAAGCCTTGGCTTTTTCGTACGTTTCTAAACCTCGCGTGATAACAGTAGATAAGAACCCTGCCTATCCTGTAGCGATTCAAGAGTTGAAAGAAGAGAAACATATGCCTGAAGGCATACAACTAAGGCAAGTTAGATATCTCAATAATATAGTGGAACAAGATCATCGTTTTATTAAGAAACGTGTGCGTTCTATGTTGGGATTCAAGTCATTTAAAACAGCAATTTCTATATTGAGTGGTGTTGAAGCCATGCATATGATGAAAAAAGGACAACTTCACCGACAGGTGAAGTCTACCCAAAATGAAGTTGAATTTGTACATAACTTATTTGGAATTGTATCATAATCTGGAATTGAACAGATTGTGTAGTTTCTCTATATCTCTATTAAATGATTTTTGCACCAGAACCAAGCAACAAGCGCACCAATACAATAGATGGTGCGCTTGTTGTTTTATTTAATTCGTGAAGGGCTAATATGCTCTAGCCATAGAATACCATCATATTGTTGGTTAGGAATCATGATTTCATCTATATATCCCCAATACTGGCCGATAATAGGCATATACATCCAAGAGGTTTCAGGGCGATTTTCCTCATCTTTTAAATTTACAAATACTTGCGGATGTTGTGCAGCTTTTAAAATTTCTTCGACACTATTGGCTTGATGCATTTCCTTTACATTTTTAATCTGTGTATTATCCGAACCTAAACTGCTACCACTATATGCAAATAAACCGACTGTGTACATTTGATTTTTCAAATACTGTGGTATCATATCCATCATATTTGGGAATGGGAATGGGGATGCGGCTTGAATCATATTAGAATTTTGTTTTCTAATATGATAATTGTGTCCCCACACAATCATTTTTTTATTCTTAAATTGCATCTCGCTTAACCATGCTAAATTCTGTGCCATCCTTTGATCTCGAGTGTAAACTGCGAAATCATCTGGATATTTTTCAGGTGGAATATTCTTCCGATCTTTCACTTCATTTGGGATATATGTTTTAAGCGTATCGATTCGAATCTTGATTGACTTTTCTAGAAGATTTACATCATAGGATGCTTTAGGCGCTACTTGTTGCAATTCATTTTTATGTTGTTGGATAAACTCTTTTATTTTTTCGTATTTGTCCAAAAGGGATGCCTGCATTGCTTCAAATTCCTTATAAGAAGAGACAGAACGATATTTCACGATTTCTCCTTCTGCTTCTACAAGTAATTTACCTATTTCAGGATTCAATTTCCCAATCCATTCATTTGCAGATGTTGCAAATATAGCAGTCGCAGCATCCCCAGGTATTAGTATATCAAATCCCGTTAAAACAAGAGGTGTTCCTTTTTCTTTTTGTTCTTTTATATATTGAAATAATTCTTCCACATCTTCTGTATACCAAACATCATAAATAGCTTTCTTCATTGCTTGTTCAGCTGTTAAATCATCTATATTTTGATACACAGCATTCGCTTGCGCAAAGCCTGATTCAAATGCAATCACATCATAACCCATTTCTTCATGCAAATACTTAATGATACGAACCTTTGATTGATTCATTTCTGTTGAACCATGAGTAGACTCACCTAGTGAAACAATACGTTTGCCCTGTAAGGTTTGTTTCAAAAATGATAAATCTTCATTCGAACTAGCAGTTGGTTCTTGTAATTTAACCGCATGTTCACGAACCCAATTCTGCCATTTTGGTTGATCTGCAGGCAGTTCTTCAGCAGATGCTACTGTTGAAAACGTTGTTAGTGCAAATAAAGTAGTTACGAATCCTTTTTTCCATTTTGAAAACACAAATATCCCTCCTGATTTTTTATAAACTTTATTACCTAAATCTAATTATCTATCATTCATTTGAAAAAATGAGAATAATTAGATTTATATGTTTATACTAGAGGATGGATTTTATAAAAATCAAGAAAAAAGTATAATAATCCTATAATTTAAAAATATTACCAAAAGAATTCTCCTTCCTCAAAGAATACGAAAGGAGAAGCTTTCATTTTCTGTTTTGGAGTAATTCTGAATTCTTAAGTTGATGGATGTGTGGGGCGGGACCCCATATAATGTTGTGTTATGTAATCCTGACATGAATAGAATATTCTTAATGTAACATTTTGTTATTTCCGATAAAATGGAATAAAAAGGAGATGATTATACTGCAAATCTTTTTCTATTTCTTGATTATTCTGTTATTTCTTGTGGTTGATTACTTTTGGTTAGAAGACGAGAGCAAAAGATGGGGGTGGTTTAAAAATAGAAGTAAAAAGCAAAAAACAATCTTTTTTACTCTTTTTCTTCTCTTAACTTTCATAGGATACATACTTTTTGATGCTAAATACTTTAAAATCTGATACCTTTACTTAGCTAAAGAATCCAATTTTTTTTGAGAATTCAATAGTTTATATCATTCACTTCCCGTTCCCATAATACTGATTATGCGAAGGGAATATTAAAGGTTTTACAATACTTTATGTTAGTAAAAAGTGCTTTCACGTACAGAAAACACCATTTCAGTCTACAACTATTTTTTAGCAGTCTAGTTCTTTTTTCTATAGTCTAAAACATTTTTTAATGAAACAGTAGTACCAGCGTTCTTACAACTAGGGGCAAAGTCGCATTTCTTATAGGAGCGATGCTACTTTGTTTCTTCATATTCCTTCATTATTTTATAAAACGTGTTTTTCCTTAGTTCTAACATTTCCATAAACATAACAGCAGTTATTTCTCCACTCTTCCATTTTGAATGAGTTTCTTCTATTATATTTATTTGTTGTTTGCTTAATGTCGAAAGATTCACCTGAGGACGTCCTAAGTGTTTTCCTTGAGATTTAGCTACCGCAATCCCTTCAGCTTGTCGCTGATGAATTTTTTTACGTTCTTGATCTGCAACATAGGAAAGCAAAGATAAGAATTGGTCTTCCATTAATCTTCCCATATCACCCATCTCACGAAATTTACGACTATCGAACAGAGTTTCGTTTTCTAAAACAACAATATCAGCCTGTAATTCCCTTGTTATGTATTTCCACTCCGAAATTACTTCATCATAGTTACGTCCCATACGATCTAAAGCATCTATGTAAACAATATCACCTGTACTCAATATTTTTCGTAATAATTGATACTGAGGACGATCAAAATGTCGTCCACTTGCTTTGTCGACAAAAATACGCCGAGCTTCCACCCCGCGTTCCATCATCTTATGTAATTGACGTTGTTCATTTTGATCTTTTGTACTTACACGTATATATCCATAAATATTTGCCACTTTTAATATTCTCCTTACATTTGTTACTATAATTATACCACATTCGTTTATAAAGGTAATCACACAAAATAAACGTTTATAAATGATTGTTGATAACCTTTTTAAACTTGATATTTCAATGTTTCATAGATGTACCTACCCCGTTTATAAAGGTATACCTTTAAGGACGCTCGTTCGCTTTTTAGGACGATTTATAAAACTCACTAATTATGACTTTGCGCATAAATAATATAAGAATTGAATTACTGAATATTTATAATATTTAGCGTAAAAAATATCAATTTACTATAATATGTAATTTATGTAAAATTATAATTAAGCTAAACTCTTCTTTAAATTCTTGCCCCTAACAAGGATTTAAAGACCATGCTATTTTTAGCTACAAATGCGTAAAAAGAAAAAAGCCAAATCTATACAGAATTTGGCTTTTTTCTTTGGAGTTCATGTAAATAACAACTTGAACCCACTACTCTTTTTCAAATGTAATTGTATTTTATCATATTTTAAACGTTTTGTTGTTATATTTCTAACTTATCAGAAAATTGCAGGTGAATATTTAGAACAATCTTTAGCCTATGATATTGCCCCGTAACTACTTGTATATAATAGAAGGTAAAACTAAGTTCATGACTTTTTATAATTTGTAAAAATAATCATTAAATTCTTATAGCTAATGTGTACCAAAAGGTGTGTTTTGTTTTCGGTATATACCTAAAATTATTTTCATACCTTTTGATACTGCACAAACAAATTAGTAGTAAATTTCTCAATATGGGTATTGTCACTATTTTTATCTATAATATTCAAAATTGACAGTTAATGTAATATGATAAAAAGGTGATGGTTATCACCCTTTTTCTTTCTCCTTATGACATAGATAAGACCAAATCTGGTCTTATCTTTTTTATTTATGGGGTACTTGTTGTCATTGGCTTGATGGAGGTGTGGGCTATCCCAATACATGCCTTAATAAGAAAATGTGATATTTCGTTGACCTTACTCATATATGTAATATTACATATAAAAATATATTGATATGAATATAAGTGCTTACTATAATAAGAGCATAAAGATAAATCATGTCTTAGCAACAACAAAAGAGGAGGAAATAATATGGCAATCGCAATGGCAGTTTTAAAATTTTTAGGTGGATTAATTCCAGCCGTACAAGAGCTTTTAAAAGCATTTATGTAAGTTCATTATTCCACAATTGCAATTATATGTAAAAAAACATTATACAAATGATCTGTATATCAAGAATGAATTGATGTGCAGATCATTTGTGTGAGCAATGCTTAAAAATAAAAAAGAATCCCAAAAGAAATAAGGGATTCTTTTTTTATTTTTAGTTTTGGTCTTAAATATTAATCTATTTTTCAAAACATGTTTTTTTTGTTTGTTCATTTATTAAAGTTATCAACATTAATTTAATCGTATTTTATTTTAAGGCAACAGTTTAAGAGATTGCTTATAATTATCCTCAAGTTTTTGCATAAAAAATCAATGAAAGACTTTTGTAACATTTATGAAAGATAATTGAAAGGTATTTAAAATAAGATATACATATCGAAGGTGATTTTATTTTAATTCGAGGTAAAAAGTATAAGCAATTATAGTATAATTTCATTTTTTGTATCTTACATAGAAAAAACATAGTGTTTTAATGAGAGTATAAGATTCTTACATTCTATGAGAAGTAAAAGAGATAGTATTTTGCAAATAATTTAAATAATAAGAGGTGTGTAACATGAAAAGACATAAAATTAAGAAAATTACAAAAGTTATACCTGCAGCATTTGTATTGAGTACAGCCTTATTCGTAGCACCAGGATTTTCTTCTGCGGCTACTGATACTCCTACGAACGTAGGCAACCTTCCAGTAGTAATAAGTTCTCAAGAGGCAAAAGCACCGATGACAGCAGAACAAGTTCAGCGAAATGGTATGGAGCTTCCTTACATTCCTACAGGTCCTTATGAAGAGTTTCCTAATGAATGGCATGTGTCTACAAACGATGGAGCTTTAATTGATTATGTATATGTAGATGTAGTTGCTAATGAGAATGGAACTAGTATCGATAATGTAATTAAATATGAAGGCTATAAGATTTTAAAAGCTGATGGTACTTGGCTTGAAGATGGAGAATCATATAGTAAAACAGCAAAAAAAGGAGAGGTATTATATTCAATAGCAATTCCTAAAACTAATCCAGCTTTATCTGATACTAAATTAAAGAAAAAACTGAGCTGGAAATTAATTGATTCAAATATAATAGATAAAAATTCAGGTTATCATTGGAGCAAAGCGGTTACAAGTGGTATTTCGCATAATGTAACTGTAGGATTATCATATACAATTGGGATGGAAGTAGGTCTTGAGGGGATTGCAACAGTAAATCAATCATTAACTGCAAGTTTTGGTTATGGTATTACATTAAATTCCGAAGAGACAGTTACGAAAACATTTGATTTTAATCCAAAACCGGATTATGCATATGATCAATATAGAACTGCATTATATCAACAAGTAGCTAACTATTCAGTTGCTCCAGGTGCAGGATTACAAAAATGGATGTCTGATTGGGAAAATAATGATCCTATAAATCAAGTGTTTAAATTGCTTGGTAAACCAGCACCAGTTAAATATAAAGTAAAAGAAGCAGTTAATTATCCAGTAGATGTTTTAGTTGCTCTTACTTCGAAATAATAAAAAAGCTAGCAAAATGCTAGCTTTTTTTGTTGTCGTCAATAAGTGTTTTTATATCATTAAATATAAAATGTATCTAATATATGGGGTACCGCCAGCATTTTGGAAAAAAACCACGCTAAGAGCATGCAGAATTTTATACAGTTTTTTAGCTAATCCAGTAACAAACGAGAACCTGAAAACCGGACCATAATAGGAATGTATAAAAAATCGCATAGATTCACAGAAAAAGAAAAAGGCGAATCCCTTGTGAGAGTAAGGGGACGCCTTTGTCCTTGCTACCGATAATGATGCGTTATGTTAACCTCAAATGTATACGACATGCAGAAAAGAAATTCATATCAAGTCACTTTCTTTTTGGTATAATATGGATAAGTAAGGTGATGAAATGGAGTGAAAAACATTGATGAAATTGATTGCCAAGAATGGTCATTGGGTATTGCTTATTGTAGCTTGTATTAGTTTTCTTAAAGATCTAGTACTTGCTTCACATACATCAATCAAAGTTCTCTCAGGTCTTATCTTCTTAACTGCTTTATTCGTTGTATTTGTTTTGGAGAAAAAGAAAAGGAATATAGCTAAATCATAGTGCTCCCAGTAGCACGACGTAGGGGTTTGCTGCTCTCTACATGGAATAATGAGGATAAGGGGTATCTTTATTGGTGAAGGTGCTTGAATACATAACACACAATATTGGGACCATCTGTAAAAAATGGACTTAACAACTTCTGATAACGCATGTTTATGTTAACTAAATTAGCTTAAGATTAAATCATTGGAGGAAAAAATATGAAAAATAAAATACCTCTAATAACATTCATTTTAGCTGCTTTATTTGTAGCTGGAGGTTTTGCATTCTTCTACTGGATCAAAACATTCCCATTCAACTAAAGAAACCTAACTACCGATAACAGGAATTATGTAAAAAGTAAAGCCGTCCTGATGGACGGTTTTTTGTATTTTTTGGCGAGCGTGGTTTTTTCCCAAGTGCTGGAGATACTCCTTATAGTCTTGCGAAATATAATTTTAAATAATGCGTCTTTTGCTTCATTATGATTATATAAATGTATATAAATTGTAAGTCATATGTCCAATTATTACTGGGATTATTGAGTTAGTTTTCTTATAAAGCAAACCATAAATTATACCCATTAGAGTTGCAAAAATAATAAATGCAAAGTCATAGTTATGAGCTAAACCAAATAATAAACTGGATATAATTAACCCAGTAAAAAAAGAATATTTGATTTCTAAAAATCTAAGAATAATTCCACGATATAGAATTTCCTCTAAAACAGGTCCGATTAATACATGTGTTGATATAGCAATTATGTATATGATAAAAGATTGTTCGGATAATGTGTCTATTCCTAAATCTGTTGCTTGTATATTTGCTGAATCATTCGAGATGATATTTGCAATCAATATATATACATATGTCCTACCTCGATTTAGTGATTTAATATTAAGGGTAGATAATATTAGATTATAAAAAGATTTGTGTGTGAAAATGTAATAAATAGCAAATGAAAATATAGAAAGGGTTAATAAAAAATTTTTAGCTATTTCTAAACTGTCATTATTATCAAATAATTGTACGGTAATATGTAATGAAAATACTATTTTTAATAATAACCCAAAAAGAAATGGTGCAAATATCGATATTACTAGTGTTCCTAAAATAAATTGTTTCCATGAAATCAGGTTTTTATTTTGAAAATTAGTCATAGATGTTAAGTCCTTTATATTTTATTTTAAAGTTTTGTGAAATTAGATGAATAATTAAAAATTATGTTATGGATGTTCATTTTGAATTTTTAATTGCAGTTTTAGTATAACTTAAGATATATAAAAGCTAAATATTTTAATATTCAAGATAAGAGGTATTACTATATCACCTTAAAAAATAAACTATCCCAAAACGAAAAAGCTAACTTCCTATCTGAAAAAAGATAAGAAGTTAGCTTTTTCGGATACTACCAATAAGTGATGTTATGGTAACTAAAATTATATAGAGTAAGTAAGTCTTTGTAAGTATTATCACCATGGTATAATATGGTTAATTCTGTTTATAAAAAGGAGAAATGTTTAATGGGAGTTTTTACAGCAGTGTTAGTAACTAGCTCGATTTTATTATTAGCTTGGGTTGTAGGTGAAAGAGAAAAACAAAATCAACAATAATATTTTATATTTATGGATAATTATAATTGTTAAAAAAGCTAGCATCGATCTAGCTTTTTCTTTTTTTGTTTACAGGTGTTCTAATCTCTTTATTTATGATGTTTTGAATGTATACTTTTCTAGTCGTTTTTGAGGAAAATGGGTAAGTTGCGATAGAGCTAATAAAATCAAGGAAATGAATGTAAACAAATAATAAAAAGTTTACATTCGTATTTATAATAAATAAAAAGCACTTTTTAATGTTTTAAAAGTGCTTTAACTTGATGTTGATGTGACGGAACCTCTAGTATGTAGAAATTTAAAAAAGTCCCTTCATAATGTTAAAGGGACTTTGCTCACACAAATGATCTGCACATCAATTCATTCTTGATATACAGATCATTTGTATGATGTTTTTTTACATATAATTGCAATTGCTGACTAATGAACTTACATTACTGCTTTTAAAAGCTCTCCTACTAATGGGATGATTCCACCTAAGAATGATAAAACTGCCATTGCGATTGCCATATTATTTCCTCCTCTTTTTTCGTATTAAGATATAATAATTTTTACAAATAATTGCTGACTAATGAACTTACATTACTGCTTTTAAAAGCTCTTGTACGAATGGGATGATTCCACCTAAGAATGATAAAACTGCCATTGCGATTGTCATAGTATTTTCTCCTCTTTTTTCGTATTAAGATATGATAATTTTTATAAATAATTGCTGACTAATGAATTTACATTACTGCTTTTAAAAGCTCTTGTACGAATGGGATGATTCCACCTACAAATTTTAAAACTGCCATTGCGATTGTCATAGTATTTCCTCCTCTTTTTTTGTATTAAGATGTGATGAATCTTTATGCTTTTATTATAGTAAGCGCTTACAATTATATCAATATATTTTTATATGTAATATTGCATATGGAGGGTAAGGTCACGAAATATCACATTTTCGCATTAAGACATGTATTGGGAATTAATTGTTCCCTAAAACAAAAAAATGAACTGAATTCTTATAGATAACTGTGGTGAGATAAAATTTTTGTTTTGGGGTACTTCAAAATATTAGGTTGATAGGCATGTATGGTGACCCCATATAGATGATTTCGTTCTGTACAGTTCTGACGACTTAGTGCAGGCTATAAATCTTTACATGCTTGAAGATATGTACATATTCATTATTGAATTTCTTAATATTAAAATGTATTATAAAAATGCGCAACTTCTAATGCAAGTAAATAGGACTATGAATTTTGAACAAATAAAATATTTTGAAGTAATATAGTTGCCGAAAAATGAGGTGGAATTAATCGAAACAGTACATATTAAATGGTATGGATCGTATAGTTTTAATGATTTTTATAATAGAGAAGAAGCTTTTAAGAAAGGAATATTTGCAATCTTTAGAGTATGTGCTGGAAAAGAAACATTTCTCTATATAGGAAAAACCCAAGGACACTTTATACAAAAGATAAGGGAACTTCATAAAGAGTGGCTGTTTGATGCAAGCGAAATAAAGATTAGATTAGGAATAATAGAATTCCCTAATGGTGAAAGTTATTCTGAAAAGAAGATAGAAGAGGTTAAATCCCTTTTGATTTTACGGCATACCCCATCAGAAAACACCACACCTTCAGTATACTATAGAGGACGGTTTAATTTAAAAATTATAAATAAGGGAAGAAGGGGCTTAATTGTTAAAAAGCTTTCCCCAGAAGATCTAGTATGGATATAAGTTGAATGGTTCTGGTGCAAATACTTAGGAAAGATATAAAGAGGCGAAAAGTTTCCTAGTGGAATCTAGTCTTAAGCAGCAATTCCAAATAGTTGATGGATGAACTTCACTTGATTTTGGACAGACTTGTCCAGTAAAACAAGTTGCCCTTTTTTACCATATGCATAGCTTCTATTCCAGAAATAATGGATATAGCTGTGCGAAAGGATTTCAATCCTAACACCGAACGAACTCGCTTTTTAATAAACCGATGATCTTGTTCCACTATGTTATTGAGATATTTCACTTGCCTTAGTTGGATGCCTAATGGCATCTTTTTTTCTTTTCTCAATTCTTCAACTGCTATAGGATAAGCTGGATTCTTATCTACTGTCACGACACGAGGCTCAGAAATATGAAAAGACTGCAAAGCTTTCTTGAAGAATCGCTTTGCAGCGTTTTCGTAAGTTTAACATTTTGTAAGTTTTGTAAAACTCAATTTCATTCTGGATCTGAATAAGCTACAGCTTTACTTCTAATATCTGTCCACCTACTACTTATGTTTTTGCGTTTACAAGTATTATAGGCATTTCTTCCGAGTATTTCTTTAGTTTTTTGTAGGTTCTCTGGTCTTGGACCTTTACCAGTTTTTTCATGATTCA
Source organism: Bacillus sp. DHT2 (assembly GCF_026241455.1). Taxonomy (NCBI): domain Bacteria; kingdom Bacillati; phylum Bacillota; class Bacilli; order Caryophanales; family Bacillaceae; genus Bacillus; species Bacillus sp. DHT2. The sequence continues at coordinate 76,691 of NZ_JAPHWH010000016.1, forward strand.
GCCACCCTAAAAAATATATCTTGTCAGCCTCTTCTACATCTCGTCTATATCGAGCTACATCATGAGGTTGCGGTTGATTATTTATGTTAATCGTTACAGGGATTCGCTGATTAAACGCTTCAAAGAAACGCCTAGACTTAAAGGGGTTATCTGGATCATACTCCAGTCCTAATACTTCACATAATTCATTGTATTTTTCACCTAAATAAGTACTAATGTTGAATCCTGGATTTACATCTAATTCGAAATAAAAATTTCTTAATTTTGCTCCAAACATTAATTTAAAAGGTGATTCATCTATAAAAAAGAAAACATCAAAAGTTACTTTATTAAAAGTGAAATCAAATTTATAACGATTTATCCCTTGAGATTTCATAGTTTGATATAGTTGTATAAGAGCATCTAGTTTCATTGTTTCTCCTCCAATTATAAATTTTTACTTTCTATTAGCATTTAAAGAGGTACCACTAACATGTTTGAATTAAGCCCATTAAGAGTATTTTGAACCAACACAATTCAACAGGTTTGCTGATACTTGGTAATAAAACAATAACTAAATAAAGAACGCATAACAGATTCTTCTTTTTTTAAAATTAAAACAGCGATATTAAACGACTATTCCTCCAATTGTTGTTTTGTTCTTTTTAGAAATCTTGGAGAGAGCCTACCTTCAAATCCCATTTCAGACATTTCCTGTTCTAAAGACTTTGCGGAAGGCTCTATAGATATCTTTCGGTCAAGCTCTTTATACTTACGTGTAAATAATCCAGGGTTATTAATCCAGAGTAATTCGCTATCATATTTAGTTAAATTTCTTCTGGTAGTAGTAAATTGTTTATAAGTTTTTATTATCCAAACGGCGAAAATTACTATTGTAACAATTAAGATTACAGAATACGTATTTAAAGAAATATCGGCATATTTAATAATTAAATCTTTGGAGAATAACAAAATAATTGGAATAAAAATAGAATACTTCAATAACATATCTAATTTTAGTTGAAGAGATTCAAGTCTGTTCTCTATCCATAATTTACGAGATTCAATCACTTTTGTAGGATGTTCATAATTATATTTTATATTTCTTACATACTCTAAAAACTTTTGAGATTGATAACGTTTATAACATTCTAAAGACAAAAGTAAAGCTACTACTGTAAAAAGGAGGTCTTTAGATATGTTATCCCATAAAGGTTGCACTAATGTAAGTAAATTAATATCATAAATGGTTTCCATAAACATATAAGCCATTGTAACAACTACACCTAATAACACAAATTCAAAAAACATATGCACTAAAATTGTCCAAATGGTATAAAGTTTTTTCTTGTTAATAACAACCACACCTTTCTGTATATTTAGAATTTTATAACTTTATATTACCATTACTTACCAATGTATCAAACATATTTATATGACATAAAAAATAGCACCTATTATAGGCGCTATTGTAAAGTGCATTCAAAACAAGCTATATCAATAAATAACGCGATACAGCTTGTTTTATTATTTTTCTTTCTGATAAATTTGTTTTGCTTCTAAATCAATAACAGCTCCTACTTCAATCAGAAAATCTAATCCAATAATCCCATCCAAATCAAAGCCATAGTTCATAGCACCAAATTCCGTTTCAAATCCTTCTGCTTTCAAAAATCCAAGTTCGATTTCATCAACCATTTTAGCGTATACGAATTCTGAGCCTCCTACACCACGAACACGATAAATATTATCATTAGCCTCTGGTACGATATTTACAGATGCTGCTTTATCTGATGAAATAATCGTTCCTCCAGACCCAGTATCCACTAATACACGTTCGAGATGTAGTGTTTCTCCTTTATGCTTCATTGTAATGGAGCATAACAACAATCCATCTTCTATTTTTAAATTAATCACGCTCGCCTAACTCCTACCCATGTTTTTTCAATAATACCTGGTTTTTCACGATCTGTATGAAGTACATATAATTCACGGTTTGGATGACTTTGTTGCATTTTTTTATATTCATTCATGGCTGCTAAAGGTTCACTATACGTTTCAATTGGTACAATTTTCGTTAAAACTCTTTCTTTTTGATCAGTTGTAAATGCTTGGACCGCTTCGAATAATACCCATTTATTCGGGAATGCATTTCGCACTTCTTGCCATTCCATACACACATCCTCCTTTATAACAATATTTTGCAAGGTATATTTATTTCATCATAACAGAAAATTTATATCCTCCCAACACTGTTCAAAAATGTATTTCATTATGGGCAAAAACACCCTAAATAAAAGCAGATGATTCATATGGATCATCTGCTTTTATTTTTGTTCCAGGATTTTTTTTACATCTTCTATACATAATTCACTTGCTTGTGCAATTGTCTTCAGTGGTACACCTAATCGGTGCATCCCTAAGATCATCTGACGTTTTCCTTGTTGCACGCCCTGTTCGATTCCCCCCTGGATCCCTTCTTCTCTCCCTTGCTCCCGTCCTTTATTCAATGCATGTGCAATCCCTGCCGCTTCATCCATCAAAATCTTTTCGCTTCCGGATGTCCCGAATAATTGTTTAAAGGCAAAATCAATGCGTAAATTGACCAATTTTTGATTCGACATGAGCTTTCTCTCCCTGTCTGATAAGATCTCTTTTTTCTTATTGTACATAAAAACAAATTGAACATGCAAACAGGCTCTTATGATGAACATAAGAGCCTCACTGCAGATACATACAATAGATTAGATAACGACCATGAACTGACTTGAAAAACACCTAAAAAAATTTACAAAATAAACCATATTTAGTATATACCTAATTAGAAATATATATAAGGAATGGTGAAATACATCGCTTTTTCATCTTTGATTTATGATATTATATACTTGCGGATTCTGTTTGTACAACAAGCTATGTAGGGATAATATACGTTTCTCAATCAGCACATTTTCTGAAAGTAGCATGTCTTACTACTCATAAGACATGCTGTGTTTATAATGTTCAAAAGAAACACAATAAGAAGACCATTTCCATATCGTGTGGGAGTTGGTCCATGCCCATCAAGCCAAGATTTTGAAGTATCCCCAAAACGAAAATTTTATATCTCTACAGTTATTTGGTATATCACAAGGGGGCCTTGAATTTTTAACAGGGATGGCTGAAAAGAAATAAATATGTACGATACTAAATATATTTCCTTAAACAGCTACCCCTATTATATTTGAAATTTAATTATAAATCCTTTTTTGCATATATTTTGAGAGATATCATCATTGATATAAGACTAATAACTATTGAGATAAAACAAGGCATCCATGCCAGAACAATTGGTGGAAATGGAAAGGTAATTGTAAAATCAATGTGTCCCTTTATAAGAGTAGGAGCGACAAAAGGTATTAAAAAGACAGTAAAAAATGTTATAATTTTTGTTTTGTCATAACCGAATTTAAATTGAACAGGGAGTAGTATACCAAATAAAATACTAAGAATTAAAAATGTTATTCCAAGAGCGTTTACGCTGAGTTTTTCTATACCCGATGGTATGATAATTGACGTAATAATACGGATGATAGAGACACAAATAAAAATTACAAAGAGAAAGAGATATTTTGCTTTTACAAATGCATTTCGTGTGTATGGAGTTGCACAAAGTAAAGCCGCCCCCTTGTACTGATCCTCAAATTTGGATATCGTACCAAATAAAATTTGCTCCATCAAAATCACTGTTAAAAGAAAGCCAACAAGACCGCCATCGTTTAATTGTATTTGTGCAGAAACATAAATAGGAGCGATAGCTGCAAAAACAAGTAAAATTAAGAAATATTTTTTAACTAGCATAAAGTCTTTCATTACAAGGTTAATTAACATGATTAATACCTCCGATGTATGAAAGCATAATATCCTCTATAGTTGGTCTTTCCATCAATACATCAGGCATGAGTCGACGCACATCATCTTTTTTATGAGTAATTCCCTCAAATCCGTATTGAGATTGATGCAAATTTAAAAAAAGATTTTTGGTTTGGTCATTAATTAATTGATTGTCTCCTTTTACAAATGCATGTGTGTCTACTAACACATCTTTTTCCTCATTAACTAAAATTTTTCCATCATCGATTAAAATAATCATATCGGCAATTTTATCTAAATCAGAGGTAATATGAGTGGAAAAAAAGACACTTTTCCCTGGTTCCTTCATAAAATCTAGAAAAATATTCATCAATTCACTCCGTACCAATGGGTCCAAGCCACTTGTTGGTTCATCCATTATCAATAGGTCTGCATGGTGGGATAGAGCCAAAGCAACCGCAAATTTCATCCGCATACCTTTGGATAGAGTAGAAATTTTCTGTCCTAGATTTAAATTAAATTGTTTAATGTAAAATAAGAAGACCGCTTCATCCCAATCAGTATAGGAAGGGGCAATCACATTTTTCATTTCCTTCAATGTTAATTCATCATAGAAATATCCCTCATCTAGCACGATGCCAATTTTGTTTTTAGATTTCCTTTCATTTTTATCCATATCTTTTCCTAAAAAATTAATTTTTCCGGAATCTTTTAAAATGAGGCCAAGGATTGCTTTAATTGTAGTAGTTTTCCCAGAACCATTAGTACCAATAAAGCCTGTTATACAGTCTTTGTTAAGTGAAAAAGTAACATCTTTTAATGAAAAGCTGTCGTAAGTTTTATTTAGTTTATTCACTTCTAACACAGCATTCATTTGCCATTCTCCTCCTCCTCTAAAATTAAGTCCATCATCGAATGGAGGTCATCCGCATGAATCCCTATACTTCGAGCCATCTGACAAACTTCTGCAAGTTTGACTTCTACCATGTGGCGCTTGGATTCCATTAATAACTCTAAGTTTGTGGGGGCTACATAGGTTCCTTTGCCAACCCTAGTAATAATAAAACCTTCTGCTTCTAGTTCTGCATAGACTCTTTTTGTGGTTAGTACACTTACATGCAAGTCGTTAGCTAATAAGCGGATTGATGGTAGCTGTTCGCCTTCTTTCAATTCATTGTTAAATATTGATTCTTTAATCTGTTCCTTTATCTGCTGATATAAAGGCTGATTTGATACATTACTTAAGATTATTTTCATTAAACAACCTCTCTATCGATAAGTGTTATGGTATAAGATGCACAACATACACACCATATACAGTTAGTATTATAAATTATTAAAAATGAATTAACAAGACATCTTGTTACAAAAATTACCTAAATGTTAATTTTAAGGAGTCTCGTCACATTGCTATCAAACTCTGATAAAACTGTATCCATAAAAAGAAAAAAACGCTATTCTGTTTGTAGAAATAGGGGTCTGTGTACATGCCCATCAACTTAAGAAAACAGGTTACCCCCAAAACGGTAAAAATAAATAATAAATTTTTCAATTTAACACAAATTTATTTTAGAATTCAATAGAGTGCCTCTCAATTTAAGCGGATTTTAAGTGTTAATATTTACCTGATAATATTATAATTTATATATCAAAAATATATAAGAAACGGAGAATTATCATGCTGAATATAGATATTAATCGTTTAACTGATATTTGTTTAGAATATCAGCAGTCTAGATTTTATGTTACTAGAATACCTGAAGATTTCTTATCAATTGCAAAAAAACGTTTCTCTATACCAACGAATGATCGAATTATTGCTTTTTTAAGTTGCAATTTATTTGGCTCAGGAAAATATGGTGTTTATTTTACAAGTTCGGGTTTATATTGGAAAAATTGGTTATTAGGTAAAGGAAATATGAAATGGGATAAATTAAATGAAGTGCAACAAATTGAAATTGATAAAGATGGTTTTTTATCTTTTGATGCACAAAAAAGTTTTAATATTAACGGCAGTGATTATCCACCGCAGTTATTTAAAGAATTACTTATAGCTCTTACAAATTCGTTCCACAATTCAAAGCAAAATGATATACATCCAGTTATAAAAATTGACGAGATAAAATCAATCTGCTCTTTGTTTGAGACGTACGATGAATTATTAGAACCTGATAATGGTTTATTTGTAGACAATCATATTTCAGACAAAAAGCTAATGGAAATTTGGGCACGATATATTGTTTCAAAAGAAGAAAAAATCATTGCTTTTTTAGATACCTCTGTCCTTGGTAATTTGAGTAAAGGATCGGATGGCGTATTAATTTGTCAATCGGGGATATATTTTAGAGAAACTTTTGTACACTTGTATTTTCCATGGCATGTCTTTAGGAATATCCCTATTACATTGAATTCAAACGAGTTAGAAATCGGAAAAGGAAACATATTTCATCTTCAGCATGCCAGAATGTCTAGTCAAGAGATTCTATTATTCATCAAAAATTTAAAACAGCTTGTTAATACGTTATATGAGGAAAATAAGTGTTCACCCAACACAGAAGGGTCTTAATATAATTTAATATTTTATTTAATCTAATATAAAAAAACGCTATTCTTTTTGTAGAAATATACAGAAAGGGTGGCGTTTTTTATGAATCTTTCGATTCAAGGTGAACTACAACTATTTGCTAAAGAATTACACCAATATCTTACTCCTTCATTTTTAGAAAGACTTGCTAGAGAACTAGATTTTGTACAACGAAAGCGTAAGTTTTCGGGTCACGATTTAGCCACTATCTGTGTTTGGATTAGTCAACGGGTAGCGAGTGATTCTTTAGTTAGACTGTGCAGTCAACTTCATGCAGCTACAGGAACTCTTATTAGTCCGGAAGGACTCAATAAACGTTTCAATAAAAAAGCTGTTTGCTTATTAAAACATATTTTCTCTGTATTATTAAAAAATAAAATTTGTGAAACATCAGTAATTCCAAGCTCTTCAAGCGCTTATTTTCAACGAATTCGTATTTTAGATGCAACGATTTTCCAAGTTCCAAAACATTTAGCTAGCGTGTATCCTGGATCAGGTGGTTGTGCACAAACAGCGGGTATAAAAATTCAGTTAGAATATGATTTACATAGTGGACAGTTTTTAAATTTTCAAGTTGAACCTGGGAAAAATAATGATAAGACCTTTGGAACAGAATGTTTAGCGACATTACGGCCAGGCGATCTATGTATTCGAGATTTAGGCTATTATTCACTGGATGATTTAGATCAAATGGACCAACGAGGCGTGTATTATATATCGCGGCTTAAACTAAATAATATGGTGTATATCAAAAATGAGTTTCCTGAATACTTTCGAAATGGGACAATAAAAAAACAATCTCAGTACATCAAAGTTGATTTAGAACAAATTATGAATACCTTAAAACCAGGACAGGTCCATGAAATAACAGACGGTTATATTGGAAAGGATAAAAAACTATTCACACGAGTTATTATGTATCGATTAACTGAAAAACAACTTCATGAGCGTATGAAAAAACAAGTTTATACGGAAAGTAAAAAGGGCATTACATATTCAGAGAAAAGCAAACGATTAGCTGGCATTAACATATATGTTACCAATACACCTTGGGAGATTGTTCCGATGGAACAAATACATGATTTTTACTCTCTTCGCTGGCAAATCGAAATTATCTTTAAAACTTGGAAATCACTTTTTCAAATCCATCATTGGCAAAATATCAAACAAGAGCGATTAGAATGTCACATTTATGGAAAACTTATTGCTATTTTTCTATGTTCTTCTACTATGTTTAAGATGCGACAGTTGATTTTACAAAAGAAACAAAAAGAATTAAGCGAATATAAAACCATTGGAATAATAAAAGATCATCTATACATCTTGTATCAGGCTATACAACAAAACACTCAAGAAATAACAAAAATCTTGTGCCGTCTATTCAGCCTCTTACTGAAAAATGGACGAAAATCTCACAGATATGAGAAGAAAACAGTCTTTGATATCCTGGGTGTTGTCTATGATTATAGTGGATTGGAAAAACAAAAGAATATTGCATAATTTTTAAAATTGGGTTGATTGAGGTTTATTTGGTATGCTCATTTTTAAGGACACAAAGTATTTTAAGAGTTTTTCCGTTCATATGAACGGAAGTTCATTTTATTTGGGTTCTTAAGTTGATGGGCATGCGGCTGAACCCCCAATAAACTGTTTTATTTTTGTAATTCACAAAATTTTCAAAATTCAAATCTTAAAATGTTAATATTTGTTATATAATAAACCTATCAAGAAACATCCCTATGTTTTTCTAATATGCCTGTTAAGATAGTTTGTGTTACCCTTTTTGTCACCTTACCTTAAAAAGAACTTGTAGTGATTCCTACAAGTTCTTTTTGTTTTTCTGTATCACTAAATCTATGAACACATAATGTATCTATATTTATAGAAAATACATAACAACTATAGAAAAATCCTCATTCTATCTATTTACACACGTACAGCTGTACCGCTTACCGCAACCATTAACATTCCATCACGAACCACTTCGTAGTCTACATCGATACCAACGATTGCATTTGCTCCTTTTTGCGTCGCAAGCTGTTTCATTTCGTCCATCGCAATGTCACGAGCTTCTTTTAATTTACTTTCATATGCACCAGAACGGCCACCGACAACGTCACGAACAGAAGCGAAGATATCACGTACGATATTTGCACCCATAATTGCTTCACCGTTTACGATGTCTACATACTCAATAATTTCTTTACCCTGAATAGTATTAGTTGTTGTTACAATCATTACTAGCACTCTCCTATAATATCTAAAAATTTATTATTTCTTATACATTTATTATCACATTGAAATCGTAAATGAACTATCTAATTACCTTACATAAAGATGACACTTTTGTAAGATTTCATAAGTGAAAAAAATGAAAGTAAGTTTTATATGGTAGTTTAAATTGGTGAATTTATTTAAAAATTAACAGTTCATTGAGAATATAGGAATCTAAAATTTTTTAATTACACGAATAATGACATAGAATACATATTCTATGTCATTATATAAGGGGGATTCAAAAGGTGAAATTATACCGTACATTGCTTATACTTGTTACTTCATACTAAAATAAAATCACTTTCGATATATTTATCTTATTATATATATCTTTCAATTTACTTTCATAAATGTTACAAAAGTCTTTCAAAGGTCTGATGTATTTGCAGATGGGTTTTGGTGCAAAAATATTAGATAGAAATATAGAGTAGCAATTTCCCCTACATTTCTATTTTATGAAGCTAAGCCAAACAATTTATGAATAAATTCTTTCTGGTTTTGGACAGATTTGTCCATTAAAACAAGTTGCCCTTTTTTCATCATATGCATGGCTTCAATACCACTCAATATAGAGATTGCTGTTTTAAATGACTTTAATCCTAACATAGAACGAACTCGTCTTTTAATAAACCGGTGGTCTTGTTCCACAATGTTATTAAGATATTTTACCTGCCTTATTTGGATGCCTATGGGCATCTTTTTCTCTTTCTTCAACTCTTCAATTACCATAGGATAGGCTGGGTTCTTGTCTACTGTGATAACACGGGTCTTTGAAACATGAAAAGACCGCAAAGCTTTCTTGAAAAAGCGCTTTGCAGCCTTATGATCTCTTGTTTTACTTAAATAAAAATCAATCGTATTTCCTTTTGAGTCAACGGAACGATATAGGTACATCCATTGACCTTTGACTTTCACATACGTCTCATCGACTCGCCAAGAATCATTGGTTGGCTTAAGATGACACCTTAATCGCTCATCTAATTCAGGGCCATATTGATGAACCCAGCGCATGATGGTTGTATGAGCAATAAATAGCCCGTGTTCTTCCATCATCTCGACTAAATCACGAAAACTGAGATTGTACCGTAGGTACCATCTTACGGTTAATAAAATAATATCAGGTTGATAATGTTTCCACTTGAATAGATTTTGCTTTTTCATACTAATCACGTCCTTTTTTAGAGTACTAGTATCAGTATGTCCAAGTTTGGGAGATTACTTCCAGATATTTTGAATTTTTTGCACCAGAATCGAAAAAAGAATACGGATGCAATAATAAAAAGCTTTGCGAGATTATTCGCAAAGCTTTTGTAATGACATGTAATTATAATAGTAATTTTCGTATCTCTTTTGTACTTAGACCAGTGAATTTTGCAATGTCTTCTAATGGCATACCATTTTTGTTCATACCACGAATCAATTGAATTTTCCCCTGTTCAATGCCTTCTTCTCGTCCTTTTTGGATACCCTTTTGAATCCCTTTTTCTAAACCTTCCTCTAAGCCTTCTTCACGAGCGTGAGCCAACTTAGCTTGTTCATCAAGAAGTAGCTTCTCACGAGCCTCATAGGCTGTTCGGAAAGAGGAATCATGACTCATATTTTCCCATTTATTTATTGCTTTTTGTAAAATTGGATCTTGATTCATTGCAATATCCTCCAATGTTTGAGTTAAATGTTCATCTTCATGTGCTGGTAGTAATAACATCCAACGAACAAATGCATTTTCCCATGGATTTACTTTTTCTTCACGCCATTGTTTGACCAATTTTGGAATTTCAACAAAATGAATTTCAATATCATCA